>CALUGY010000059.1 GCA_944320295.1 uncultured Bacteroides sp.
CCGCTGGTGCTGGAGGAGATGGTCAAGCAGGAGAAGATGCTGGACATCTTCAAGGAGCATCTGCATTGGAACCACATCATGGGACTGAGCAATGTGGGCGATTTCAACCTGGCCTGTCAGAAGGGACTGGCCACCGACCTCATCAAAGTGGCCGAAGCCTTGCAGGAGAAGAAAATCGCCCAAATAGCCGACGAAATCTATCGCCGCTGCCAGGCCGACTGCGGGCAAGGACGCCTGGTGCTGATAGCCGGTCCATCGTCGTCCGGCAAGACCACCTTCAGCAAGCGCCTCTCCGTGCAGCTGATGACCAACGGCCTGCGTCCTTACCCCATCTCGCTGGACGATTACTTCGTGGACCGCGAAAAGACGCCCAAGGACGAGCACGGTAACTATGACTACGAGTCGCTCTATGCCCTCGACCTCCAGCTGTTCAACAAGCAACTGCGCGCCCTGCTCAACGGCGAGGAAGTGGAGCTGCCGCGCTATAACTTCATGACCGGCAAGCAGGAGTTCCGCGGCGAGAAGCTGCGCCTCGACCGCAACACGGTGCTCATCCTCGAAGGCATCCACGCGCTCAATCCCGACCTGACGCCTCAGATTCCCGACGAGAACAAGTTCAAGATATATGTCTCCGCCCTGACCACCATCTCGCTGGACGACCACAACTGGATTCCCACGACGGACAACCGCCTGCTGCGCCGCATCATCCGCGACTTCAACTACCGCGGCTGCTCAGCACGCGAGACCATCTCGCGCTGGCCCAGCGTGCGTGCCGGCGAGGACAAGTGGATATTCCCTTACCAGGAGAACGCGGACGTGATGTTCAACTCGGCCCTGCTGTTCGAGTTCGCCGTGCTGCGCTACCACGCCGAGCCCATACTGAACAGCGTGCCGCGTAACTGTCCCGAATATGCCGAGGCCTATCGCCTGCTGAAGTTCATCAAGTACTTCACCCCCGTGCAGGACAAGGAGATTCCGCCCACCTCGCTGTTGCGTGAGTTTCTGGGGGGAAGTAGTTTTAAGTATTAGGAGGGTTCCTCCCTAACCCTCCTCCGAAGGGGAGGGGACAGGCCTCTCCCCCAATCCCCTCCTCCGTAGGGGAGGGAACCCAAGGCGTGTGGGGGCTGCGCACGGAAGGCCTCGGCATGTAGAGACGTGGCACGCCGCGTCTCTGTCTGATTCACATGCGTTCAGTATGATAGATAGTGTACTTCTTCTTTCGTGCAGACGAAAGAAGAAGGTACCAAGAAGAAAGGCTGCCGGCTGCACCGTCGGGACTGCTCCGGGCACCTTCACGGCTAAAGACCAAGAACTCGCTTCGCTCAGACAGGCTTGGCCTTTTTCACGCCGTGAAGGTGTCCTGCGCTTCACGCCCCGCCGATGATGCCGGGGCTGCGCGCTGATGACCTCAGCATGTGCCGTGTAGAGACGTGGCGCGCCGCGTCTCTACTTGATTCTCGACGACAAAAACGCACGCGGCAGGTGTTTTTCTCCCTCGGTACAGTCTCTTCTTTTCAAAGCCCTGCATCATGCCCCCGTACACCGGGCCTTTCGCGAATGCGGGCATCCCTTGGGCCATCACCACGTCGTGGTGCCCGGTGCCGCCCACGTGGTAGTCGGTGATGCGTTGTGCCACGGGTTTGCCCAGCTTGTCCAGATAGGCATTGAACTCGGCCACGTTGTCCTTGAACAGCGGCTCTTCCATCGTCACCACCGAGTCCGTGCCCTCCACGATGTAGCTCGCGTCGGCCATTACGTCGTTGGTGTAATACACATGCAACTTGAAGTTGCCGAGGTCGTGCACCTCGAATCGTCCTTTTGTCTGTGCCATGATTGTCAATGTTGTTAAAAGGTTGAACAGAATAAATAATGTCTTTTTCATCGTCTTGCTTGTTATGGGTTCCACATTGCGGGGAGTGTCAAATAACAGCTTGTCCATCATGCCGTCATGCTGAACGCATGTGAAGCATCTCCCAATGGCAAGGGAACGCGGGGGATCCTTCACTTTGTTCAGGATGACAGGGCGAAACGATAGCCGAGCCCCATATTGACACATCCTTTTTCGTGCTGCAAAGTTAACGCGTGCATTCTGTCTTGTCAAGTAGGTACTTGCGTGTCAGATACTTACGCGCAGGTAACTATTGCTGGGCGCGAGCGCGTTGCGCGGCGCATTTTTTTGAAAAAAAGTTTTTTGCTGTTTCCGTTTCATTTACTTACCTTTGTAGAGCAATTTGAAAAGCAACGTGTTATGGAACGAAATATGACAGAAGACCCCCTGTTTCCCGACTGCCCCATACGGAACATCCTCTCGCGGATAGCCGACAAGTGGTCGCTCCTGGTCATCTACACCCTCGACCGGGCGGGCCGGGAAGCCACGCGCTTCAAGGAGCTGCAACGCTCCATCCCCGACATATCGCAGAAGATGCTGACCGTGACGCTGCGCACCTTGGAGGACGACGGCTACGTCAGCCGCACCGTCTACCCCGAAGTGCCGCCCCGCGTGGAGTATGCGCTCACGCCGCGCGCCCACTCCCTGCTGCCGCACATCAACGCGCTGATGGACTGGGCCAAGGAAAACAGCGACGCCATCATGGCCGACCGCCGCAAGGCACGCCGCAGGTGACACTTCGCAACGCGTTGCGCCCGCGCTCGCAGGCTGTTGCGTCCGTGCCCGCGACATGTCGCGTCCGCACCCCGCGTATGTGCGGGACGAAGGCCCGTTTCTGCACGGATTTCATGGTTGCGATGCATTAATTTCGTCTGGAGGTTCAACGGAACATGTTTTTTCGTAAATTTGCCGTCGGAATAAGCTGTTTTGTTCCAATTAAAAATTAAATGTTATGGAATTTTTGACGAACGAGAAATTGACGATCGTTGGAGCCGCCGGAATGATAGGTTCCAACATGGCTCAATGTGCCGCCATGATGCGCTTGACGCCGAATATCTGTTTGTACGACGTGTATGCTCCGGGCCTGGAAGGCGTGGCCGAAGAGATACGTCACTGTGGTTTCGAAGGCGTGAACGTGACTTTCACGACCGACGTGAAGGAAGCTTTCACCGACGCGAAATATATCATCTCCTCGGGTGGCGCACCCCGCAAGCAGGGCATGACGCGTGAAGACTTGCTGAAAGGCAACGCCGGCGTGGCCGAGCAGCTGGGCAAGGACATCAAGGCTTACTGCCCCGACGTGAAGCACGTGGTCATTATCTTCAATCCGGCCGACATCACCGGTCTGGTTACGCTCTTGTGGTCGGGCCTGAAGCCGTCGCAAGTAACCACGCTGGCCGCCCTCGACAGCATCCGCCTGCAGAGCGAACTGGCCAAGCACTTCGGCGTGCCCCAGAGCGACGTGACGGGATGCCGCACCTATGGTGGCCATGGCGAACAGATGGCCGTGTTCGCATCTACCGCAAAGGTACAGGGCACACCGCTGCTCGACCTCATCGGCACGGACAAGCTCACCGCCGAGCAATGGGCCGAAATCCAGCAGAAGGTCGTGAAGGGTGGTGCCAACATCATCAACCTGCGCGGACGTTCCTCGTTCCAGAGCCCCTCTTACGTGTCGGTTGAGATGATTCGCGCTGCCATGGGCGGAGCCGAATTCCAATGGCCCGCAGGCCGCTACGTGTCGTTCAGCGGCATGGACCACATCATGATGGCCATGGAAGTGACCATCACGGAGAACGGTGCCGCTTACGAGGAAGTGGCCGGTACCGCCGAGGAAATGGCCGCCCTGAAGAAGAGCTACGAACACCTCTGCGCAATGCGTGACGAAGTGATTGCCATGGGCGTACTTCCCCCGGTAGACCAATGGAACTCCATCAACCCGAACATCGCCTAAGCGCGACGCGGGCGAATATCGCATAAGGCACGCTCCTTCACCCCTGGCGGGTGGGGGAGCGTTGTTTTTTTTGTTCGCCACGCGAGGAGATGGCTCTTTTCTATTCTTTTATCTTTTCATTGAACATCCTTTTGGTTTGAAATCCTTCTGTTATTTCTTCGTCAGAAAAGACTTCTTTCGATAATACCCAAATGATGATGTGGATACTATTAGTTTGATCATAGCGGTTGTAGACTTGTTCAAGGTTCCAACCTAATTTCGACATGAAGTTCATGGCGGTAACCATTGTCCGGAACTTTATTTCTTTCCCGTTTTCATCCACAAACTTATTGTCCTTTAAGTCTGATTGCCCATAATCGATTCTGATGTCCACAATACCCTTTTTAAGAGAATTCTCGTCCCCGATTAAAGAACAATACACCTTATACTTTTCTTGGGCAGATAGCATTGTGCCGGTTAGCGCTAAAAGGAGTAGAATAAAATACTTTTTCATGAGGAATTCTTTGGTAATGTTTTAAGATTATGGTTCTGGTGCGTCAGTCTTTCGCCTTCCGTGTCAGGCCCTGCTGGTTGCGGAACTGCGAGGGCGACATCCCCTTTGTCTTTTTGAAGAGCGTGCTGAAGTAGCGTTGATAGGTGAAGCCCAAGCGGTCGGATATTTCGGAGATACTGAGGTTGGTGTTCAGCAACAGTTTTTCCGCTTTTTCTATCTTGCGCTGGTTGATGTATTCGCTTGTTCCCATGCCCGTTGCTTGTTTGAGCTTGTTGTAGAGCGAGGTGCGGCCCATGGCCATTTCGTTTTGCAAGAACTGGTTGTCGAGGTCGGGCTTGTCGATGTTACTGTCTATCACATCGTTCAGGCGGGCTATGAAGCGCAGCTTTTCCTCCTGGTCGCGCTCGTTCTTGGCCAGTATGAGTTTGTATTTGCGCGCCATGCGCTTTTGCAGCAGCCATGCCCCGCAGGCGCAAAGCATGATGAACACGAGTGTGCACAGGCCGATGAACCAGGGCTTTTGCCAGGTTGGCGGCTGGACATGGATGTCGAGCAGCTCCATGGGCTTGCTCCAGCTGCTCTTGGTGCTGCAACTGGCAAGCAGGGTGTAGTGGCCGGGCTTCAAGGTGCCCAGTTCCACGCTCCGGGAAGCGCTTTGGAATTTGCGTGGCTCGTCTCCTTCGAGGGTGTAGTTGAAGAGGTGTTTGCAAAAGGGGGTGCTTTCATCGACAATCACTTTGAAGCTGATGGATGAATGCTGGTAGGGCACGGTCAGACTCCTGTGCTGCAAAGCCTCGCGGGTGATGTCCCTGCCGTCCAAGTTGATGCTGAGCAGGTTCACGACGGGCTTGTCGTTGTCCGATATCTCGATGTCTTTGTTTATCACGGTCAGCCCTTGCGTTCCTCCCAAGTAAATGTTCCTGCTGAGCGACATGGACATGGGGGTGAAGATGTATCCGTTGGGCTTCACGCCGTCCGTTTCGTCCAGTATCACGGTCCGTTTCTCGTCTATGATGTAGACCAACAGCATGTTGTTGGCTCCTATCCATATGCGGCCCTTGTAGTCCGGAGTCAAGCTTTGGATGTTCTGGAACAGAATGTTCCGCATTTTCTCGCTCCGGTGGCTTACGGAATTGTAATGATACAAGGCGTAGTTGCTGCCTATCCAGAAATTGCCCTGCTTGTCAGTACAGGCCGCGGTCAGCGACTCGTTGTCCGCAACGTTGAAGAGCGAGGTGACGCTTTTCGTGGCTTTCTCAATCTGCAACAAGCTTTTATAGCCCACAATGTAGATGTAGCGGTCGTCCTCATGGAAGGGTTGTGCGTTCATGAACTGGGCGGTTTCCAACTCATCCGGGACGGGAAGCTGCTTGGCTTCATGGGTATGCCGGTCGTACACGTAGATGCTGGAGCCGAAAATGTAGATTTCGTCGGGAGTGGCATACAGGTTCACCAGGTCTCCTCTGGAAAATTCTATCCGGGTCGTATGCTTGTCTATGAGCGCAAAGGGGGTGATTTGGGCCGTGCGTTTGTCGAAAAGGTAAAACCCGTCGTTGAAGCATGAAATGAGCAGTTTGCCCGGTGAGAATGGGATGATGGAGACCACTTTCTTGCCGTTTGTGGCGGGGAAATGGCGGAACAGCCTGGTGTGCTGGTCATAGGTGTTGAGCCCTCCGCCATCGGTGCCGATCCACAACAACGTGTCGGCATCTTCGTACAACGAGGTGATCGTAGGGTCGCTGAGGCCATAGGGGACGTTTGGCGGCGTGTCCTTGTAGGTCTTGATGTGGTTCTTTATGATGGCGAACAGCCCGCCATGCACGCTTCCTCCCCAGATGTTCTCTTTCTCGTCTTTGTACAGGCAAAAGATGGAGTTGTTTGGCAGGGAATGGGGGTCGCTTGGAATGTGCTTTATGTATTTCACCTCGTCGGTACGCAAGTCCAGCAGGTTGATTCCTCCTCCGTCTGTCCCCATCCAGATGATGCTGTCCTTTTCCACGAAGTCGGATACCACGTTGTATGTGAGCTCGCCGTTTTGCATGGAGAAATGCCTGTCAAAAGACCCGTCGTGCCGGTATCTGAAGACGCCGTTACCATAAATAGACACATACAGGCGCCTTTTGCTGTCGACAAAAATATTGTAGATGTTGCGCTCCTGCACGAACGGGCAGCGTGACATGGTTTGCTTTCCCAGGTCGTACATCCAGATGCCGTCGCGTTTGCTGGAGGCAATGTATGTTTGGCCCTCCCAAAGCGAGATGTGGTTGATGCATTTGTTCGGGTTGCCCTCTATTTCATCTATTATGGGGACGAGCGATTTGTCCTGGTAGTTGTACCGGTAAACCGTTTTCCGTCCGCCTAACAACAAAACGCTGTCGGCACGCAGGCAACTCCATGCTTCGAATGGTTTTCCTTCTTGCAGGAGTGGCGTGAATTGTTTAAGCACCGGGTCAAACGTGCCTACCCCATAGTCGGTGGCCAAGTATAGTTTCCCGTCGGCCCCTTCGGTGATGAACTTGATGTAATTGTCGGGCAAGGATTTCGGGTCGGAGGGCTCGTGGAAATAGTTCTTTAGCTCCGACTGGTCCCAACTGTTGAGCCCGTTTTTCGTTCCGATCCATACCACTCCTTTATGGTCACAGAAAATGCATTGTACCCTGGAGTGCGTGAGTCCTTCGTTGAGTGAGAACGGGATGAAAGAAAGCGTTTCTTGAATGGCGCTTATGGGCAAACATAGCAAGAATGCGAAGAATGTGGCAACTGCGTGTCTCATGGGAGGAAATGTTAATTCGGTTTCAAATATAGGGATATTCCAGGCAAAAACAAGCCGGAGTGAACAATTATTGATGTTTTAAGATTATTTGTTGATGTCTTTAAGCCTATATTTGACGCCTTATAACTAATTATTGAGTAAGATAAAAGACCGCTTGTCTAATTTTGTGCTGTAACAGAATAAACCTATTTTAATAACTAATTATTTACTTAATCCTATTATTCGATTATGAACAATGTAAGAAAAGTTTTGAGCTGCTTACTTTTGTGCATGCTTGTATCCGTGTCTTCAACATGGGCACAAGTGACGCAAAGCTATAACGGTGTCGTGACGGATGCCGTAAGCGGCGAACCTTTGATTGGAGTGAACATCACTCAAGAAGGTACAGCGACAGGTACGATTACCGATGTGGACGGGAAATTTGTCATCCGTGCCACCGAAGGTGCAGTTTTACACATCTCTTATATAGGCTACGAGGCGCAAGAGGTGACATTGGGGAAAGACACGAACCTGCGGATTTCCCTTAAAGAAGATTTGGCGCAACTGGATGAGGTTGTCGTGATCGGTTACGGTACGGTGAAGAAATCGGACTTGACGGGTTCCGTTTCGTCCATCTCATCTAAGCAGTACAAGGAACAGCCGGTGAAGCGTGTGAGCGAGATCCTCCAAGGTCGCGCCACGGGTGTTCAGGTGACCAATACCGATGGTATGCCCGGTGGCGGGGTGAAAATCCGCGTGCGTGGTACCACCTCTATTAATACCGGGTGCGAACCATTGTATGTGACCGATGGTGTGGTTGGCGGCGGACTTGACATGAACCCCGATGACATTGCTTCTATCGAGGTGCTGAAAGACGCATCTGCCACGGCCATTTACGGTTCGCGCGGTGCCAACGGCGTAATTCTCATCACGACTAAAAAAGGTGCGGAGGGCAAACCCCGCATTTCGGTCGAGGCAAATATCGGAATCTCGAACATCATCAAGAAGTATGACTTGCTTTCGCCTTACGAATATGCGCAGGCCCTGAATTATTATATAGGAGGCGCTACCATATCGGCTGAGGACATGGAGGCCTACCGCACCGGGCAGAAGGGCATAAACTGGCAGGAACTGATGTTGCAGACAGGAGTGAGCCAGGACTACCGGGTCAGCATTTCGGGAGGTAGTAAGAAAAACCGTTATTACATATCCGCCAACTTCCTTGACCAGTCGGCCATGACCATTACCACCAAGAACCAGCGGGCGCAAATGCGTGTCAACCTGGACAACGAGCTTACGGACCGCCTTACCATGTCGACGAAACTCAACATGGGCTATTCGCACCGCCACAATGGCAGCATCGACATGATGACTTTCCTGAATTATTCGCCTACGATGGAGATGCGCGATCCTGAAACAGGAATATATAATACAGACCCGTACAATAGTGTCGACGCGAACCCGTACGGCCGGCGCGTGGAAAACTATGACGATTCCTATAACTACAACTTCAATGGGAATGTAAACCTCACGTACAAGATTATTGACGGATTGACGTTTTCTGCACAGGGGTACCTGAACTACAGCCATTCGCCGAGCTATAGTTTCACTTCTGCGTTGACAGGTCCTAGTGTATTGAGCGCAATGTCGAATTCTGGTGTCCATGGGGTGACATGGCAAAACATCGAGAACATCACTTACGACAAAACGTTTAATAACGACCACCATCTTACCGCTACCGCCGTATTTGAGTTGAGCAGTTACGAGGGCAAGAGCCTTTCAATAGGCGGTACGGATCTGAACAACGAGTTCGTTGGATATTGGAATGTGAACAATGCAGCGACCGTTACGGCAAACAACGGATACTCCGCTTACTCCATGGTGTCGGCATTAGGCCGTATAATGTACGGTTACAAGGGACGCTATCTGGCTACCGTCACCCTGCGTGCCGACGGTTCTTCAAAGTTCAGCAAGGGCAACAAGTGGGGCTACTTCCCGTCCGCAGCCTTGGCTTGGAACATAGCGGAGGAAAACTTCATGAAGAACCAGAACATATTCGACCAATTGAAGTTGCGTGCCAGCTTCGGCGTGTCGGGCAATTCGGACATCGCCTCTTACTCTACTCTGGGAATGCTTGCCGTGAAGAATTATGACTCGTGGGGAACCGGACAGACATGGAACGGCTATTGGAGCGGTACACCCGCCACCCCCGAACTTACTTGGGAGAGCACTTACCAGTATAATGTAGGCGTGGACGCTGCGGTGCTGGACGGACGTCTGAACGTTTCTGCCGAATGGTTCCGCAAGGATACCAAGGATTTGCTGTTGCGCAAGCCCATCCCGTCGTATAACGGCGGTGGCAGCTTCTGGGTGAACCAAGGCGAAATCCGTAACTATGGATTGGAGTTCAACGTGGCTGCAACTCCTATTGCCACCAAGAATGTGCGTTGGGACATGTCGTTCAATGCCTCTTGGCTGCATAACGAGATAATAGACTTGGCCGGCGACACTTTCATCGTGGGCGACAACCTTACGGCATACGGTGCCGGTCCCATCGAAATCAAGCATGTGGGCTACCCCATCGGTTCGTTCTATGTGTATGAATGGCAGAACTTCAACAAAGACGGTCTGAACCTCTACAAGCATCAGGCAGACGGCAGTCTGACCACCACTCCTTCAAGTGAAGACCTGGTGGTGAAAGGACAGGCTGAGCCGAGCTGGACATTCGGCTGGAACAACACCGTGACTTGGAAGAACTGGACATTCAACTGCTTCTTCAACGCAGCCTTGGGAGCCGACCGTCTGAACATGAGCCGCTTCGCCATGTCGTCCATGGTGGGCAAATACAGGTTCATCACCTTGGCCGACGCTTATTACAAGAGCTGGGACATGGTGGAAAACAAGGCCGACGCTCTTTACTCTACCCACAAGAACAGCGGCAACATGGATTATCCCGATTCGGATTTCTATCTGGAAGATGCTTCCTACATCAAGCTGAAGAACGTTACAGTGGCTTATACCATCCCGCGCAAGTGGGCGCGCATAGCAGACTTGCAACTTTCGGTGAGTGCCCAGAATGTCTTCACCCTGACCCACTATACCGGTATGGACCCGGAAGTAATCAATTCGGGCAACTTCGATCTCAATGGCGTGGACATGGGTGCCTATCCGGTTCCCCGTACCTTTACATTCGGTGTGAAACTTAACTTTTAAGTAAATATAAAAAATCTCCATATGAAAAAGATATATCAGTTATTGACGATGGCCGGCATGGCACTTTTGCCATTTACGGTGACCGGCTGCCAGGATTTCTTGACCGAAGACCCCAAAGGGCAAATGGCAGCAACAAATTTCTTTCAGACCGAAGGCGACCTGGACGCGAGCCTTAATGCTTTGTATGGCGTTTTGGCCCAGGCCATGTATGCCAACAATGCGGTGGGCTTTGATGCCGTGCGTGGCGATGACATGAGCACCCACCCTGCCAGCAACAAGCAGCCTATCCGCGAAGTGGATACTTATGACGTGTCTGACAACAACACATGGGTGGATGAATTGTGGACACGCCGTTGGGAAGTGGTGAAGGCCGCCAACTTCATCATCGAGAATGCCGGTCGTACTCCCGCAGAACAGGAAAAGGTGGATGCCACATTGGGACAGGCATATTACTGGCGTGCTTATTCATATTATTATTTGGTCACCACTTGGGGACGCGTACCGATGGTGGTGAGAGACGCAGTAGAGTATAACATGCCCTTGGCCGAAGTGGAAGACATCTATGCCCTCATCGTGGATGATTTGACAAAGGCCGAAACCATGCTGCCCGACAACTATACGGAGGAACCGTATGCGCGCAATGGCGTAAACATCGCGGTGAACAAGGCTGCGGCCAAAGCTACTTTGAGCTATGTTTATATGACCATGGCGGGGTGGCCCCTGAATTTGGGTACTGAATATTATACCCTGGCCGCCCGGAAGGCAAAAGAAGTGATTGACGGCGTGGAGAATGGCACGTGGAACTACCGTTTGCTCGATGAATATTGGCAAGTCCATTCAATGGAGTGGAATGACAATAACCCCGAAGTGCTTTTGGGCATACACTATAATCTTACTTCGGGCGCACTGACCCAGTCCGTGGTGTGCGACTTTATGCAGGACATGGCTTACGGCGGCGGTTGGGAAGACACGCATGGTGAGATAAAATTCTGGAAAGACTTTCCGGAGGGGCCTCGTAAGGAGGCAAGCTACTTCCCGAAAATTATTCTTGCAAGCGAAGCGAGTGCTGGTACGTTGCGCGATTGGTGGGAAAATCCCGACCCGGAATCCCCTCGTGTCAGCGTGGCTCCCTGCTTTATCAAGAACCTGGAAGGAATAGACGGCGCGGAATTTGACTATACCAATCCTGCCGCTATTAGCTATAATGGCCAGAAACAGCATCAGGTAATCCGCCTGTCGGAGGTGTATTGCTGGTATGCCGAAGCCGTGGGCCGTGCCAAACTGGGCGGGGCCGACAAGACGGAAGCGGTACGCGTGCTTAACGAGGTACGCAACCGGGCAGATGGTGCCGAAACGAATATCTATAGCACTTCGATGAGCGATGAAGAGTTGGCCGAAGCGGCTTACAACGAGCACGGATGGGAAATTGCCGGTTACTACTGGGCAAATATCGCCACCCGCGCACGCGACATGTTCCGCATGAACCGTTTGAAAGACCACTTTGAATATCGCAAGGAGAATCCGGAGATAGAAGTCGCTCCCGGTGTATTTGTCAAGGAAGCCATACCTGTTACAGGTGTGTGGGACGACAGCAAAATGTATTTCCCCTATCCGGCACGCGATGCGGCTAATAATCCCAACTTGGTAAACTAATCTAAAGGAATGAACATTATGAAACTGAAATATTTCTGTTTAGCCATTGCTACTGTTAGCTTGCCGATGTTCACGGCATGTAGCGACTTCATGAGAGAAAAAATGGCGGTAGTGGATATGAACCTGTCGAACAATACTATTCGTTTCGAGGCAATCCCGTCGTCAGATCAGGACCAGACCATCCAGATAGAAACTGAGGCGGCATGGAAAGTGTCGGTTGAGCAATCCGAGGACCAATGGCTTACCGTGACCCCCATGGAAGGTGTGGGCAACGGTACAATCACTCTTCATGCCGAAAGGAATACAGGGCCTACGCGTAGTGCCATAGTGACAGTATCTGCCGCGCAAGCAGAACTGCTGAGCGTGTCCGTGAGGCAGAACGCCCAAATGGAAGGCGACAAGTATAATCTTGACAGCTTTGACGGCTTGTACATTACGGGCTTGAACGATGCCCCCAACCCCGTCACCCTGGTGGATGACGAAGGGTGTGAAGACGGCAAGGGTATACGCATATATACCCGTCCGGGGGAAGAGCACATGGGCACCAATGGAGACCGGTTTAAGGTAAATACCAGGAAAAGGTATTATTCCGGACGTTACGAGTGGCGCGTGTATATTCCCAAACTGGGCATGAACGACCGTTGCAGCGTGGCCGGCTTCCTGTATTATGACGATACGCACGAGCTCGACTTTGAGATTTCTTCCGGAACTGCCGAAAACCGCGCCACGTACGGTGCCGGCGCGGATGAACTGCTTTGCCTTATCACCAGCCAGGCAAACCCGCATGTGAGCGCAACGGAAGTCATCAAGGCGGACGCATGGCACAACATTGCCATCGACCTGAAGCTGAATGATGAGGGCAAGTATGTGGCCGAGTGGCTGGTGAATGACAAGCCCGTCATTTCGGAGACCATGGACTTTGGCGAGGAGATTCCTTTCCGTGCAATCTTTAGTGTGGAGAACCTGATGGGAATGGGCGACCACGCTGCCACGCAAGAGAACTATGCCATTTTCGACTGGTTCGAGTACATTCCCTACGAATATTCGAAGGATCCTGAAGGTACCGTAGTTGAAGAGCCGGAACCTGACGGCACAATCACGAGGTGGGACTTCGACGACAACCTTGTTCCTGCCAGCTGGGTAGCACCGGGTGCAGCGACTGTATCCGACGGATGGCTGATACTCCCCATGCCTAATTGCCATACTACGATTAATAACGACATGGGCCCCGGAAAGGTAACGGTCGAAATAGATGTTCCCCAAATCGGTGTCGGCGAGAAATACGTGGCAGGCCCCAATATAGATTTGAGTAGTGGTCCTGAGGGCGTGGAGCGTTCCTTCTCCATGTTCGTTTGGGCCGGAAACCAGGCAGACCGTGATGTGGTAGGCGCTGTGTCGGGACAGATGTTGGTGCGTTGCTATACAGAAGGGATGGGAGTGTTCAATGTTCCTATCGATCCGGGCACACATACCTTCACGCTCGATTTGCGCTTGAATGACGAAGACTGCTATTATTGTACTTGGATAGTAGATGATACGAAAGTCACGACATACCAGTCTGACTATACGTCGGCTGAAAACAAGTTCAATTTGAAATTCAGCACCATGTCGGACGGAGGAAACTGGCAAGGCTCGACCAACTGCGCGAGAACCTATGAAACCAAGTACAACTATATTGAGTATAAGAAATATAATGTAGAAGGAAGCGGGGAAGACAACACGGTTGCTTTTGAGTTCGACGAGGCTCCGGCAGGCTGGACCTTGGGCGATGCTGTAATCAGCGACGGTGCCCTGAACATTTCCAACGGTCAACTGGTGACAACCGACATCGTTGCCGGCGCGGCGAAGTATGCTTTCGAGATGGACGTGCCCGAAGTGCCTGCCGGCGAGAAGTGGTTCAACGGTATGAACATCTTGGCCACCAATGTCGGGGACGCAGAGAACACCTTCTCCCTCTACATTTGTCCGGGCGCGCAGGCTTGGCGTGACGAAGCCGGTGCCGTTACGGGTCAGATGCTCATACGTTGCTATACGGAGGGCCAGGGGGCTGTCTTCACGGCCATTGACCCGGGCGTGCATACGTTCGAACTGGACTTGCAGCTCAACGAAAACGGATACCTGCCTATATGGTCCGTGGACGGGCGTGAGATAACACGCTGGCAATCGTCGTATACTCCCGACGACCAAGTCTTCGCGCTGGAATTCCGTAGCTTCGCCGACGGTGGCGCTTGGCAGGGCGACACGGAGTGCACCGACACCTATACCGGCAAGTACAACTGGTTTGAATATACTCCTTATTGATTTATTAACACATTAGGTAGGTTTTGCCGCACTTTCCCCCCCAGCTGATTTCCATCGCTGGTAAAGTGCGGCAGAATTTACTACATCTAAGCAGAAAAATGAAGAGAATGAATTTGATGAAGAGACTTGCATGTGCGGCATTGGTCGCATTGGGCTTGTCATCGTGCGGCACACAACAACAACAACAACAAACGGAGACTTTGCCCGCCAAGCAGCTGCACCCGTGGGTGGTATATAGGGACGGAAGCTCGTTTGCCGACCTTGAGCCGGTAAAAGACATGATTGCCACCATCAGCGTGTTCGGCAACCCACCGCGCGACTATATCGACAAGTGCCATGAGGCAGGCATCGAGGTGTATCGTGCCGTGGGCGGCAATGAAAAGTCCATCAATACGCCTGAAAAGATAGCCGCCTTGGTGGATAGTTATGTGAAGGACTGCCAGGTTAACGGATATGATGGCATCGACCTCGACTTCGAGCATCTGGATCCTTCTGTCCGCGCCACCTATTCCGATTTCCTGCAAAAGGCATCTGCCGCCTTGCATGCCGCAGGCAAGAAGATGAGCCATTGCGTGGGCTTTTACCCGCGCGTTTTCGAGGATGAGAACACGCAGCTGTTTTATGACCCGGTTGTGCTGGAAAGCACCTGCGACCTGGTGCGTGTCATGTGCTACGACATGTATTGTGCTCCCTGCATAGGCGTGGAGGAGCTGGCCGACCGTGACGACTGCCAGGGCATGGGGCCTACGTCCAACTACCTCTGGACACGTGAATGCATGCTTTACTGGAAAGAGCGTATCAGCACCGACAAACTGGTGATGGCGCTTCCCGCCTATGGCAACGATTACAAGCTTACAGGCGGCATTGCCGGTGCGCAGATTTATGCCCCGAAGCCGGACAAGGCCGTGGGAGAACTGCCCGCGCCGACCTGGCTTTGCTATGAGAAGGTGAACATGTATCTGTATGACCACGAGGACGGATGCCGCCACCTGTTTTATGCGGCCGATGCCCGCAGCACCGAGTGCCTGCTCCAGTTGGCTGACGAGTTGCAGCTGCCCAAAGTGGGCTTTTGGCATTTCAGCAGCGTGGCGCCCGACACGTGGAAGGTGACACGCGAGTGGATGGGGAAATAAGACAGAACTACTATTTGGAGGGTGTGTCGAAGTCATGATCTTGGCACATCCTCTTTATCATTTTAACTATCGGATATGAAAAGGATAATCGTGTTATGCCTGCTCCTGTCGTGCGTCCAGCTGGGGCAAGCGCAGGAAACAAACAACCATAGGTGGGATTTCAACGACTTGGCAGGGTGGAAATACGGCCACCAGGATGACAATCCCGCCAACCAATGCGAGATTAAGGACGGCATCTTGAAGATATTCACAAGGGCGGAATCCAGGGACAGGAAGAAAATCCGCACCGTCGACCAAATATACACTACGGGCAGGTATACGTGGAGGACGTATATTCCACAGATGGGAACACGCGACCAGGCGAGCGTGGGCTCCTGGATATATTGCGACGACCATCATGAGCTTGATTTTGAAGTAGGCTACGGCACTTCGAAAGCAAGGAAAGAGGTCGGGGCGGAAGACGATGACATGCTGGCATACATGACCAGCCAGGACTTCCCGTTCACATCGGTACCTGTCAAAATCAAGCCGGGATGGCACCTGTTCGAGATAGACCTTACGTTGGTCGACGGCAAGTATCATGCCACTTGGCTGATCGACGGGGAGAAACGGCATGAAGTGCAGCTCCAGTTCGGCAATGAGATTTCATTCCGCATTTACTGTAGTGTGGAGAACCTGAAATTCATTGGCGACCAAATCCCGCAGCAAGAGAACTACGGGCTGTATGATTACGTGGAATACAAGTATCATGAATAAGCACAAGGGCAGATGAAGAGTATATTCCTTTTGTTCGGCATTTCCTTGTGCTGCTCCTTGGCGGCGCAGGAAAACAGGGACTATAGCCCCCTGGATATGGCCTCTTCCCCGTTTGTCGTGGAAGACAGTTACCTGTCGAAGCATGACATCGTGTATCTGTCGCCCACCCAGCTTGAGGCGGAAGGCTTCCCCTTGGGCAATGGCGACATGGGAGGCATGGTGTGGAATCATGAAAACGGGATAGAGCTGCAAATCAACAAGAACGACTTGTGGACGGCCTTGATACCCGATGAGGAAAACGCTTCCGTCTTGAAGCATGCGGCCCGTGTGAAGATAGACTTCGGCCTGCCTGTGTTCAGCTGGATTCATTTGAAGGATTTTGAAGGCAGGCTGTCGTTGAGGAATGGCGAGGCGGCCTACCGCGCCAGTACGCCTTTTTCCAAGACGAATATCAAGACTTGGCTGGCCCATGGCAGGAACGTGTGGGTCATTGAGTGCGAAAACCTGCCCGTCGGCGGAGAAGCAGAGGGACAGTCGCTTGCCACCGTCACGCTTGAGCGGGTAGGCAGCCGTGCCTTTGCACGATGGTACTCGGGCGGATTCCCCAAAGACCCGGCGGTAGGCATCGGCGATACCAGGGCGGAAAGACTGGGCAACGACATGGTTATCGAGGAGAAAGGCAATGGCCTGCATTTCGCCGTGGCTTGCAGAATCGTGCAGGAAAACACGTCGCCTGTCTTGCTGAATGCCCATGCGGCAGAGCAGAAAACCGGCAAAAGCCGTTTTACGATTCTGCTGAGTGTCGCGACCCACCGTGATAGCGCCAATCCGGTAGTGGAGCAAGCGGTGAAACTGTTGGATGAAGCGGAGAGCGCGGGACTGGGACGGCTCGAAAAGGAAAAGGACGAGTGGTATCGTGCCTTCTGGTCGAACAGCTTCATGAAACTGGGCGACGACTATCTGGAGAACCTGTACTATCTGCGCCGTTATCTGATGGCGGCCGGCTCCCAAGGCGAGTTCCCGCTGACATTCAATGGCGGGCTATGGCGTTGGAACAGGGACGTGATGAACTGGATTACACCGCACCATTGGAATACCCAGCAGCAATATTGGGGACTGTGCGCGCAGAACGACTGCCAGCTGATGGTGCCGTACTTGGATACCTATTTCAAGATGATTCCTGCCGCCCAGGCTTTGGCCAAGGAGAAAGGCGCGTCCGATGACGCGTTGTTGATTACCGAGGCGCATTGCTTCACCGGCGAGCAGCTCAGCAAGGACTGGGAAAGCATGAAGAACAACTTCACTCCGGCCTCGCAAGTGGCTTCTCTGTTTTGGGACTACTATGAGTTTACCAATGATAAGGATTTCCTGCGGGAGAAGGCTTATCCCTTCATGAAAAAGGCGGCCTGCTTCTACTTGGACAAGTTGCAATGGGACGACCGGAAGAAGGAGTACTACCTTCACTCTTCCCTTTACGAGTCGGAAGCCATAGAATATGTGAAGAATGCCATGAGCGACCGCAACTGCATTGAGCAGCTCTTCCGCAATTGCATGAAGGCTGCCGCGATACTGAAGACTGACAAAGACTTGGTGCGGCGCTGGGACTACGTGCTCAATCATCTTTGGGAGCGCGGATACGAACAACTGGAAGGGGCCGGGGAGGTGCTCTCCCCTGCGGAGGAATATTATTCGGAAGCACGCTATACGCCCTGGATATGGGCGAATGGCGGCTCGGTCGCTTTCCCCGCCGGCTTGATCGGTATGGATGATAAGGATACGCGGATGGGCCAGGCGGTGATCAACCTGGCAAACTGGAAAAGTGATGCCAATGCCCACTATCCCATTCCTGAAGTGGCGGCACGCATGGGATTGGGCGACAAAGCTTTGGAATATGTGGTTAATGGTGTGCAGATTCACCAGATGTATCCCCAGGGCCTGATGCACAACGTGACGGGCTATCCCAATAACATCTATGACTTGGCATCGAAGCACGACCTTTTGGGAGGAAAATACGTGATTCGTTCGCACGACTTCTTCCAATGCGGCATGGAGGCCATGAGCAATTACGCCACCACGATGAACGAAATGATGCTGCAAAGCAACGAGGGAAAGATTCGGGTCTTTCCGGCCGTCCCCTCGGCATGGGACTCTACCCGCCTCGCTTTCACGCTGTTGGCACGCGGGGCATTCGTCGTGTCGGCCGAGAGGAACGAGCGGGCCTGTGTGGAACAGATAGGCATAAAGAGTTTGAAGGGAAACAAGTGCTTCTTGCAAAATCCCTGGGGTGATGAGGCCCAGGTAGAAGTCATTCGGGTGGATGACGGCGCGAAGGTGAAATTCAGGAAGACCGCTGACAATGTTATCAGCTTCCCGACCAAACCCGGAAAAGAATATGTCGTCAGAATGGCCGATGATGTGCGCACGGAGCGGACCGTCTTCACCGGAACCCCGAACCGGCAAGTCAAGAAACTGGGCAACCGCATGTTGGGGAAACTGAGTGGTTGGAATGATTTCCATTAAATAATCGTCCTGCCCCGGCTGGAATCCGGACGTTGCCGGGGCGGGCGTAACTTGTTGATTCTTACCCGCCTGTTCCGTACAGCCTGCGGGTGCGCTCCGTACAGCTTCCGGCCACGGTCGGAACAGCTTGCGGCCGTGCCCCGTACAGCTTCGGGGCAAACGTCCCGGCTGCGGCAAAAAAAATCCCCCCTTCTGCGCTCGCGCGTGGAAGGGGGGTATGGCATACTATCAAGTTAATTAAGAAAAAATCCTTATTTGGCATTCTTGATCTCCCAGCCCAGCGCGCTGGCGCCCAGCACGGCGGCATCGGAGTCTTTCAGTTCGGACATCAGCAACTTGGCCTTGCCCTTGTAGATGTTGAGCACGTTCTCGTCGATGGCGCGTTGCACGGGCTTGAAAATCAAGTCGCCCGCCTTGGCCAGGCCGCCGAACAGGATGATGGCTTCGGGGCTGGAGAAGGCGATGGCGTCGGCCAGGGCTTCGCCCAGAATCTGCCCTGTGTACTCGAATATGTCTTGAGCCAGCTTGTCGCCCTTCACGGCAGCGTCGTACACGTCTTTCGACGTGATGGCTTCCGCCGGTATGGCGCGCAACAGGCTTTCTTCGGTGCGTGCGGTCAGGAACTCGCGTGCCGTGCGTGCCACGCCGGTGGCCGAGCAGTACGTTTCCAGACAGCCGTGGCGTCCGCATCCGCAGAGACGTCCGTTTTCACGGCGTATGATGGTGTGTCCCAGCTCGCCGGCAAAGCCGTCGTGCCCGTACACCATTTGCCCGTTGATGACGATGCCGCTGCCCACGCCTGTGCCCAGGGTAATCATGATGAAGTCTTTCATTCCGCGTGCAGCCCCGTAGGTCATCTCGCCTATGGCGGCGGCGTTGGCGTCGTTGGTCAGCGCGGTGGGGATGTTGAGCCGTTCCTCGAACATGGCGGCCAGGGGGATGATGCCCCTCCACGGCAGGTTGGGCGCGAACTCGATGGTGCCGCTGTAGTAGTTGCCGTTCGGCGCGCCGATACCGATGCCTTTAATGCGGTCTGCGCCGCCGTTGGCCTCTATCAGGGGTAGCAGGTGCTTGCACACCTCGTCCACGTAGTTGTCTACTTCGTCGTAAGCTCCGGTCTTGATGGAATTGCTTGCCACGATGGTGCCGCGTGCGTCTACAATGCCGAACACGGTGTTCGTACCGCCTATGTCAATACCCACTACATAGGGTTTTTCCATGTTTGAATTCATGATGCTTTGTTTTTTAGATATTATAGATGTGAATAACCTCTTCCGCCACGGCTTGGCACATGTTGCGAGGCCGTTGCTGTTTGCAAAAATCCTAAAGAAAAACGAGAATGCAAAATCTTTCTCAAGAAAACTGCGTCCCGTCTGCAACTTTTTGCCCACATTTGTCGTCTAATGAGGAAAAAACGGGGCGGAAGGCCCCATTTATCGTACAGACTGACGTGATACAACTGACAAACATCAACAAAACTTACCACAATGGCGCACCGCTGCATGTGCTGAAGGGCATCAACCTGCACATAGACCGGGGAGAATTCGTCTCCATCATGGGTGCCTCGGGTTCTGGCAAGTCCACCCTGCTCAACATACTGGGCATACTGGACAACTACGACACGGGCGAATATCGCCTGAACGGCACCTTGATAAAAGACTTGAGCGAGACGCGCGCCGCCCAGTACCGCAACCGCATGATAGGCTTCATATTCCAGTCGTTCAACCTCATATCCTTCAAGGATGCCGTGGAGAACGTGGCCTTGCCCCTGTTCTACCAAGGCGTGGGACGCCGCAAGCGCAACGCCCTCGCGCTGGAGTACCTGGACCGCCTGGGGCTGAAGGACTGGGCGCATCACATGCCCAACGAGATGAGCGGCGGGCAGAAGCAACGCGTGGCCATAGCCCGTGCCCTCATCACCCGCCCGCAAATCATTCTGGCCGACGAGCCTACGGGCGCGCTGGACAGCAAGACCTCCGTGGAGGTGATGCAGATTCTGAAAGACCTGCACCGCGAGGGCATGACCATTGTGGTGGTGACGCACGAAAGCGGCGTGGCCAACCAGACGGACAAGATAATCCACATCAAGGACGGCGTGATAGGCAGCATAGACGAGAATGTGGAGCACAATGCTTCGCCCTTCGGCCAGGGGGGACTCATGAAGTAGCAGCCTACCTCCAGATTCTTCATTTTACGTTCTTCATTCTTCATTAAAATATGGTAGACCTTTGGCAAGAGATATACGGCACCATCCGCCGCAACAAGCTGCGCACCGTGCTCACCGGCTTTGCCGTGGCGTGGGGCATCTTCATGCTCATCGTGCTGCTGGGGGCGGGCAACGGCATCATACATGCTTTCGAGCAGAACGCTTCGGAGCGGGCGCTCAACTCCATGCGCGTGTTCCCCGGCTGGACCACGAAATCGTATGACGGCCTGAAGGAAGGCCGCCGCATCAAGCTGGACAACCGTGACGTGGACGACACGCAGCGGCTCTTCCCCGACCATGTGGGCAGCGTGGGTGCTACCCTGCAGCAGGGCGCGGTGGACGTGAGCTTCGGCAAGGAGTACGTCAACCTGTCGCTCACGGGCGTTTACCCCAACTACACCGAGGTGGAGCCTTGCAAGCTGGCGGAGGGCCGCTTCATCAACGAGATAGACCTGCGCGAGCGGCGCAAGGTCATCGTGCTGCACCGCAAGACGGCCGACGTGCTGTTCGGCAAGTCGCATACCGGGCCGCTGGGGCAGTTTGTCCGTGCAGGCGGGGTGGCCTACCGCGTGGTGGGGCTGTACAACGACCAGAACGAGAACAACAACAGCGAGGCGTTCATCCCCTTCAGTACCCTGCAACTCATCTACGGCAAGGGCGACGAACTGAACAACATCATCTTCACCACCGAGGGACTGACGGACGAGCCGTCGAACGAAGCCTTCGAAGAGGACTACCGCCGCGCCATAGCCGCCAACCACCGTTTCGCCCCCGACGACGACGGCGCCATCTGGATATGGAACCGTTTCACCAGCTACCTGCATACGCAGGCGGCGGCCGGCATACTGCGCACGGCTATCTGGGTGATAGGCATCTTCACGTTGCTGAGCGGCATTGTGGGCGTAAGCAACATCATGCTCATCACCGTGAAGGAACGCACGCACGAGTTCGGCATACGCAAGGCGCTCGGGGCCAAACCGTCGTCCATCCTGCGGCTCATCATCGTGGAGAGCGTGGCCATCACCACCTTCTTCGGCTACGTGGGCATGGTGGCCGGCATTGCCGCCACGGAGTGGATGGACGCCACCTTCGGCAGCCAGACGGTGGACACGGGCGTGTTCCAGGCGCAGATGTTCCAAGACCCCACCGTGGACCTCGGCATCGCCCTGCAAGCCACCGTTACCCTCATCGTGGCGGGCACGCTGGCAGGCTTTTTCCCCGCGAGGAAGGCTACGAAAATAAGGCCCATCGAGGCATTGAGGGCAGAATAGGAAGGAGACTGATATGAAGATAGACATAGACACCTGCGAGGAAATCATCCTCACCATCACCCGCAACAAGACGCGCAGCCTGCTCACGGCGTTCGGCGTGTTCTGGGGCATATTCATGCTCGTGGCCTTGATAGGCGGCGGACAAGGCCTGCAACAGACGCTGGCCAAGGAGTTCGAGGGATTTGCCACCAACTCGGGCTTCCTGGTGGCCGACAAGACGGGCGAGCCGTACAAAGGTTTCCGCAAAGGCCGCTGGTGGAACCTGGAGATAGACGACGTGGAGCGCGTGCGCCAGGTGGACGGCGTGGATGTGGCCACGCCCACCGTCACGCAATGGGGCAAGCTCACCGTGTACGGGGGGAAGAAGTACGACGGCACCATCGTCAAGGGCCTGTTCCCCGAATACGAGTACCTGGAACATCAGGAGATGGAGTACGGCCGCTTTATCAACGATGTGGACATACGCGAGGCGCGCAAAGTGTGCGTCATAGGCAAGCGCGTGTACGAAAGCCTGTTCCAGCCGGGCGAAGACCCCTGCGGCAAGTACGTGCAGGTGGATAGCGTGTACTACCGCGTGGTGGGCATGTGCTCCTCCGAGGGCAACGTCAACATACAGGGACAGGCTTCGCAGAGCGTCACGTTGCCATACACCACCATGCGCAACATGTACAACTTGGGCGACCGGGTGGAGATTGTGTGCTTCACCATGAAACCCGGCGTGAAGGTGAAAGACGTGAAGCCTGAGATAGAACAGCGCATCAAGGCCGCCCACTACATAGCCCCTGACGACAAGCAGGCCCTGTGGATGCTCGATTTGGAAGCCATGTTCAGCATGATGGACAACGTGATGCGGGGCACCAATATACTGGCTTGGCTTGTGGGGCTGGGCACGCTGCTGGCCGGTGCCATCGGCGTGAGCAACATCATGATGGTCACGGTAAGGGAACGCACCACGGAGATAGGCATCCGCCGGGCCATCGGCGCGCGCCCCAAGGACATCTTGCAGCAGATTCTCACCGAGAGCCTCGTGCTGACCTCCGTGGCGGGCATGGCGGGCATATCGCTGGCCGTGGGCCTGCTCCAGCTGGTGGAGAATGCGGCCAATCCCACGGGTGACATACAGGTGCATTACCAAGTGTCGTTCGGGTTGGCCGTGGGCACGTGCCTGTTGCTCATCGTGCTGGGCCTGCTGGCCGGGCTGGCCCCGGCTTACCGTGCCATGGCCATCAAACCCATAGACGCCATCAGGGACGAATGACCCCATTGCATGATAGAAGAAACAAGAACAAACAACATCGATATGAAAACAAAGAAGTACCTGAAGATTGCATTGCTTGTGGCGGTGGCTGCCGTCATTGTGTGGACGTTCGTCTTCCTCTGGCAGAAGTCGCGCCCCAGCGTTACCGTGTATGAGATTGTGAGTCCCTCCGTGGAAGACCTTGAAAAGACCACCGTGGTCACCGGCAAGGTGGAGCCGAGGGACGAAGTGCTCATCAAACCGCAGATATCGGGCATCATCGACGCCCTTTATAAGGAGGCGGGCGAGAGCGTGAAGAAGGGCGAGGTCATCGCCAAGGTGAAGGTCATCCCCGAACTGGGCACGCTCAATGCCGCCGAGAGCCGCGTGCGCCTGGCCGAGATAAACGGGCGGCAGGCCGAGACCGACTTTGCCCGCACCGAGGAGCTGTACAAGAAGCAGCTCATCAGCGACGAGGAATATGAGAAGGGGCTTGTCACCGTGCGCCAGGCCCGCGAGGAACTGCAAGCCGCCAAGGACAACCTTGAAATCGTGCGCGACGGCATCACCCAGAGCAGCGCCTCGTTCAGCAGCACGCTGATACGCAGCACCATCGAGGGGCTGATACTCGACGTGCCTGTCAAGGTGGGCAACTCCGTCATCATGAGCAACACGTTCAACGACGGTACCACCATTGCCTCCGTGGCCGACATGAACGATCTCATCTTCCGCGGCAACATAGACGAGACCGAGGTGGGACGCGTGCATGTGGGCATGCCCGTCAAGCTCACCATCGGTGCGCTGCAAGACCTCTCGTTCCAGGCCACGCTGGAGTACATCTCGCCCAAGGCCACCGAGTCCAACGGGGCCAACCAGTTCGAGGTGAAGGCCGCCGTCAGCGTGCCGGACAGCGTGGTTATCCGCTCCGGCTATTCGGCCAACGCCGAAATCGTGCTTGAGCGTGCCTCGCAAGCCCTCACCCTGCCCGAAAGCACCGTGGAGTTCAGCGGCGACAGCACCTTTGTCTACGTGCTGACCGACAGCGTGCCGCAGCAAACGTTCGAACGCCGCCCCGTGAAGTTGGGCCTGAGCGACGGCATCCGTATTGCCATCGAGGAAGGCATTGCGAAGGGTGACAGGGTGAGGGGAAACGAGAAGTAAAAGCTCCACAGCCTCATAGCCCCACAGCCCCCTCCCGGCCTCCCCCCGAAGGGGGAGGAGACGGCGTGCGGGGGCAATAAAACCATTCGACCAACGTTTAAACAGTATACGATATGAACGCAAACAATATTTTTCCCGCCATCAAGCAAAGTATCTCTTTTCTCCCCTCCCTATGGGGGAGGGGCCGGGGGAGAGGCCCGGAGGCAGGGAAGGGACTGCTTCTCCTTTTCCTCCTGCCCTTGTCCCTTCCCCTCTCCGCGCAAGACGCCCCTTGGTCGCTACAACGCTGCATAGACTACGCCATAGAGCATAACGTGGACATCCGCCAGGCGGAGAACACCGCCGAGCAGAGTGCCGTGGAGGCCAACACCGCCAAGTGGGCACGCCTGCCGCAGGTGAGCGGAAGCGCCTCGCAAAGCTGGAACTGGGGCCGCACGCAGACCGCCGTGGTGGACGAGGCCACGGGCGACTATTCCACCGTCTACGTCAACACCAACAACAAGAACACCTCCATGAGCCTGGGGGCCAGCCTGCCCCTGTTCACGGGCTTGCAGCTGCCCAACCAGAACAGCCTGGCCAAGCTGAACCTCAAAGCCGCCGTGGCCGATCTGGACAAGGCGAAGGAGGACATTGCCATCAACATCGCCTCGTCCTACCTGCAAGCCCTGTTCTGCCGGGAGCTGCTGGACGTGGCCCGCTCGCAGGTCGAACTGAGCAAGACGCAATGCGCCCGCATCGAGGCCCTCGCCGGGGTGGGGAAGGCATCGCCCGCCGAGGTGGCCGACGCCCGGTCGCGCGTGGCGCAGGACGAGCTGTCCGTGGTGCAGGCGCAGAACAACTACCAGCTGGCTTTGCTCGACCTGAGCCAGCTCATCGAACTGCCCACGCCCGAAGGCTTCGAGTTGGAGGCACCCGTGGCGCAGCCCGAACTGGCACCGCTCTCCTCGCCCGACGAAATCTACCAGATAGCCCTCATGGACAAGCCCGTCATACAGGCCGCCCGCTACCGTCTTCAGGGCAGCGAGCACAACATACGCATCGCCCAAAGCGGATATTACCCGCAATTGTCGCTCAACGGCGGGCTGGGCACGAGTTATTACTCCACTATCGACCGCTCGTTCGGCAACCAGATGCGCGACAACTTCAGCAAGTACGTGGGCTTCAGCCTGAGCGTGCCCCTGTTCAACCGTCTGGCCACGCGCAACCGCGTGCGCCTGGCCCGCCTGCAACGTGACAATTATTCGCTGCAGCTTGACAACACGAAGAAGGCCCTCTACAAGGAGATTCAGCAGGCCTGGTACAATGCCGCCGCCGCCGAAACCAAGTACACCAGCAGCCATGCCGCCACGCTGGCCGGCGAGGAGTCGTTCCGCCTGATGAGCGAGAAATACGAGAGCGGCAAGGCCAACGCCGTGGAGTATAACGAGGCCAAGCAAAACCTGCTGAAGGTGCAGAGCGACGAGCTTCAGGCCAAGTACGAATACCTGTTCCGCACCAAGATACTGGACTTCTACAAGGGAGTCCCCATCCGTTGACACACGCCTATGGACACGCCCCTCATAAGCTTTATCATCCCCTTCTATGGCGAGGCCAGCCGCGACCTGTTGCGAGCGTGCTTGCAGTCTGTTCGGAGCCAGCCCGCAATGCGTGGGGAGGATTATGAGATTATACTGGCCACCGACGGCTCCCATGGTCTGGGTGGTGCGCGGAACTGCGGTCTGCGGCAGGCTAAGGGCGTGTATGTGGCTTTTGTGGATGCTGACGATTTCTTGTTCCCTGCTTCCCTGTACATTCCGGACTTCTTGCGCGGTGAGGCTGCACCGGACATCTACACTTTCGGTTTCAAGAAGGTGAAAGCCGGGTGTACACTTGCCCCTTTGCCAAGCCGTGCGCAGGTAGGCTGTGCCGTGTATGACAGCGGGGCGCAGTATATGCTGGAACACAACATCAACGGCAGCGTGTGCCACCACTTCTTCCATCGCGGCTTCTTGCTCGCGCACCACCTGTCTTTTGCCGAAGATTGCTACCATGAGGACGAGGACTTCACGGCCCGCGCCTATGCCTTGGCTGGAAAGATTGCCGTGACATCTCGCGTCATGTACGCCTATCGCCAGACTCCCGGCTCCATCTCGCGCAGCCGCCTCCCGGGGCGATGTTTGCGCCGTGCCGATGACTTCCATGCCGCTATCTTGCGTTTGCGGTCTTTCCGCTTTCAATCCGACGGGCTGGAACCTGTGCAATGCCAGGCTTTGGAGCGGCGTTTGTGCTTCCTCACCATCGATTATTTTCGTCAAATACTTCGCGACCGCCTGTGTCCGGCGGAGATATGCCGCCGCGCTCACCGTTTGAGGCAAGAGGGTTTCTTGCCTTTGCCCCCGGCACCGTATGGCAGCAAATACGCCATGGCGCGCGTTGTGTTGAACCTTTTAACCTGGAGATTGTGATATGAAGATATTGCTTATAGGCGATTGCAGCGGCCTGCACTCCACGCTGGCCAAAGGGCTGCGCCAACTGGGACACGAAGTGTGTGTGGCTTCTGATGGGAACGGCTGGAAAAACTATCCTCGCGATGTAGACTTGGCGCGCCCCACGGACAGCTTGGCCGACGGGCTACGCTGTCTGGCACGCGTGCTGCGCCACCTGCCTGATTTCCGGGGGTATGACGTGGTGCAGATTATCGGGCCGTACTTCCTGCGCTTGCGCGCCGAACGTACGCTTCCCATATATCGTTACCTCAAGCGGCACAACGGCAAGGTATTTCTCGGAGCCTTCGGCACGGACTACTACTACGCCAAGGCGTGCATGGAGACCGATACATACCGTTATTCCGACTTCAAGATTGGAAATCTCTATCGCGATACGGAGATGAACCGCATTACGTTGGACGACTGGTATCGGGGCCGCTCGGCCCGCGCCACGCGCGAGATAGCCGCCACGTGCGACGGCATCATCGCCTGCCTGTGGGAGTACTATGCCGCCTACCGCCTCTATCACCCGGAAAAGCTGGCCTTCA
>CALUGY010000060.1 GCA_944320295.1 uncultured Bacteroides sp.
ATAGGACGTACCCCGCGCACGCAATTGCGGCGCATTGTGACCGCCTTGCGCCGGTCGGGCATAGACGCCACGTGCAGCCTCAATGACGAAAAGCGGCATTACGAGGATGTCTACCATTTGCATTGACATTGCGGCGTAGGAGATGCTGGGCTTGTGCACATTCAAACAGGCTGAGGCTTCTGAAAGACAAAGAGATATCCGTTAGGAAGAAGCCGGGGAGGCAATGAAACCTCCCCGGCTTTTTTGTGAGTTTTCCCGTAGTGCGTTCCCTCTTTGCTCGCAACGTGTACGGAGCGCGGCCGCAACGCATTCGGAGCACGGCCGCAACACGTTCGGAGCACGCTCGCAACATGTTGCGAACAACGGGCTGATATTCAGCAATAAAATGCCGATTGTAGAAGGACGGTGGGTGAGGTGGCCGGTCTTTTCCTCCCGTGCTTCCTTACTCCTGCTTTGCAGAGTTGGGAGGGGTAGCCGCCAGTTCGTCAAGCAGCCCCGCGCAGGCATCTTCCAGCAGGTCGAGCACATACTCGAAGCCCTCGGCGCCGCCGTAGTACGGGTCGGGCACATGGTCGGCGTGGGTGAAGCGGCGGCAGTAGTCTGTCATGCGGCGCACGCGGGCGGCCGTCTCGACGGAGGGGGCACGGTCGCGCAGCGCGTCGTACACGCTGTCGTCCATGGCAAGCAGCAGGTCGAAGCGCGAGAAGTCGTCGGTGGTGACAGGACGCGAGCGGTGTGTCAGCACATAACCCCGGCGGACGGCATGTGCCCTCATGCGCGGGTCGGGCAGCTCTCCGCGATGGTAGGACAACAGGCCAGCGGAATCGATGTCGAACTCTGCCGACATGCCCCGGCGGGCGGCGAATTGCCGCGTTATCTCCTCTGCGGCGGAGGAACGGCAGATGTTGCCAAGGCAGACAAAAAGTATCTTCTTCATTTTCATTACGTTTAAAGTGTGAGTAAATGTCGGTACGCGTTTACATGGGGTCAACGTCGAACACCATCTGCAACCCGGCCGCGCCGGGCTGTGACAGGGTAGTGCGCTCTATGTCGCGCAGCAGTCGGCGGGCCTGCGCCAAGTCCGCCCCTGCTTCTATTTTAAGCATGATTTTCCGGATGAACCACCCCTGTACGCGGGCCACGGGTGGCTTGTCCGGGCCCAGCACACGCTCTTTGAACATCTGCCTCAATAGCTCGGCCACGAGAGGGGCAAGCGTTTCCAGCGCGGCTTCGTCACGATGCCGCAAGTAGATGTACGTCAGCCGATAGTAGGGTGGGTAGCGGAATAGTTGCCGCTCGGCCAGCTGTCCGGCGGCCATGCCTTGGAAGTCGTGCTGCATGACCTGCTCCACCACCGGGTGTTCCACGTTGCGGGTCTGGAGTATCACCAGCCCGCCCTCGCCGTGACGTCCTGCGCGTCCCGCCACTTGCGCCATGAGCTGGAAAGTTCGTTCGTACGAGCGGAAGTCGGGGTAGTTCAGCATGCTGTCCGCGTCCAATATGCCCACCACGCTGACCCTGCGGAAGTCCAACCCCTTGGATACCATTTGCGTGCCGATTAAGATGTCCGTCCGCCCTTCGCTGAAGTTGTCGATGATGCGTTCATAAGCCTGCCGCGAGCGCGTGGTGTCCAAGTCCATGCGTTCCACCACGGCGTTGGGGAAGAGCGTGGAGCACTCGTCTTCAATGCGTTCCGTCCCGAAGCCCCGGCTGCGCACGTCGTTGCTTCCGCACGAGGGGCACCGGCGGTTGACGGGTTGCGTATACCCGCAGTAGTGGCACACCAGCGTTCCCGTTGCGCGGTGGTAGGCAAGGGACACGTCGCAGCGGGCGCATCGGGGCACCCACCCACAGGCGTGGCACTCCAAGAGTGGGGCAAATCCGCGGCGGTTTTGGAACAGTATGGCTTGTTGGCCGTGTTCGAGTGCCGTTCGTACCGCCTCCACCAAGGTTGGGGAGAACGCGCCTTGCATCAATCGCTTGCGCGACAGTTCTTTCACATCCACCGGCACGATGCGCGGCAGGCTGAAGCCGCTGTGGCGGTAGGTGAGCGTCACTAAGCCGTACTTGCCCGTCTGCGCGTTGTGCCAGCTTTCCAGCGAGGGCGTGGCCGTTCCCAGCAATACTTTCGCACCACAGCCGGCAGCCAGGATGATGGCCGTGTTGCGGGCATGGTAGCGCGGGGCCGGGTCTTGCTGCTTGTAGGTGGTTTCGTGCTCCTCGTCCACAATGACCAGTCCGAGCCTTTGGAACGGCAGGTAGACCGACGAGCGGACGCCGAGGATGATGTCGAACGGTTGCGGGCCGAGCTGCTTCTGCCACACCTCCACACGTTCTGCGTCGGGAAACTTCGAGTGGTATACGCCCAAGCGGTGGCCGAACACCGCCCGCAGCCTGGCGGTGATCTGTGCGGTCAGGGCTATCTCCGGCAGCAGGTAGAGCACTTGCTTTCCCGCCGCCAGCATGTCGGCAATGAGGTTGATGTAGATTTCCGTCTTTCCGCTGGAGGTTACGCCGTGCAAGAGGCACACGTTCTTTTCGAGGAAGACGGCCTTGATGTCCTGATACGCTTGCCGCTGGTAAGGGTTCAGCTCGTGGGGCGGACGCAGGGGCGCGTCGCTATCGCCGGGCGACAGCCGTCCCACCTGGCAGTCGTATGCTTCCAATACCTTGTTCTTTATCAAAGCTGCGATGATGGCGGGCGATGCCCCGCTGCGGCGCGCCAGTTCGGCACGCGACACTTCGAGCGGGTCGTCTGTTGTGCCGGGCGTACGCTCCTCCGGCGGTACGTAGCCCGACAGTTCCAGGTACTTCATTAATACGGTATATTGGCTTGGGGCGCGGCGCTTCAGTTGGTCGAGTGTGATGTGCAACATGGTCGCGCCCTTCATACCGGGGGTGAGGCGCACACGCGTCTCGATCTTGGGGCGGTAGGAGTCTTTCAGCCGCTCCTTCACCGCGACAAGGCCTTTGTCCATGAGCGAGCGTACAACGGGTAGCAGATATTTCCGCCCTGTGTCCTTCTCTAAGCGGGAGAGGCTCATTGCGCCGCGTTGTTTCAGACGCTCCATCACTTCTGCCTCACGTCCCGTCAGTTCTGTAGTGGTGTCTGCTTCCGGCGCCAGCTCTACCAGCGTCTCGCTCTCCAGTTTCAGCCCCGACGGTAGGGCTGCCTTGTACACGTCGCCCAGCGGGCAGAGGTAGTAGTCGGCCACCCACTCCCACAGTTTCAACTGGTCGGGGAAGACGACAGACCCGCCCTCCGGCAATCCCATTACCTCTTTCAGCTTGACACCCTTCGGCGGACAGGAGTGTACGCGGCTCACGATGCCTGTATAGTACTTTGACGGGCCGAAAGGCACCACCACGCGGCAGCCTTGCTGCACGTTGCCTTCCATTGCCGATGGCAGGCGATAGGTGAAAGTCCCGGACAAGGGCAACGGCAATATAACGTCTGCATATTTCTCCATCATGGGGGCAAAGGTAGCAATAGCCCGGCTAAATGCCAACTTATTCGAGTACGAGTAGCAGACTTTGGGAATATGCTGCGGGGAGTAAGAAAAAAAGGCGGGACGTATCCTCCTCTTGTCTGGAGTCCGTCCCGCCAACCAAAATGCACCTATCTGCTTAGAATTTGAAGCCTACTTTCAGCGTGGGTGCAGCCAGGAAGCTGAAGCCGTGGCTGTTTGCTTCGAGGTTGCTCAAGCCTTCCTGCGGCCTGTAGGAAGTCATGTTGTACGTATAGGCGAAGGGGTCTATCTGTGCGCCCACATACATGGCCGGCAGCACGAAATAGTCCACGCCCATTGTAACGGATCCGCGCAGGTTCCAACTTTCGCCTACCGACTTGCCCATAGAAGTGTACTCGTCATACTTCTGCTGGTTCTGGCAGTAGGCCATGCCGACGTGCAGGCCCGTATACCACATCAGGTTTGTTACCTTCTTCATCTTGAAATACCGGTCGACGCCAGCAAAGACGTTATAGGTCAGCGTCTGTGCGTCTGCCACGGCGCGGTAGCCGGAGATTTCGCCCATGTTATCCTCTGCCGAGGCATTGGGATCCATCGTGCCGGGAACGGCCGAATAACCGGGGTTGTTCGTGAAGTTCAAGCCGCCACCCAAGTTAAGTTTCCACAAGTCGTTGAAGAACCATCCGGCCTCGAACCCCACCATCAGCTTCTTGTCTGACCAGTTGGTGGAGAGGGCGGCGCCTTCATAGGTTGCCAGCGTGCCCGGTTGGGCGGTGACACTTGCGTAGCTATTGTATCCCACCGTGGCAGCCAGCGTGAAGTCGCCCTTGCGTAGCGTGTAGTCCTTCCCGCTGTGCTGCGCTTGTGCCGTGAGACACATCATGGGTATAACGGCCAACAGTAAAAGTCTTGTTATCTTCATACTTTTTGTTTTTATGCCGTTCGTAATTCGGGGTTATGCGTTTTCCTCAGTACCATATTCGGCCACGGCGGCATCGAGCCTGCTCTTGGCTTGGTTCATTTGGATTTCCAGTACGCTTACCACGGCGGCCTTGCCGTCTATCTCTGCCTGCTTCAGGGCGATTGCGTCTTCCTTAGTAATCTCGTCGCGTTCGTAAGTGGCGTTGGCTGCAATCAGGTCTTCTTTCTGGCTTTCCAAAGCGTCGATCAATGTTTGGATGTTGATGGCTCCGCTCAGCTGGCCGTTGTTAACCGTTACCATGGTAGTGAACAGGTCGATGTAAACGAGATTCGTGTATCCCGTGTTGTAGTCCGTAACATTGAGGTTTGCCCCCAGGTTGGTACTGCCCAGAAGACTCACCAGATAATCATACAGCGTCATTTGTTCTTCGCCGGAACCGTAGAGGATGGCGTTGATGGCTGCCATTTCCGTATTCAGTTCGTCCAGTTCTACTTGCTTGTCCAATTGTGCGAAGAAGGCATCGATGGCCTCGGCAGAAGCTTCCAATACGGCTTCGTTGTATGCATCGACGGCAGCTACCAGTTCCTTGGTGTCGGTGGAAACCAGGTCGAAGAGGGCTTCCAGCTTCTCTACCTGCTCGGTGGCATATTCCAAAGTCTGTACGGAACTGTCGTAAGCAGCTTGTGCGACTCCTTCAGCGTAAATGGCAGCCTCATATTCGGCTTGCAAGTCTGCGTCGTCCTTGTCTTTTTCCCAAGCGGCCTGGGCATCAGCTACTGCCTTCTGGGCATCTGCCAATGCGGCCTTCGTGCCGGTGTCTTTGTTGTTGATGGCATCGTCCAAGGCTTTCAGGTCCCATTCGCCCAATGCGTTGTTCACTTGTACCTCCAGCATGCGCAGGTCTTGTGCTTCTACTTCCAGGGCCAACGAGTCTGCGTATGCGGTAACGTCGTAGCCTTCTCTTTCGATAGTGGCTATACTTTCATAATAGTTCCGTACGGGGTTGAAAGAAGCGAAGCTGATATATGCGCCGCCGTTTATCGTATTGTCATAGATATAGTCCGAATTCCAAGGCTCTTGGCTCATCTTTATCAGCTCGTTCTCCTCTATGGCTTCCTTCTGTGCTTTCAACGTCTCGTCTTCGTCCACGGCTTCTTCTGCCTTCCGCTGGGTTTGTGCCAAGGCATTGCGTTCGTCCATAACTTTGTAGTATTCGGAGTTCAACAGGGCGAGATCGTTCTGCAAGGAGGTGACATCTTCCGTGTAGTTCTCATATTCCTTGTAAGCGGCAATCTGCTTGTCTATGAGGGCTATCTTGGCATTGTTCTCAGCTACGGATTCCTGCACGTCGGCCTTCCAGTCGGTCAGGTCGGCTTCCAGCGAAAGCTTGTCGGCCTTCAATCCAGCCAGGGCCTGGCTTTCTTGCGTGTAGCTGTAGAGCAGGGTGGAGTAGTTCTTGGCCAGTTTTTCCAGACGAGCCATGGCCTGCGTGGCGATGTCGTCTTCTTTGTTCTGCAAGTCCATTTGTGCCTGCAGCAGTTGTTTCTGCAACTCGGCGATACGTTTTTCCAGGTCGAGCTGGTAGTATTGCAACTCTCCGTTGATGCGGGCTATGGCAGCCTCGGCTTCCAGACGGGCTTTCTCGGCGGCGGCCAGGCGTGCGGCCAGTTCGGCATCGTAAGCGTCTTGTGCCATTTGCGCTTGCAGTTCGGCTACCAGGGCTTCAGCGGCCGCCTTGTCGGCCATGGCCTGTTTCAAGGCTGCTTCGGCCGCCTGCAGTTGTGCTTCGGCTTCGGCATAAATCAGTTTGGCTTGTGCCTCGGCCCGGTTCATTTCGGCAATGGAGTTCAGTTGTTCTGCCTTTGCTTCGCGCACCGCAGTAACCGATGCCGATTCGTTGTTGTCCACGCAAGCTCCCAGCGTCAAACCGCCCAGGAGCAATGCCACCATTAAAAACTTCTTTCTCATAGTAGTCATACAATTAGTTATTAATAAAAAAAGTTCTCTCTATCGGATTCCCTGTCGTGACTTGTTCTTCATGGTGTGATGAAGCATAGTATGGGCACGGAATTCTTAACAGCAACAAAGGTATGTGAAATAGATAGGACAGGACGCTCTGTATAGTAGTGAGAAATAGGGCATTAGTGTAGCATAAAATGCTACAACGTGGGGCAGGTGCGGCGGAGGGTGGTCAAAAGGGGCTGCTGGTCAGTCGTGCAGTTCCTCTTCCACGGTGTCCGACACATCTTTCAGGAAGTTGTGGTGAAGGATGCGCGAAATGCGGATGAGCAGCGTCATGTCGATGTTGTCGCGCGCAAAGATGTCGTAGACATTGGTGCGGTGGCAGGAGAGTTTCCTGGCAAACCATGCTACGCTGCGCTCCTGACGCGCCAGCTCTTCCTAGATGAGTTTTCCGATGGCTTCCATGAGACCGGCATGTGTTAATACGCGAAAGGCGCGGGTTCTACACTTGCTTATCCCAAGGTCAGGCCTTCGCATTGCCCCTCTATAGAGATAAGCAACGCGCTGGCCCACGCCCGTATGAGTATAACGAGGCATCTCTGTGTGGAGAGCCTTGCGAACACATACCTGGTGGACGCTACGTTGCTGTTACCTTCCTATAGAGATAAAGTTGCGAAGTTTAACCTTGAAAGATAAGCGTACGTAAACGTCTATACAATAAAATCGTTGCCCTCCCTCTACCTTCATCGGGCCAGCGGGAAGGCAATGGCAAAGATATGGTTTGCGACCGAAAGAAACAAATAATCGGGAGAAATACTGTACAGCATTTCTCCCGATTGTGTGCTATGCGGGCCGTGCAGGGCAATGCCCTGCCGCCTGTGTCAGAACATGTAGGCCAAGGATACCTGCCAGGTCTTGTCCTTGCCTTTGACAATGGCAGATCCGGCTTCTTTCAGGCTGAAGTGGTCGCCCGTAGGGATGTTGTAGTTCACGCCCACTTGCAGGTGGCGGAACAGCTTCACACCGCCGCCCACGTTGATGCCCACTTGCGCTCTTTTGCGCTCCACGCCGTTTTTCTCTCCCTTAAAGTCAAAATAGAAGTCGGGGCCGGCGGCCAGGTAGATGCCGAGCGTCTTGCCCAAGCCGAAGGTGTATTTCAAGCTGACGGGCACGTCCAAGCCCAGTTGTTTGGAATGGTCTCTGTCGGCATTGAAGCCCTTTTGCGACAAGAGAGCCGATGCCTCCACGCCGAGGCCCACGATGGGAATGGTCAGTTCGGCTGTGGGGCCTATGAAGATACCGGTCATGTTCTCGTCCCATCCGTTACCCCAGTCGATGCGGGTCATGTTCATACCGGCTTTCACGCCGAATTGCAGCATTTGCGCGCCGGCGGGGGCGGCCATCAGCAGGCAGCACAATAGCGCGGCCAGCGTAAGTGTAGTTCTTTTCATAACTGAATGTTTTATATGGTTGTCCGGGCAAAGATATGCAAAAAATGTGAACTTGATAAAAAATACCCGATATAATGTTATGGAATAGCATGATATACTACACTATCCACGCCCTTGCATATAGGGCTTGCGGTCGCAACGTGTTCCGCTCTTGCTCGCAACGCGTTGCGTCCGTGCTCGGAACATGTTGCGCCCGCGCTCGGAACACGTCGGAAGCGCGGGCGGAAAATAAGGTATGTGTGGAGGGGGTTATCTGCGTTCGCGGCGCACGGACGCCTTGACAGAGGTGGACTCGCGTTTGCTCACGCCCTGGGTATCGTCTCCCTGCCGTGTTTTGCGTGTTTTGGCGGCGGTGCGGCCTTTCTTCCTGTCTTGTGCCTGCACCGCTGTGGAGTCCGTTTCTTGCAGGTCGCTGCCGTAGAGCGAACGTTCGAAGTCGGCTATCTCCCGCTCTATCCTGCGCTGCTCACGGGCCATGGCGCTGTCCGTGGGGCAGTACTGGGCCAGCGTGCGGTTCTGGAGGTTGGTCACCTTGTAGATGTCGCCTTTGTACAGGCGTGCGGCGAAGAAGTCGTCCCACGAGCCCGACGGCACGTTGTTCAGGTCGCTCATTACCACGGCAGACTGTGCGGCGTAGGGCGCGACATCCGCGTAGCGCACCCAGAACATGGGCAGCTTGACTGGCTCGTTGCTGAACTCCTCCGTGCGGTGCAGCACGGGGCACAGGGCCGTGATGGCCGAGCCGAAGCGCGAGGTGCGCTGGTCGAAATACCACACCTCTTTGACAAAATAGCTCAGCACGTCGGCCGAAGGCACGTCACTGTTGTGGATGGACATGATGCTGTCCCGCCGCCCCTTTACCTTCTTCATCTCATAGTATATCTGGAAGCGGTCGAGCACGTCGCGGAAGGCCACCTTGCGGTCTTCGTCGAAGTGCTCCGTCCCGTCCAGGCCATACTCGTAGGCGCTTATCTTGCCCTGCGCCAGCAGGCGGAACAGGGTGGTAAACAGGTTCATGCACCCGTCTTGCGGTTCCACGGGGTAGTACAAGGCTCCGTTGGCGCCTTTTGTCAGGTCGAGCGTGCGGTACACTTCCCGCGTCCACACCACGTCGTCCGGCAATGGCTGGGACGTGGGGTATGTCCGTTGCGCCCATGCGGCGGAAACGGAGAGGATGCAAAGCAATATGGTCTGTAATAGATACTTGTTCATGGTTATATATCGAAACTTGGTTATCTGTATTTGGCGGCGGGCCGTCGTGTTTACCTCACGATTACTTCAAGGGTGGTAGGTAGCAGCCGCTCTACCCCGTCGGGTCCCACGGCACGCACCCGCGATATGTAGAAACGCTTGCCGCGCGACAGGCGGCGGAACATGTCGCGCTGCCTCGGCGAAAAGTCCGCTCCTGCCGATACTTCGGGCACGGCGTTGCCCATGTTGTCGAAGAATACGGTCTCGAAGCCCAGCACGCGGAATTCTATATTGAGCAGCCCGTCGTCTATGGCGGCCACGATGCCCTTCGTGCCGAGCAGTACGGCCTTGGGCAAGCCGCGTCCGCCACGGTAACGTTGCGTGGAGCCGTTCTCCTGGTACTCTATGAAAGGCGACGGGTCGGGCAGTTGGCGCACCCGGTAGGCATAGTCGCCCATGGGCTGCGTGCGTCCGTTCGTCAGGGCGGTCACGCGCATTACTACGTCGTTGCCCACTCCGGCAGGCCGTACAATATAGTTTCCGTCCGACAACCGTGTCAGCGAGGCATTGCCCGAGGCCACAGACACCTGTACCTGCGATGCAGGCACGCCCGGCACGGACACGCTCAGCGGATTGTCGTAACCGGCGTAGAGCACGTTCATCATTGTGGCCGACACGGTCGCGGCAGGTTCTACCACGGTGTATGGCTGCGAGAAACGACGGCGAAGCGTGTCGCCTCCGGCCAGCGGAAGTTCCAGGTAGCCGTCGAGGGTGAAGTCGCCTGTGCGGTTGCATGCGGCCTCATACCATCCGCCGGCCGCATCGGGCAGTCTTTGTCCGCCTACATAGACGGAGGGACGGCGCGTGGAGTCCACCGCCGCGAGGATGATGTGGGCTTTGTACGTCCCTCCGCGCACCACGTTTTGCGAGGTGGGGATGACGTATGCTTGCAGTTGGTTGACGCGTACGTCCTGCATGTCCGTGCTCAGAGCGAGTTGGTGCAATACCTCCCCTTCGGCATAGCGCACGTCGCTTTGCAGTTTGGTGAGCAGCGTGATGGCCGCCGCCACGGGCGTGTTTTCGAACATGTATTCCTGCCAGTTGCGTTTGCTTTCGTCCATGCCCCGTCGCGGCACATCCGTACTCAGGTTACTGCGGATGATGCTGCGCTGCACGGAGTCGGTCAGCATGGCCAATATCCGCTCGCGATAACTGTCTATGCGGCGACGCAGTACGTCGCCTTGTCCGCGTTTCGGTGCCAGCATTACGTACGAGGCGGCTTCCAGGTCTTCCCGGTTTTCGATGGCGGCCAAGTCGGCATCTTCCCCGTCGGCCTGGCGGGCGATGCGGAGCTTCAGTTCGTCCACGTAAGCATACAGGGAGTCGGACATTTGTTTTACCTGCCGAGCCTTTTCGAACCACGGCCCGGTCTTTTCGGGGTTGTAGCGGTTGGCATCGGCCAGTCCGTCGAGCAAGGTCCGGTTTTGCTGTGCCGAGTTCGCCGTGGTACGCGACAGGCTCTCGTCTACCAACGAGAAGCCGTTGAGCACGTCCGACGAAACGTTTAGTGCCAGCAATGCCATTAAGACGATATACATCAGGTTAATCATCTTCTGGCGGGGGGAATCGGGGTTGATATTCATCGTGTAGCTGTCCGGAGTTAGAAGGTAATCAATCAGGCTTTCACTTGCACGGCTTCCAGCATACGGGCGTATACCGCGTTCAGTTCTTCTATTTGCTTTGCCATCTTGCGTGTCTGCTCGTGCACTTGATCTACGGCGTTCATTTGGGCGCTTGCGCTGCGCAACTGCATCTCATACATGGCATTGATGCCAGCCAGGTTGCGGCCCAGGTCGCTCATCTGTCCGGCGTTTTGGGCAAACGATTCGGCTTGTGCGGTGAAACGGGCCAGCATGTCGGTCGTTTCTTTCAGTTTTTCCACATAGGCTTGCGTGGCCTCGTCCATTTCCGCGTTCACAGGCTGCGGCACTACGGCAGGACCCGAAGATACCCCTCCGCCAATGATGACGGGACCGGCCGGGCTATTGCTTCCACCTTGTATCGTGGCGGCTGGCATTTCGCTGCCCGGTGACGGTACAGGCGCTATGCCGCCCTCTGCCGGAATGCCACCACCCATTACCACTACGCCGGAAACGCTTCCTTGTACAGCTTCTTGTGCCGGGGCTGCCGGTGTTTTGCGTGGCAGGTCGAAAGCGGAGACGAAGAACACGAGCACTTCCGTGCCCATGCCAATCCACAACATGAGGTTCGCACCCGGCAGGTGTGTCAACTTGAACAGCGTGCCTGCTATGACGATTGCCGCTCCCCAGCTGTATGCGTAGTTCAATATTACCTTGCCGCGGTAACTCGACATGAAGTCTTGCATCCGCTGGCCGAAGTTCCTTTTGTCGCTTGCCATATTCTTTTGTCTTAAACTCATCTTGTTATTCTTATTTCTTTCCCGAGCCGGCTACTGTACGCACGCAGCGGAAACCGATGTACGAACGTTGTTCGTTTTGATACTCCCATGTACGGGCATCCGAGCGGATAAAGGCATTCACATCTTTCCATGAACCGCCGCGCACCACTTTCTTCTTCAGCGCATATGGGTCTTGGCGGGATGCGTTGTACTGTATGTCGGGATTCATGTCGCTGGCTTGCAATACGCCCGATTCCGTATAAGCCGTGGAAGTCCATTCGGAGACATTGCCGGCCATGTCGTACAGGCCGTTTGAGTTGGGCGGGTAAGCCCCGGCACGGGTGGTTATCAGGCTACCGTCTTTCGTATAGTCGCCTTTGCCGGGCTTGTAGTTGGCGTTGTAGCATCCGCGTTCGTCCTTCGTGGCATCTTCTTTCCATGGAAACTTGTTGTCCTCGCGGCCGCGGGCGGCAAACTCCCATTCGGCTTCGGTGGGAAGGCGGTATCGCTGTATGTACTTGGCCTGTCCCCTCAGCCCTTTCAACAGGAAGTTGGTGCGCCAGGCACAGAACGCATTGGCCTGTTCCCAGCTGACCCCTACCATGGGATGGTTGTTGTATGCCGGGTGGTTGAAGTATAGGCGCATGTATTGCTCGTTGTTCGCCTGTGGGAAGTCGTTCACCCAGCAGGTAGTATCGGGATAGATGTTCACGATGTAGCTGTTGAGGAAGTCCCACTCGCTGCTCAGGGGCCGCGTGATGGTGCGGTTGATGATGCGGCCTTCCTCGTCTATGTAGGCGGTGTCTTTCGTAATCATCACCACTTCGTCATCGTTTACTTCCACGTCCGTATTCTTTACCCTTTCGGCCGGGTTCAGGCGGTTGCGGCGTTTGGCAGCCTCTACATAGTCGTATATTTCGTAGTAAAAGTTCATCTGGTTTCCGTCAAGCATCACCGTCCCATCAATGGGGTGGCGTTTGTAGACGCTCTGTATGGCCATGTCTTCGTCTTCGGTTGCCCGCTTCCAAGGAATGGGGCGCGACCAGTTCAAGTAGGGCTTTATGGGGTTTCCCTCGCGGTCTTCTTCAATCTTGAACAATTCGTTGCCGCCATAAGCCGGATCGGCCAGACGTTCGCGGATAATGGAGTCGCGTACCCAGTACAGGAACTGCTTGTACTCGCCCACGGTTACTTCCGTCTCGTCCATCCAGAACGACTCTACCGAGATTTCCCTCGTGGGAACGGGCGTTCCCCATAGTGTGTCTTGTTGTTCGGGCCCCATCTTGAGCGAACCGCGTTTTACCAGCACCATGCCGTAAGGGGCTGGTTCGTCCCATGCAGGAGATGCCGGGATGCCGGTCAACTCCCCGCCGGCCACCATGCTCCGGCCCGATGACCCCATGCAAGAGGCCAATGCACCTGCCAGCAACAATATGCCCGCGCAAACGGAGCAGACACTCATTATCTTTTTTTGTCGTTTCATCATATTATGGTATGTCCTTACAATATACGTATACTCTTATGTAGCCCGCGGTCCCGTCCGAAGCGGCTCAGGTCGAAAGCATAGTTCACCACGATGTCATGGCTTCCGCTACCCGGTCCGATGCCCGATGTGAAAAGTTCGTAGGCGTAGCCTACTGTCAAGCTGCGCACTTTCAGCCCGAAGTTGAACGTGACCGATGTATCCGGCGAGTAGCCTATTCCCCCGCTAAAGGTCTTCGACCGCCATGTGTAGAACAGACGTCCCGTCAGATCCAAACGCATGGAGGTGAAGTCCGTTTGCAGGTGGCACGATGGCTGTATGGAAATTAACGGGTTGCGCGTCTGAATATTGTATCCGCCCGTCAAATAAAGCGAGGGTCGTATGCGCAGCGAACTGTTTTCGCCGATGGCGATGCGCGGCGACGTGAGGTGTTGGGCGGACAATCCGGCAAAGAACTTGGGATGCGAGTAGTAGACCCCTACTCCCACATCGGCGGCCATGCCGTGCTCTTCAGTCGTGGGGAAGGCTTCGTCCTCCGTCTCGTCACCAAGGTTGATGTCCGTAGGGTCGAACGATACATTCAAGGCGCCGGCCTGTACGCCCACGCCCAAACGTCCTTTCCCTATTGTGAACACGTAGGCGTATTGCGCCCAAAAGCGTTGGTTGCGGAAGAGCCCGATGCCTTCGTTGAAGAAGCCCACGCCCACGCCTTGCTGCTTGCCGAACAACGAGAACGGTAAGTCGGCGCCGAAGCACATCACCCGTGGCGCATGGGTAAAGCCCATGAGTTGCATGCCGTAGGCACCGTAAACGTTCAAGGTTTCGGAACGGCCGGCAGAAGCCGGATGATAGTATGCAGGTACATCCCAATATTGGCTGAAACGCGCGTCGAACTGTGCCCGGGCTCCGGGCACGGCCGACACAAGAAAGAGCAGGACCAGCCACACGGCCGGCATCCTCTTTCGCGACTCCGATGCCTGTGTATGTACCATGTTTTTATCTTGCAATACGTGCTTGCCCGGGCTGTTTGCCGAGCGGTGCCACACGATATAAAACAACGGAACGGGGAAAAAATTGTGTCGTCCGGAAACAAAAAACGCAGGAAAAAAGAACAAGTTATCGCAAAAGACACTACATTTGCACCGCAAAACCGAGGAAAGATGCCGGAGTGGTCGATCGGGCCGCACTCGAAATGCGGTGAACGGGCAACTGTTCCCAGGGTTCGAATCCCTGTCTTTCCGCAAAAGATGCTGCTGTTGCTTCAGTAGCATCTTTTTTTGTTTGCGGACAGGTCAAGGGGGTGTGCCCGATGCTTCTCTACTTTCTCCCGAAGTCCGCCGGGATTTCCCCCCAGTCTTTCGTTTCCCATTTTAAAATAGGTGTAGTGTATGTGTTCTCGCGCAACCATTTCTCCGCCCGCTCTATGAGCTGGAACAGGGCTTCGGTACGGGCGTCGCGCGGCAGTTTGGTCTTGCATTTCTTTTGGCGCACCCAGCCGATGGCGTTCACGCTGTCGCTGTATATGGGCATGTCGAACCCCTTTTGCTTGATGAGGGCCAGGCCGTGCACGATGGCGAGGAACTCGCCGATGTTGTTTGTGCCATAGACCGGGCCGTAGTGGAACACCTGCTGGCGGCTGCCCACATGTACGCCCCGGTACTCCATCTGTCCGGGATTGCCGCTGCATGCCGCGTCTACGGCCAGGGCATTCTCCGTCACTTCGGGGGGCAGGGGGACGTCGGCCGGCTTGCGCGTGGCGAGGGGGGAGGGTACGGCTTTGCGGATATACCGGCCGGGCGGGGAAGCAAACGCTTCTTCAGCCTCCTGGCGCGTGTCGAAGGACTTGAACTTTGCTCCCGCGTAACCCTTGACTTGCAGCTGGCAGTCCGTCCAGTTGTCGTAGATGCCCGGGGAGACACCTGCCCATACCACATAGAATTTCTGTTTCTTCATACCGGGGGACAAAGGTAGGCAGATTTCCCGTTTATACAATGCGTCGCGGACAAATGCGTGAAATGCAAGGCTGCCGTTCAGAAGTCGAAGCCGGCCTTGAACACAAATCCTCCGGCGTTTTCCTTGGTGATGTCGGCTACGTACCGCACGCCGTTCTTGTAGTCGATGTATTTTTGTTCCTTTAGTTGCAAAGTATACCCTATACCGATGTTAAGCCCATATTTGCCTTTCACGGCGAAGCGCCAGCCCAAGGCGGGGCACAGGTAGAAGCCGTCGTACGCGCCGGCCGAATAACCAATCTTGAGCTCCGCGAACGGCGTGAAGGCGTTGTCCGCAAAGTCGTAGCGCGCATGGGCAAAGATGGGGATGTTCACCTTGTCCGAGTCGAAAAAGTAGTGCATGCCAACGCCGAGCCCCACGAACGTGTGCCGGTTGAACTGGTAGCCGTGGGAGGTGGACAGTTCCATGCGGTTTCCCACATGGTAGCCCGTGTTGAGGCAAAAGCCAGCATCCACCAGGCCGCGATACCCCCTTTGGAGTGCCTGCCCGCCGCTTGTTTTCTTGTGGTTGGACGGGCGTTTGGGTTCTTCGAGTGTCTCTTGCGTAATCTTCTCGATGTCGGCCAGCCGGATGCTGTGCACCTTCCCGTCTTCCGTCTGTACCTTCAGCATTTCGTTGGGGATTTGTTCGATAATCGTGCCTTTCACGAACGTCTTGTCTTTAAGGAAGATGACATCGCAGGTGCTCTGGGCGGCCGCGGCAATGGCCATGAATGCCAAGGCCATGAGGAATAGCGCCTTTTTACATGTAGTGTTCATGGTGAGATAGGTAATGGTTCAGGTTTGAAAGGTAACGAAGTTTTTCCGGATATGAAACTTTTTCCGGAAAATATTTATCCGCATGCCCCGCCAAGGCCCCTTATATGGGGCTTTTGCTTCCGACATGTTGCGGGCGTGCTCGCAACGCGTTGCGCCCGTGCTCGGAACGTGTTGCGTCCGCGCTCGGAACACGTTGCGCGTAAACGCTTGAAATGCGGGGGATTTTCCTTACCTTTGTTTCACGAAGATAGGATGCGGTTCGGCAGAGCCAACATCGAAAACTGCGTTTTCATCTTGTCTCTGCGCTCACCTTTCACTATCTTTGTCCGCAAACATTGCGCAGCCCCATGATACGAATTTTCCTGACCGGCTATATGGGAGCCGGAAAAACCACCCTGGGCAAAGCCTTCGCACGTGAAATGAAGGTGCCTTTCATCGACCTCGACTGGTATATAGAAGAGCGTTTCCACCGCACCGTGCCGCAGCTCTTTGCCGAGCGGGGCGAGGACGGGTTCCGCCGCTTGGAGCAGTCCATGTTGCACGAGGCAGGCGAGTTCGAGGACGTGGTGATATCCACCGGCGGGGGCACCCCTTGCTTTTTCGACAACATGGACTACATGAACGCGCAGGGGCAGACCGTCTTTCTCGACGTGCCCGTCGACGTGCTCTTCCGCCGCCTGCGCGTGGCCACGGCGCAGCGCCCCATCTTGCAGGGCAAGTCGGACGAGGAACTTCGCGCCTTCATTGCCCAAGCCTTGCAGCAGCGCATGCCCCACTACGCCAAGGCCCGCTACCGTTTTGACGGCAGCCGGCTGGAGAGCCGGGCACAGATAGCCGATTCCGTGGAGCGGTTGCGCGGCCTGCTGGGAATAACTCCTCCCGATTGTCCCTGAGGGGAGCGGCAATGCCTCGCTTTTTGTGCCATGGCACGGGATAATGGGCTATGAATGCGTTTTTTATCCCCTTTGAATGCGGTTTATATGTAAAAAAGTCGTACCTTTGCCCCGCCTACGCCGATTGACAGGGTGCGGGCAGACATATATGTAAGAGACGTTTACTTGACGTCTTGTCTTCTACAGTTCAAACTTCGCAACTTTGAAAATCAGTAGAGAAGGCAGGGCAACGGTAGATGTCTACGGGTGTGTAATAGGTATCCGGCATGCAGTAGAGCATGCCGGGTGTTATACATATCGGCGTGGGCTTCTGCGTTGCTTATCTCCTACTGATGGGTAATGCGAAGGCCTGAACTGTGGGATAAGTGACAGGTACAGTTCCCACGCTTCTATGTATATGCCTTGACATTCAGTTTGGATAACATCCTGTATCGGGGAGCTTGCAGGGACAATACATTAGGTATGAGAAATTTGTTTCCTCGAAAGCAGGCAGAGACAAATCTTTGGAAGGCAGTTCTGCTCTCCATGTTTTGCATCATGGCTTATTCGTGCAGCAACGAGTTGCACATGTTGTTTCCCGAGGGGCCTGCCGGGCCTCAGGGAGAGGATGGCAAGTCTGCCTACGAAGTGTGGGTGGAAGAGGTGAATAACGGCACCGTTGACTGGCCGAAAGACCGTACGGACGTCAACAATTTCTTCCTCTTCTTGAAAGGAAAAGACGGCAAGGACGGTGTGAACGGAAACGATGGGGATGACGGTAAGAGCGCTTACGAACTGTGGGTGGAAGAAGTGAACAAAGGCTTGGAGAACCCCCACAATCCCGGACACGACTGGCCCAAGGACCAGACGGAGCTTAACGACTTCTGGTACTACTTGGCGGGTGCCGATGGTAAAAACGGCGTAACGCCTAACATAGGTGACAATGGTAACTGGTGGGTAAACGGCGAAGATACCGGCATTCCCGCTACCGGTGAAGACGGCAAGCCCGGCCACATCCCCCGAAATCACCATAGGCGACAACGGCAACTGGTATATTGATGGTGAAGATACCGGCATGCCCTCGCGCGGTGAAGCCGGACCGGACGGCAAGCCCGGCCATACGCCCGAAGTCACCATAGGCGATAACGGTAACTGGTATATCGATGGCGTGGACACCGGCAAACCGGCACGCGGACCGCAAGGTGACGATGGCGAGAAGGGCGAGGACGGCGACATGCCGGACATCACCATAGGTGACAATGGCAACTGGTATATCAACGGCGAAGACACCGGCAAACCTGCGCAAGGTCCCCA
>CALUGY010000061.1 GCA_944320295.1 uncultured Bacteroides sp.
GTTTGCTCACCACCTGGCAGACGCCGTTGAAGTGTCCGGGGCGATACTTGCCCTCCATCACCGTGTCCAGCGGGGCGTAGCTGAACTGACGCGTATCCGGCTCAGGATAAACCTCCTCCACCGACGGAGCGAAGGCGATGGCGGCACCGTGTTGCTCCAACAGGGCGCAATCGGCCTCCAACGTTCGCGGATACTTCAGCAAATCGTTTTTGTCATTGAACTGTGTGGGGTTGACAAACACGCTGACCACCGTCACGTCGTTTTCGCGCACGCTGCGGTCTACCAACGAGGCATGTCCCGCGTGCAGCGCCCCCATTGTGGGCACCAGGCCCACACTCTTACCTTCGGCCCGCACGGCCGACAATTCGGCCTGCAAGGCTGCGACTGTATGAACTACTTTCATTATTACTAAACAGTAAATTTATTGTAAAACGAATCTGTATGTTCGAAATCCGGTGCAAAATAAGCCAATATTTGCCACATGGCGAAAAAATATGCCGCTTATCGTGCGGAAAAATCCGCAACACGTGCGGAGCGCAAGCGGAACATGTTGCGGGCACGGGCGCAACGCGTTGCGTGCACGCTCCGGACATGTTGCGTGTCCGGCTTCATATAGTGCTGTTTTCTAACGACTTAACAAAACATAAGGTTTGTAGGATACGGGAGGATGCACGATTACGCGTTTTTTTTCGTACCTTTGCGAAATCATAGAGAATATTGATATTATGGCCAAAGTAAACAAAGTCTTATTCATAAACCAAGAAATCACACCTTACGTTTCTGAATCGGAAATGTCCCTTACGGGCAGACACTTGCCGCAAGCCATTCAAGACAAGGGACGGGAAATCCGGACATTCATGCCAAAGTGGGGCAACATCAACGAACGCCGCAACCAGCTGCACGAAGTGATACGCCTTTCGGGTATGAACCTCATTATCGACGACACCGACCATCCGCTCATCATCAAGGTCGCCTCCATCCAGTCGGCACGTATGCAGGTGTATTTCATCGACAATGATGATTTCTTCCAAAACCGCTTGCAAGTGGTGGACGAAAACGGGAAAGAATATGAGGACAATGATGCGCGTGCCATATTTTATGCGCGTGGCGTGTTGGAGACCGTAAAGAAATTGCGTTGGTGTCCCGACCTTATCCATTGCCATGGTTGGATGACGGCATTGGCTCCCCTTTACGTCAAGACCGCATACAATGAAGAACCTTCATTCCGTAACACGAAAGTGGTTTATTCGCTCTATGGGGACGACTTTAAGGAGTCGTTCCATCCTGACTTCGTGGATAAATTGTTGCTGAAAGGCATTGCCAAGGAGGATTTGGCTGGCTTGAAATCGCCGGTAGACTATGTGGCATTGAACAAGCTGGCCATAGATTACAGCGACGGCATTGTCCAACAAAGCACGCAGGTGAACCAAGAACTTTTGGACTACGCGCGCCAAAGCGGGAAGCCATTCCTTGAATACCAAGCTCCCGAAACCTTTGCCGATGCTTGCAACGAATTCTATGACAAAGTGGGAGGGGAAGAATAAAAGTAAACTATAAAAATCACTTACGACCCATCATGAAAATGAAGTATATCGGTTCCTTGCTCCTTTTTCTCGTCGCCTTTGCAGGATGCGACGATGACACCGGGAGTTTGGGAATGGAAATGTTGCCGAGTTCTGACGAATTTACGGCAAATACAGCAACGTTTGAAGTTACAACCCAATCGGTAGCGGTAGAGTCGGTGTTCGCCAAGACGAATACCGGTTATGTGGGCCGCTTTACAGACCCTGATTTCGGCCCGTATGAGGCAAGTTTCCTGACAGAATTCTATTGTCCCGAAGAGTTCGCACTCCCGGAAGTGTACGAAACCACAGAGACTGACGAGGACGGCAAGCCCTCGAAAGGTACGGGCCTGCTGGTGAAGGATTCGGTGGTAGCCGTTAATCTTGTGGTTTATTATTCCAGTTGGTTCGGCGATTCGCTCAACGCATGTCGCATGAGCGTGTACGAGCTGGATAAGAAACTGGACGACAACCGCTATACCGATATCGACCCTACTGAATATTATGATGAAAGCAACCCGGCCCTGCTTTTGGGCAGTAAGGCATATTCGGCTTACGATACCTCCGTGTCCGACTCGGTGCGGAATGCCACCGATACGAACGGCAATCCCATCTATAGCCCGCACGTGGCTTTCCCGTTGGATCCGGAGACCTTTGGCGAAGACAGGATACTGAATGTATATCGTGAACATCCCGATGACTTTAAGGACATATTTACGAACGACTTCCATGGCGTGTACATCAAGAACGATTATGGCGACGGGACGGTGCTTTACATAGAACGTGTAGACATACAGATGAGTTTGTGTTGCCATTATACGGATGATGAAACGGGTGCGAAACTCTTGAAGAAAGATGGGACGGATTCTCTTTACAACAGTACGCAGACTCTTTTTGCCTCGACGAAAGAGGTGGTTCAAGCCAGCCGCTTCGTGAATCCCGACTTGAAGAAGAAAGTTGAACAGGAAAACGAGTGGACATACATCAAGTCGCCCGCTGGTATCTTTACCCAGGCTACCATGCCTTATGACGAGATACATGAACAATTGGCAAACGATACGTTGAACTCCGTATCATTGACCTTCACGAACTATCGTCAAGAGGAGACGTATGACTTTAGTATGTCAGTTCCTTCCGAAGTCATGTTGATCCGTAAGCAGGACATGGAGAAATTCTTTGAGAATAATGAGGTGGCTGACAATGTCACATCTTATATCGTCTCCCATAACAATGTGGGTACCAATCAGTATACGTTTAAAAACATAGCCCGTTTGATTACCACGTGCATCAACGAAAAGGAAGCTGCCAGGAAGGAGGCTGAGGAGAATGGTGGCCAATGGGACGAAGAAAAATGGATGGCTGAGCATCCGGATTGGGACAAAGTCCTGTTGATTCCGGTTGCGGTGACATATGGAGAAACCACCAGTAGCGGTACTACTCCGGTAATAAGTGTGCGGCATGACCTGAAACCCGCTTATGCCAAACTGAAAGGAGGCCCTGCACAAGATGCCGGCGGTACGGTAAAGAACCCGTTGACGTTGGAAGTGACTTACACCAGTTTCCACGACTGACAGAAGTTGTGTGCCAGATGTTTTGACAAGACATAAAACAGCATAATGACAAGCCGTCGCTATACAAGTCCCAGTATGGCGACGGCTTGCTTTTTATAGAGTGACATTATCATCCCCTTCTCGTTAGGGGAATGGTGCTGTTTTAAACTTCACGATTTTTGTTGCCGTAGTATTTACGCGGGTAGCGGATAAGGATGGCTATTATGGCGCATAGCCCCATGCAGAACGGATAGTATAAATGCGGAATGATACTGAGCGGGGAAATCCCGGCCAAGCCTGCGCCCATCAGTATTTGTGCGCCGTATGGGATGCAGCCTTGTACAAAACAAGAGAATGTATCCAATATGCTGGCCGTCTTGCGTGGGTCTAGTCCATAGCGGACGGTAATGTCTTTGGCGATGGAACCAGTAGTGATGATGGCTATGGTATTATTGGCAGTACAGAGATTGGCTATGCTCACCAATGCCGCAATGCAAAATTCTGCGCCTCGCTGGCCTGTGATGTGCCGTGTCAGTCCGGTAATGATGAAATCCATTCCTCCGTTTAGGCGGATCATCTCCAGCATTCCGCCGGCCAGTAGGGTGATGATAATCAGTTCGCTCATGCCGGAAATTCCATTTCCCATTGCACTCAGCCAGTTGAAGAAGTCAGAACCGGTTGTTCCCGTACCCCAAATCCCATAGCCTTCACCTATGCTGATTATTCCTGTGGATAATATACCAAACAGCAATACCAGCATTACGTTCGTGCCTGTCATGGCTGTTCCCAATACGATGAGGTAGGGTATGACTTTTAGCCATTCTATGTTTTGTGTATGGGCGGAAGATTCAATGTCCAATCCTTGGAACACGTATAGTCCCAGTATAATGAGGGCGGCAGGTAACACGATACGCAGGTTCACTTTGAATTTGTCGCTCATCCTGCAGTCTTGCGTTTTTGTTGAGGCGATAGTTGTATCAGATATAAACGACAAGTTGTCTCCGAAGAACGAACCACCGATGACAAGTGCTGCCATGTATGGTATCTCAATACCTGTTTTTTCTGCCAGCCCAATGGCAACGGGAGTCAAGGCCACGATAGTGCCTACACTTGTTCCGATGGATAGAGAAATGAAGCATGCTGCTACGAAGATTCCAGCCAGTAATAAATTGTCAGGTAGGATGTGCAAGGTGAGGTTGACAGTCGCGTCAATGGCTCCCATCTGTTTGGCACTTTCGGCAAATGCTCCAGCCAGGATGAATATCCATATCATTTGTAAGATGTCCTTGTGTGCAGCTCCTTTGGAGAAATGTTGTATCCGTTCTTCCAATGGTATTTTTGGGGTAATGGCTATGGCATAACACGAAGCGATGAGAAATGCCGCTGTGATGGGTATCTTATAGAAGTCGTTTATTATGAGGGATGTTACTAAATACAGACATAGGAAAACAAACAATGGACTGAGTGCCCACCATCCATGTTGCCGTTGCAGATATTTATGTATAGCCATAGTGTCACATAATCGTTTATTATTGAAGCAAAGATATGATAATTTCCTCGATATTGGAAATTTGCTGTCAATCTGCTTAGAGAATGCTTCTTTTTCTCTCCTTTTTGTTTATAAGTGTAAATTCCCTTGGGGAAAAATGAAATTGTGTTATAAAACGTGCTGAAAGTGTGGGCAATGCTTGCAGTTCCAGAAAAAGCACTTACCTTTGCAATGCAATTGAGAAATTGCTTTTGTAGTCTTCATGATAAAAGATATTAGTTCATAGGTAAAAAGATTGTAATAGAGCAATAATATTTTTTCATAGGCTAAAGATTTGGATTAGTAATAGGTAATTAGGTAAAAGGTAAAGATTAGGTTAGTTCTCAATGAGGTATTGAGTTTTTTAAGGTAAAAGAAAGATTGATTTTTAGGTAACATTAGATGTGAAAAAAGAAAAGCCAATTTGGCTTTTCTTCTTGTGGGACGAGGAGTTCGTGAGAACTGACTCGTTTTTTTATATACGTATATCAATCTTCTTTTGTGATTTCTCCCGACAAATCGGAATCCATATTTCGTCGGATTTCGTTCAAGCTGAATCCGTGTCCCAATAAAAACATGAGTTTGGTGACGGCGCATTCCGGTGTGCTATCATATCCGCTGATGACTCCGGCTTGCAGGAGCTGGAGCCCTGTTTCATATCGTTTCATTTCTACTGCGCCGCTTTGGCATTGGGTGATGTTTACGATAATGATGCCCCGTTCTGCAGCGTCTTTCAGTTGCTTGATGAACCATTTTTTTTGTGGCGCATTGCCTGAGCCGAATGTTTTTAATACTACTGCCTTTAGGTTCGGAACATGTAAAACGGAATTGATGATGCTTTCCTGGATGCCAGGGAATAGTGTCAACATGACTACATTGGTATCGAACAGGTAGTGGGGCTTAAGAGGGTAGGAAGCGGGCTTCCTAATGAAATGTTCGTTATAACGTATGTGGATGCCTACTTTTGCTAAAGGCGGATAGTTGAAAGAACGGAATGCATTGAAGTTTTCGGCATTTATCTTGGTGGTACGGTTGCCGCGCATGAGTTCGTTTTCGAAGAAGATGCATACTTCCGGCACGATAGGGGTTCCGTCGGGATGTTTGGCGGCCGCTATTTCTATGGCTGTGATGAGGTTTTCTTTACCATCGGTGCGTAAAGTTCCGATGGGTAGCTGTGAACCGGTCAGGATGACGGGCTTGGCCAGGTTTTCGAGCATGAAGCTTAGAGCTGAAGCCGTATAAGCCATGGTGTCGGTACCGTGCAGGATGACAAAGCCATCGAATTGATTGTAATTGTCACTAATGATGCGCACAATTTTAGCCCATAGCGACGGTTCCATGTCCGAAGAATCGATAGGAGGATTGAATTGGTAGGACGCAATGCGGTAGTTGAAGCGCTTCAATTCCGGTACGTGCCGTAGCAGTTGGTCGAAGTTGAAGGTTTCGAGGGCACCGGTCTCCGGGTTTTCTATCATTCCGATGGTGCCGCCTGTGTAGATAAGCAGGACGGAAGGGCAATCTGGTTGCATAATTAGTTTTTTGACGTTATGATATGCAAAGATACATATTTTTTGTTCCTTATGGCTGTGTGCGACGTTTTTTTGCCTTATGGAAGGGGCTTATGCCGAACAAATGTGTTTTTCTTTTGTTATTGTCTTAAAAGAAACAGCATGAGCGGTGGCTTTTTCCCTGCAACATATTGCGGAGGTCTCCGTTTTAAACGCTATATTTGCAAGAAACATTCTCGTTATGAAAGGACTAAGCAATACGTTTTTGCGCGCCATCTGTGCGCTGGTGGTCGGGTTGGTGCTGGTGGCATTCCCGGACCGTGCAGGTGATTACTTTATCATCACCATTGGTATCATCTTCCTTATACCCTCGCTTGTGAGTATCCTTGCTTATGCCACGGCCCGTGCCGAGGAGCGGGGCGGTTTTCCCATATTGGGGATAGGCAGCCTGATTTTCGGCCTTTGGCTGATTGTGGTACCGGGATTTTTTGCCAACCTGCTGACTTATGTGTTAGGGTTCATCCTCACCATGGGCGGGGTGCAACAGCTGGCCGGGCTTGTTGCGGCACGCCGCTGGACTTCAGTCCCTGCGGGTTTCTATGTAGTGCCGTCGCTTATCGTGTTGGCCGGCCTGTTGGCTATCTTCAACCCTATGGGCGTGCAAAAGGCTGCCTTCATTGTGATTGGGGCAAGCAGCTTGGTATATGCCTTCTCGGAACTGTTGAACTGGTTCCGTTTCCTGCGGAACAAACCCCGGAAGGATAGTGCGGACAAGGCCCGGAAGGCCGGTGATGACATCAGCGACGCGGAACTGATTCCTTGACGGGTCGTTGCGGCAATGAGATAAGGCGGACTAAGTTACAGTCCGCCTTTTATTGTTTCCAACAGTACGGGCTCGTCGGTCGTGATGTAGTCCACCCCGTGTTCCAGCATCCAGCGCATGTCGTCGGCATTGTTCACCGTCCAGACGTTGACTTTCATGCCGAGGTCGTGGCATTCCGCAATCCATTCGGGATGCTTCTTGAACACGCCGAGGTGGTAGTCCGGCCCCGTGCAGCCCATTGCTTTCAGTTCCTGCGGGGTGAGGTCGCCGTTCAGGTAGTAGACGGGCGTGCCTTCGGGGGCGAGGCGGATGAACTCGCGTGTGGCGTGTTGGGAGAATGCGATGTATTCCACCCGGTCGTCAAGCCCCATTTCGTGCACCATATCCACCACCTTCTGGGCGGCTTCCGTTTCGCGGAGCGGCGTTTTGTGCGACTTCAGTTCTATGATGAGGCGCACGTCGAGGCTTTGTGCCTTGGCGAGGTACTGTTGCAGGGTGGGGAGCGCCTCGCCGTTGTCCAGTACGAGGGAAGTGCATGTGCGCGAATCCGCCTCTTGTATCTCCACGCCTTTGAATATGTGGTCGTGGTTCACCACCAGCTGCCCGTCGTTTGTCATCCACACGTCCAGTTCGGAGCCGTAGCAGCCTATGGAGTCGGCCTTTACCAACGAGGCAATGGAGTTTTGTGCCGAGCCGTCCGTGTTCCAGAAGCCCCGGTGGGCGATGGTTCCCGTCTTGTGGCCGTTTGTGCAGGCCGTGAGCAGGCACAGGCATGTGCCCAGAATGAGTTGTTGCAGTTTCATGTGTTTCGCTTTTGTTTTTAATGATTCTTCGGGCAAATATAGTCAGAAAAACGTTATGTGCCCGTTGGGCCTGCATTTTTTTGAGGTTTCGCCTCTTGAAAACGTATTTGTCGCTTTATCAGGCACTTCCTTTGAAATGCTTTTGTAATATTCCGCCTTTAAAAAGCTTGTATATGGGGCGTTTATGCGCAACGTGTCGCGCTCATGCTCGGAGTGCGTTCCGCCCGTGCTCCGAACGTGTTGCGTCCGTACTTCGAACATGTCGCGCTTTCAGGTGTCGTATGTGGCATGGAAATCTCGGGCTGTTTGTCCTTTTTCCCCTTATTAATTACGGGAGCCGTATGCCTTGAACACGGGGACGGCGGGCTGCTGTTGCGGGTCGAAGCCGAACCAGTAGCCCTGTCCGTCGTCTGCCGCGTCGGGCAGGAAGCACAGGCGCAGTTCCTCTCGGTAATTGCCGTACTGCACATCCCAGCGGCGGGGCGGGGCGAGACGGCGGGTCTCCACGTGTTGCGCCGGGGCTTTCTTGAGCGACATGCCGGCTTCTATCCAGGCCACGCTGGCTTGCGTGGCGAAGGCCGGGTAGTGTGTGGCGATGAAGTCATGGAGCAGCAGTCCGCGCTTTTCCAGGCTGAGCGGCTGGTCGGCCAGCGAGTGCTCCATGAGATAGTCCAGCAGGCGGGGGATGAAGCCTTCGTCCTCCAGGATGAGGCTGCGCGTCAATGCCTGCCAGGGGCGGGCGTTGTAAAAGCCGTCTATCAGGCGGGAGATGAGCCGTGCCCTTTGCAGCTCGGCCGGGGAGAGGCAGGGCGTGCGGAGTACCTCGTATGGCGGCAGGGGCGAGTAGGCGATGCCCAGCTCGGCGGCCCGCCGGCGCATGGCCGTGCCCGGCAGTACCTTGAGCGACTCCAGTTGCAGCTCGTCCACGTTCATGGCCACCAAGGTGCGGATGTCCTCCAGCATCTGCGGCAGGGAGTATAGCGGCAGGCCCGCGATGAGGTCGGCATGCGTCTGCAAGTTGGGCTGGGCGCACAGGAAACGTAGTCCTTCAAGCGATTCGGCCACGCCGCCGTGCCGTCCGCTGGCTTGCAGCACCTCGTTGCGCAGGCTTTGTATGCCGGCCTCCAGGTGCAGGCAACCCGTCGGCATGGCTTGCAATGCCTCTCGCAATTCGGGGCCGAGCAGGGCAGGGTGTATCTCCAGATGGAAGCGCATGGCGGGCGCGTATTCTTTGAACAGTCCGAGCATCTGGCAGGCGCGGCGCGGGTTGTAGTTGAATGTCCGGTCCAGTACACGCACGTCGCGTACGCCGCACCGGTGGGCCATGTCGAGTTTGCGCCTTACCGTCTCCAGCGGCAGCACGCGTACCGGCTTTTCGCCCCCGCTCACGCAAAATGCGCAGGTGTTGAAGCATCCGCGTGTGGTCTCTATCTGCACGAAGGGCTTGTCGTGGCGGAAAAACGGGCTTTCCTCCGGCAGGGCGAGCTGCTCGAAGTGCAAGGCTCTTGCCGTGCCATTGTCGTGGTAGTGCCCGTCCGCGTCCAGGTAGCACAGTCCCGGTATGCCGTGCCATTCCTCGCGGTGGGCGTAATGTTCGAGCCACAGCGGGAAAGCTTCTTCTCCCTCGCCACGGAACACGCAATCCACATAGGGATGGCTTCGCAGGTATGCCTCGTTCCCTCCCAGAAACTCCGGCCCGCCCAGTATCACCGTGCTTTGCGGGCGTAGCGCTTTGACCCGTGCCACCACGTGAAGCAGCGCTTCGTGCGTAAAGAGCCATGCCGTGGCGGCCACGATGTCTGCTTCGTGGCGGGCGGCGGTCTCGGCCAGATGTCCTAAGTTGTCGTTGATGGTGCCTTGCACCGATTCCCAAACCATTGCGGGGTTGTGCTTCATCACTTGTGCATGCAGGGCCGGTAGTGCAAGGGATGCGTGTGCGTATGAACTGTTCAAGTCTATCCAAAGAATCTTCATCGTGTCCTCCTTGTAGCATCCGCATGAGTGCGGTTACGGCGGCAAAGGTAGGCAAATTCCTCCCTTTGAGGAAGAAAAAGCCCTTGTACGTCTAAAAAAAGTTGAAAAAGTGTATTGCATCCGAAATATTCGTTATATTTGAGGCAATAAACAATACATAAACAGTATGACGATGAGAACCCCTACCTTTTTGTTTGCGTTGTTGTTTCTCCCCTTGTGCCCGGCTGTGGCTGCGGAAGGAGGCGACCGCAATATTCCGGCAGATGTGGCCGCGATGTCCGACAGTTTGAAGACCCTTTATGCTCCCGACCGTCGCGTCGCTTTGTTCGATGTGGACTATTCGTTTTCGGGCAAGCATGTCATGTTGCGCGGTGTCACCACCTCGCCCGACGCCAAGGCGGCCCTGTTGCAGGGCCTTGCCCGCAAAGGCTATGAAGTGATGGACTGCCTGCGGACGCTGCCCGATGCCGAAACCACCGGCGGAAAGACCTACGGCATAGTGGATGTGTCCGTGGCCAGCCTGCGCGTGCAACCCGACTTTTCGTCGGAAATGATGACGCAAGCCCTGTTGGGCATGCCCGTGCACGTGCTGGACTATGACGGATGGTATCGCATACAGACCCCGGACAAATACATAGCGTGGGTACACAGCGTGGGCATCCACCCCGTGACGAAGGACGAGTATGACGCATGGAACCGCGCGCCGAAGGTGGTGGTGACCTCGCACTATGCCTTTGTCTACTCCGAACCTGACCGCCGCTCGCAAACCGTGTCCGACGTGGTGGCCGGAAACCGCCTGTGCTACGAGGGCACGAAGGGTTCGTTCTACAAGGTGGCTTATCCCGATGGTCGCCAAGGATATATAGAGAAGTCGGTCGCCATGCGTGAGGCCGATTGGCGTAAAGGCCTACGCCAGGATGCCGAAAGCATACTCCGTACCGCCCATACGTTGATGGGTGTTCCTTACCTGTGGGCGGGCACATCTTCCAAAGGGGTGGATTGCAGCGGCTTTGTGCGTACGGTGTTGTTCTTGCACGATATCATCATTCCCCGCGATGCCTCCCAGCAGGCTTATGTGGGCGAACACATAGACATAGCCCCGGACTTCGGGAACTTGCAGCCGGGCGATTTGATATTCTTCGGCCGCAAAGCCACGGCGCAGAGCAAGGAGCGTGTGGTACACGTGGGAATCTCTTTGGGGGGCAAACGCTTCATCCATTCGCAAGGCGATGTGCACATCAGCAGTTTCGACCCAGCCGATGAGTTGTTCGACAGCTACAATCTTGGCCGTTTGCTGTTTGCCGTGCGCGTACTTCCTTATATAAATGAGGAGCCGGAGCTGAACACCACAGCCACCAACCCGTTCTATGCCGAATAAATCACTAACCTATAATATAGAATCAAGATGCAAAGCAGAAGAAATTTCCTGAAAACCGCTGCCCTTGCAGCGATAGGCTCCGGTACTGTCTTCAACAGCATGTTGGCTGGAAACACCCCGGCTCCTTTCAATATAAACCGGAAAAGCGGTGCCGTGCCCCGCATGAAGTTGCGCTTCTTCCCTTACGAGCTCAAGTTGCGACACGTGTTTACCGTGGCCACATATTCGCGTACCACCACGCCCGACGTGCAGGTGGAGATAGAGTACGACGGAATTATCGGCTACGGCGAGGCCTCCATGCCCCCGTATTTGCAGAAGGAGCTTGGCACCATGGACAGCGTGATGGCCTTCCTGAAGCGCGCGCAAGAGGTGCTTCCCCGCTTTACCGACCCGTTCCAGCTTGAAGACATTCTGGCATACATTGACGGTATGTCGGAGAGCGATGCGGCGGCCAAAACGGCGATAGACATTGCCTTGCACGACCTTGTGGGCAAGCTCCTTGGCGCTCCTTGGTATAAGATATGGGGTTTGGACCGGGAGAAAGCCCCTTCGACCACGTTTACCATCGGTATAGATACGCCAGAGGTGGTGCGCCAAAAAACAGAAGAGTGCGCAGGCCAGTTCAACATATTGAAGGTGAAGCTGGGTTCGGACCACGACAAGCAGTTGATAGAAACCATCCGCTCTGTGACCGACCTGCCGATAGCCGTGGATGCCAACCAAGGCTGGACGGACAAGCAATATGCGCTCGACATGATTTTGTGGCTTAAGGAGAAGGGGATTGTCATGGTGGAACAGCCAATGCCTAAGACGCAACTGGATGACATTGCCTGGGTGACGCAGAACAGCCCGCTGCCTATCTTTGCAGATGAATCCGTGCAACGTCTGAAGGACGTGGCCGGACTGAAAGGTGTGTTCACAGGTATCAACATCAAGCTGATGAAGTGTACCGGTATGCGTGAAGCCTGGAAAATGGTGACGTTGGCACGTGCGCTCGATATGAAAGTGATGGTGGGCTGCATGACCGAGACGTCGTGTGCCATTTCGGCTGCTGCACAATTCTCACCAGCTGTGGATTTCGCCGATTTGGATGGGAGCCTTTTGATTGCCAATGACCGTTTCAAGGGGATGCAGGTAGTGAAGGGTAAAATCACGTTGCTCGATTTGCCTGGTATCGGCGTGGAGAAACTTTGATGCTTTGTCAACAGATATATTATAATATGTAATAAGAAGTAGCATGAAAAGACTATTGTATGGTGTTGCTTTGCTGGCGTTGGCTTCAGCTTGCAACACAAAGCCGGATGTAAGGCCTTATAGCTGGGAAGATGACCTGCAACAACGTCTGCGGACAGACTTTTGCCTGACCGAGGCACAAGTGAAGGATTATATAAGGAAGTATATCCCGGATGTGACAGACGAACAGATGAGACAATGGGAGTCTACGAAGGCTTTGGAGTGCATGGTGCTCGACGGGGAGAAGCGTTATTTCCGTAATGCCGGGCCAAACTTGTTCCGTGTGGACTCTGCTTGTTGTGCCATCAAAGAGGATAAGGACGGCATACAGCCGAGCGGTACGGACAAGGTGAATGTGGAAAATGTGCCCGAAATCATCGCCGCCGTCAAGAAGGAAGGGAAAAACATTGTCGCTCCCAAGCGGATACGCGTCACTTACACGCTGACGGTGGACACGAACGCGGTTCCTTCGGGCGAACTGGTACGTTGCTGGCTGCCCTATCCGCGCACCGACCATCCGCGCCAGCAGGATGTGAAGCTCATATCGACCAGCGAGCCTGAGTATGTACTCGCGCCGCAAGAGTGTCGCCATAGCACGCTCTATATGGAGAAGCGTGCGGCAGAGGGGCAGCCTACCGTGTTCTCGGAGACCTTTGAATATACCATTTGTGGTGAGTGGCACAACTTGAAGCCGGAAGACGTGCAGCCTTACGACACGGCATCGGCTTTGTATAAGGAGTATACGGCTGAGCGTGAGAAGCATATTGTCTTTTCCCCGCGTTTGCGCGAACTGGCAGCCAAACTTACCGCTGGAGAGACGAATCCCTACCTGAAGGCGAAGCGCATCTTCCGCTGGGTGAACGACCACTTCCCCTGGGCTTCGGCGCGCGAGTATTCCACGATAGAGAACATCCCTGAGTACGTGCTCGACAACCGTCACGGAGATTGCGGGCAGGTGAGCCTGCTTTTCATCACGCTTTGCCGCATCAGCGGCATTCCGGCTCATTTCCAGAGCGGTTTTATGATGCATCCTGGTGCCTGGAATTTGCACGACTGGGCCGAAGTCTATTTTGAGGGCGTCGGCTGGGTTCCGGTGGACCAGTCGTTCGGCGTGCCGTCATTTGCCCGCAATGCCGAAGAAGAATATTTCTTCATGGGTGGGATTGACTCATGGCGCATGATTGTGAACCAAGACTACGGCATGCCGCTGGTTCCGGCCAAGCAGTATCCCCGTAGTGAAACGGTGGACTTCCAGCGCGGAGAGGTCGAGTGGGACGGAGGGAACCTCTACTTCCCACAATGGAGTTATGATATGGATATAGATTATCTATCTTATTGATACATAGCGGGTAGACGGGGCCATGGCTCGCAACGTGTTCCGCGTTTGTCCGCAACGCATTGCGAGCGCGCTTCGAACATGTCGCGGGTAAACGCGGAACATGTTGCGCTCGCGGCCCGTATATATATGGTTTGCAAATGGCATGCGGTGCATTGGCCGTTGTGTCATACCGTCCGCTGAAACGGCGTGACATGTAAGTTTGTTTTCGGGATAAGTTGTTTGGCGCGTCTGTAAGCCTGCCTTGTGCGGCTTATGGGCGCGCTTTTTCATTCTTCCCTGTCCGGGATGCGCTATTTGTCAGTATTTTAACAGACTGTAATATGCATAAATGCTAATTTGTCAGTCCCTGCCGTTAACCGCTGTTAAGCTCAAAATAGGCTCTGTTAAAAGAGAAGAAAAAAACGTGACAGGCAGAACAACAGAACATTTTTTGTCGTTATTTTAACGTCATAATGTTAAACGAAACTCGAATATTAACACTTTAATTAGACAGATATTATGAAACAGACAGTAAGAAAAGCCATGGGAGTAGCGGCTATCGTGCTTCTCAGTTCAGGTGTAGGCGGCTATACCGCTTATCAACTGCTTAGTAAGGAAAAAGGGGCTTCGACCGCCGCTTTCAACGAGCTGTTCCAGCAGAATACGAATAACCTCCGTCTGGCAAGTTTCAATATGACGGACGCGCAACCGGTAGATTTGACGCAGGCCGCCGAGGCATCGGTGCATGCCGTGGTGCATATACGTTCCACGCAGTTGGGAAGGACGGAAACCGTGCGCACCATGCCCGACATTTTTGAATTCTTCTTCGGCGACGGCCGGGGCAGGGAGCGTCAGGTTCAGACTCAGCCGCGTGTGGGCTATGGTTCCGGCGTAATCATTTCGAAAGACGGCTATGTGGTGACAAACAACCATGTGGTGGAGAATGCCGACGAGATTACCGTCAAGCTGAACGACGACCGCGAGTTCAAAGGACGCATCATCGGTACCGACCCTGATACGGACTTGGCCCTGCTGAAGATTGAGGGTGATAACTTCCCGACTATTCCGGTAGGTGATTCCGATGCCCTGAAGGTGGGCGAATGGGTTTTGGCCGTGGGCAATCCGTTCAACTTGAATTCTACCGTGACGGCGGGCATCGTGAGTGCAAAGGCCCGTTCCATCGGGGCCACGGCCGCTAACGGCCAGGCTGCCAATATCCAGTCGTTCATTCAGACCGATGCAGCCATCAACGCCGGAAACAGCGGTGGTGCCTTGGTCAATGCCAAAGGCGAGCTGGTGGGTATCAATGCCATGCTTTACTCACCCACGGGGGCTTATTCGGGCTATGGGTTCGCCATCCCGACAAGTATCATGACCAAAGTGGTGTCCGACCTGAAACAATATGGCACCGTGCAGCGCGCCCTGCTGGGAGTGGTGTGCAACGACCTGAACCTCGACCTCGTGATGGATGAGAACAACGCCAGCGTGAAAGAGATAAAAGACAAAGCCAAAGAACTGGGTATCAAAGAAGGTATCTGGATACGTGAAATCGTGGATGGAGGTTCGGCTGCCGGTATTTTGGAGGTGGACGATGTGATAACCGCCATTGACGGGAAGAAGATACACCGTTTTGCCGACATGCAGGAAGAACTGGCCAAACATCGTCCGGGCGACAAGGTGAAGCTCAATGTGCTGCGCGACGGTAAGGAGAAAACCTTCACCATCACATTGAAGAACTCCCAAGGCAACACGAAGGTAGTGAAAGACCCGGGTATTGACATATTGGGTGCTGCATTCAAGCCTGTATCGAGCGAGCTGAAACGTCAACTCGGTTTACAGTATGGCCTTGAAGTGACGGGAGTGCACGGCGGAAAGATGGGCGAAGCTGGCATCCGCAAGGGTTTCATCATCCTGAAGGTCAATGGAGAATCCATGCAGAGCGTTGAAGACTTGGAACAAGCCCTCAAGGTGGCTTCCCAATCGCCTGAACAGGTGTTGTTCATTACCGGTATGTTCCCCTCTGGAAAACGTGCCAACTATGCTGTAGACTTGTCTCAAGAATAAGATATGGTTTTAAATTAGGTAGAAAGATTGTAGTAATGCTCTTTGAAGGAAGCCGGCATGGTGTCATGTCGGCTCTTTCTTTGGGTTGTGTCGTGCGGTTTTGTGCATTTCTTTCTCTTTTCGATGAAAAAAGAGAGGAAAAGTCAGTTGTAATCTGCACTATTTGTAGTACCTTTGTACCCCAAACATGTTTTGAAGAATGAGACAATTAAAAATCACCAAAAGTATCACCAACAGGGAGAGTGCTTCTCTTGACAAGTATTTACAGGAAATCGGGCGCGAAGACTTGATTACGGTCGAAGAAGAAGTGGAGCTTGCCCAACGTATCCGTAAAGGAGACCGTGCTGCTTTGGAGAAGTTGACACGTGCCAATTTGCGTTTTGTCGTGTCTGTGGCCAAGCAATACCAGAACCAAGGCTTGAGTTTGCCCGACCTTATTAATGAGGGGAATCTTGGCTTGATCAAGGCAGCCGAGAAGTTTGATGAAACGCGCGGTTTCAAGTTCATCAGCTATGCGGTGTGGTGGATACGGCAATCTATCTTGCAAGCTTTGGCCGAACAGTCGCGTATAGTGCGTCTGCCTTTGAACCAGGTAGGGTCGTTGAACAAGATAAGTAAGGCCTTTTCTAAGTTCGAGCAAGAAAATGAGCGTCGTCCTTCTCCTGAGGAATTGGCAGACGAATTGGATATTCCCGTCGACAAGATCTCTGACACACTAAAGGTGTCGGGACGCCATATATCGGTGGATGCCCCTTTTGTGGAAGGAGAAGATAACAGCCTGCTCGATGTGTTAGTCAACGACGATTCTCCCATGGCCGACCGTTCGCTGGTGAATGAATCCTTGGCTCGTGAAATAGATCGGGCTCTTTCTACATTGACAGAACGTGAGAAGGAGATTATTCAGATGTTTTTCGGTATAGGCCAACAGGAAATGACGTTGGAGGAGATAGGCGACAAGTTTGGCCTGACCCGTGAACGTGTCCGCCAGATAAAAGAGAAAGCTATCAGACGTTTGAGGCAGAGTAACCGTAGCAAGCTGCTGAAGTCTTATTTGGGATAAGAGAACGTTGTAAAGCATAAAAGTTTAAAAACCGGTAGTCCATGTGTGCGGCTACCGGTTTTTTCATTATCTTTGCCCTCGTTCATGGTCTGGAAGCGGCTTGATGTCCCTTTTGGGGCGTGACGTATTGGTTTTGTATATTCAATATAAAAAGATTGTCGTTATGAAATATTTTAGAATACTGTTGGCCTTGTCGCTGTTCTTTACATTGTGCTCGGCATTTACTCTTAAAGATAAGAAAGAGAAACCGGTATATGCGTTCGGCGTGGCTGCGTCTTTCAAAGACTCCGTGGTTTATTTTACTGAGATCCAGCTTTTGGATAGCGTCGTGCTCGACAAGGAAGGCTTTTTGCCGCAGCGTGACCAATATGCTTACCAATTGAAGGATTACGTGGAAAGGGATTTGCGCAAGGTTGACTATACATGTATTATCTATTTCTCTGAGAACAAGAACAAGTTGGCAAAAGAATCGGCAAAAGTGAAAGGGAAGTATCATAAGGCTAACTCTTCCCTTGTAGAGGATATTTCAATTTCCTCGTTCTCTTTCAAGAAGCCCAAGACATATTGATAGCCATTCCTTTTGAGTGGTGGAGACCTAACCGTTGTAAGTATGAAGCATATCTATTGGGGCTATAGGAAGCTATTCTTCTTGCTGCCTTTTTTCATGCTGTTTTCGTGTGCGGAGGATGAAGTCGTGGTGCCGGTAGAGAGCATCGCATTTGAAACGGACTTTCTCTTGATAGAGGAGGGGGAAAGCGTTGCTTTGTCTGTTGAGTTCGTACCTGCCAATGCCACGAACAAGACACTCCGTTGGAGTTCATCGGACGAGGCGGTTGCCCGGATGGATGAATACGGTACGCTATCGGCCTTACAGGCTGGCGAAACTGTCATTACTGCGGTCGCCGAAGGTGGGGGAGATGCCATTTCTTGCACGGTCTATGTAGTTAAGGATATTCCTGACACGGATGAAAAGTCAGACCGTACCATCTTGATTTATTTTGCGGCAGATAATAACCTGGCTCCCTTCGCCCTTGATGACTTGGAGGAGCTTAAGAAAGGCATGCTTTCCGTGGTATCATCTTCCCTGCACCTGCTGACTTATGTCGACACGGGAGACGGGGCGACTCTGAGCGAGTGGGTGAATCGGAACGGGGAAGTAGTGGAGCAAGTGATAAAGGAGTATGAAGACCGCAATTCTACAGGGCTTACCGAAACGTTGGAGGTCTTTGGCGATGTGTTTGCGGAACCTGCTTACCAGGCGGAGAGTTATGGCTTGGTGTATTGGTCGCATTGCGACGGTTGGATACCTTATCCCGTGCCATCTACCCGATGGATAGGCAATGACGACGGAAACGGCAGAAGCTGCATGAACCTTTCTGACTTCAAAAAAGTGCTGGAATATGCTCCCCACTTCGACTTCATCATGTTTGACGCATGCTTCATGCAGTCGGTGGAAGTGGCTTATGAGCTTCGCCAGTTTGCCGACTATTACATAGCTTCTCCCACGGAAAATCCGGGACCGGGTGCTCCCTACGACCGCATACTTCCTTCCATGTTCATAAAAGGCGCGGCAGCAGAGATAGGCAAGATATACTTCAACGCTTACAACGAGAAATATAACGGTGGCGTGGGTCTGACCAATGACAACTGGACGGCGGGTGTATCCGTTGGCGTGCTGAAGACTTCCGAACTCGACAATCTGGCGGTACAGACCCGGCAGATATTGGAGCAGGCCGGGCTGGTGGAGCCGGAAGTGCTGCTGGAACTCCCGGTATTCAATTATGACTGCCGTTCCAACTATGACGGCCATATAGGCTACTATGACCTGTATGGGATGGTATCGGCTTTGCGAGACCAGGGGACGGTGTCCGAGGAAGATTTCGCCGCATGGGAGAATGCGTTCCTGGCTGCACGGACATACTGGGCGACTACTTCGACGAATTATTCCCAATTTGCCGGAAACTTCTCCATGGAGGAGGCGGAAGGCGTGACGCAATATATCCCCGCTTCATTGACCAGCGCCGCAATGGATGCGTACCGCACGTTGGAGTGGTATGATGCCGCCGGCCTGTCTTTCCTTGGCTGGTGATGCCCTTCTTTGCCGAAGCTGTGCCGTTCCGCCATCAGCTTCTCTTGTCCAAGAAGTCTTGAAACGCCTGCTTGTAGCTGTCGCTCACCGGGATGTAGGTCTTGCCAAAGACGATGCGTCCCCGGTCTATGATGCGTATCTTGTCCTTCTGCACGATGAACGAGCGGTGCACCCTGATGAAGCGGCTTGAGGGCAGCAGGTTCTCCATGGCCTTCATGCTCATGAGCGACAGGATGGGCTTGGGGTTGCCTTCCTCGTACACCTTCACGTAGTCTTTCAGCCCCTCGACGTAGAGTATGTTCTTCAGTTCTATTTGCACCAGCTTGTATTCGCTCTTTATGAAGATGCTTTGCATCTCTTCTGTCTTGGGAGGTTGCTGCATCAGCTCGAACCATTGCAGGCCTTTGTTGGCCGCTTGCAGGAAGTCGGGGTAGGAGATGGGCTTCAACAGGTAGTCGAGCGCGTTGACCTTGTAGCCTTCGAGCGCGTATTGCCCAAAGGCAGTAGTGAAAATGATGCGTGTGGAAGGCGAAACCATCTTGGAGAACTCCAGTCCGTTGAGGTCGGGCATCTGGATGTCGAGGAACATGAGGTCCACCTCCTTGCCGGGCAGGTCGTCCATGGCTTTCACGGCGTTGGGGTATGCGCCGGCCAGTTGCAGGAAGGGGGTCTTCTTCACGTAGCTTTCCAGCAGGCTGAGTGCCAGAGGCTCGTCGTCGATGATGACACATTGCAGAATCATGCGCTTGCGTTTTTGTTGTTATAGTCTATGGTGAGTCGCGAGTAATATTCCTTCTTTTCTTCGTCTATCCCGTATTGCCAGTCGTAGTGCCGGGGGTAGAGCAGTTCCAAGCGTTTCTTCACTTGTTCGAGGCCAATGCCGCTGCCGCTCTTGTCGGCTTGCGTCTTTGGGTGGTAGCTGTTCACGATGTCACAATGCACCTGTCCCGGTGTTTCGCTGAAGCGGATGCTGATGTAGCTCGGCTCGGTGGGCGATATGCCGTGTTTGAAGGCGTTTTCGATGAGGGAGATGAAGATGAGCGGCGCAATCTGTGCCGGGCTGCCGGGGGCGATGTCGAAGCACGTCTCCACCCGCACGTCGGGCGAGAGCCGGATGCGCATCAGCTCGATGTAGTTGCGTATGAAGTCCATTTCCTGGTCTATGGGCACATAGGCCTGCTGGTTGTCGTAGAGCACGTGGCGCAGCAGCTTGCTCAGCTCCTGCACGGCGTTTTGCGCCTTGTCGGCATCGAAGGCTATGAGCGCGTAAATGTTGTTCAGCGTGTTGAGCAGGAAGTGCGGGTTCATCTGGTTGCGCAGGTTCTTCAGCTCGGCTTCCGTGCGGCTTTGTTCCGCTTCGCGGCGCGCGTCTTCTATCTGCGCCCACCGGTGGCTCATCTTGATGGCCGCGCTCAGTCCTACGGTAAGTATCATGGAGAACGTGTCGCGCAAGAGGAATATCCATCTGGGCGGCCCCATGCGTATGGGCTTGTCGTCCTGTCTTGGCGGATTATGGTGGAAGAAGAACTCTTGCCACAGGTGTGCCCCGGCCACGATGCAGACTATCAATATCACGTTCAGCACCAGGTAACGTTTGATGCGTCCCGTGAACAGGTAGCGTGGGATGAGGTAACAGTAGTTGGCGTAGAAGATGATAAGGAATGACAGCGGCACGATGCATCCGTGGCGCAAGTATTCGGGCCAGGAGAGGTTGAAGCCGCTGCGGTTCATCATGAGGAAGGGGAAACCGAACACGATGCCCCAGCCTATGAGGTGTATCATGGCTTCGATGATTTTCAGCCGGGTTTGTTGCTGTAGTGTCATATGTCTGTATGCTCTTAATACAAAGGTAATATGATTAGGCGGATGCGTCAAGCTTTCCGCGCCTTTATTCTTCGGGGAAATGCGTACTTTGCTTCCGCTTCCTGCGTACTTTGCTTACCGACCCACCCGGGTGGGTCGACCGAACCACGGCCGTGGGACGATATTCCCACCCTGGTGGGGAAATATACCCACGGCCGTGGGTAATCAATCAAGATACGCAGGAGGCACAACTTAAGTAGGGTATTTGCCGCGGCCAGGCCCTGCATTCCCGCATCCGTGGCACGGGGGCGGCGTGTTCCCCTATTCGTAGCGTATGGCTTCTATGGGGTCGAGGCAGGCCGCCTTCTTGGCCGGGTACCAGCCGAAGAACACCCCGGTGAACGTGCACACGGCAAACGAGAGGATTACGCTCCACGGCTGGATGAATATGGGCCAATGCACCACGTTTTTCACCATCCAACCGGCCCCGCAGCCCAGCAAGATGCCTATCACCCCGCCTGTGATACTGATAAGCACGGCTTCTATGAGGAACTGGCTCAATATGTCTATCCCCCGTGCGCCCACCGACATGCGCAAGCCAATCTCGCGCGTGCGCTCGGTGACGCTGACGTACATGATGTTCATGATGCCTATGCCGCCCACCACGAGCGATATGCCCGCCACGCAACCCAGCAACGTGGTCATCAGGTCGGTGGTGGAGTTGAGCATGCTGCTCAGCTCCTGTTGGCTGCGGATGGTGAAGTCGTCGTCGTCCGTGGCCTTCAACTTGTGGTTGCGACGCAGTATCTCGCCGATTTCCTCCGTGGCGTTGTCCGTCATGTCCTCGCTGAGTGCGGAGGCGAAGATGCTTTCCAAGTACGTTTGTGCCAGCAGTCTTTTCATCACGGTGCTGTAGGGCACAAGCACGACGTCGTCCTGGTCCATGCCCATGGAGTTGTATCCCTTCGATTTGAGCACGCCCACCACGCGCAGGGGCACCTGGTTTACGCGGATGATGCGTCCCGTGGGGTCTTCACCGTCCGGGAACAGGTTGTCGCGTATGGTGGTTCCGATGACGCACACCTTGGCCGACGTGCGTATGTCGTTCTCCGTAAACATGCTCCCGCTCTCCACGGTGAGCTGGCGTATTTCCAGGTATTCCGTCCCTACGCCGCTGACGGACGAGGGATAGTTGTTGTTGCCGGCAATGAGCTGTCCGCTCGACGATACCTGCGGGCTTATGGCGGCCAGGAAGTTCGTCTCGTCGCACAGCGTCTCATAATCCGTCAGTTTAAGCGTCTGCATGGCGCTGGGGTCTTGACGCACGCCTCCACGCATGTCGCCTCCGGGATGTATCATGATGATGTTCGACCCCATCTCCGATATCTGTGCCTGTATGCTCCGTTTGGAGCCTTGCCCTATGGCGAGCATGGTGATGACGGAGGCCACGCCGATGATGATGCCCAGCATGGTGAGGAATGCCCGCAGCTTGTTGTTGGCCAAGGCGCGGAGCGCTATCTTGAAAAGGTTTGTTCCGTTCATATTCTCTGATAGGGCCTCTCCCGTCTTCCCCCGAAAGGAGAGGAAACCTGTGCTTAATGTTGTTACGCTTCTCTATTCAAGCCCCCTCCCTCGGGGGAGAGGAACGGGGTGGGGCTAATCCTCTTGTTTGGGCAGCGATGCCAAGGTCTGCGCGGCGTCCATGATGTGCTCGTTTCGGCTGTCTTCCTTTATCTTGCCGTCGCGCAGCACGATGTTCCGGCTGCTGTATTGCGATATTTCCGGGTTGTGCGTCACGAAGATGATGGTGCGCCCCTCGGCGTGCAGCTTCTGGAAGAGCACCAGTATCTCGAACGACTTACGCGTGTCCAGGTTTCCCGTGGCTTCGTCGGCCAGGATGACGGCGGGGTTGTTCACCAAGGCGCGGGCTATAGCCACGCGTTGCATCTGTCCGCCGGACATCTGGTTGGACTTGTGCTCCAGACGGTCGCCCAGTCCCACGGCTTGTAGGGCCTCTATGGCGCGGCGGCGGCGTTCGGCGGCGCTGACCGAGGCGTTGTACATCAACGGAAGCTCCACGTTCTCCACGGCGGTGGTCTTGGGCAACAGGTTGTAGTTTTGGAAGACGAAGCCTATCTTGCGGTTGCGCAGCACGGCCCGTTGAGGCTTCGACATGGTGCGCACGCTGATGCCGTCCAGCAGGTATTCACCCGAAGTGGGCGTGTCCAGGCAGCCCAATGTGTTGAGCAGGGTGGACTTGCCCGACCCGGAACTTCCCATGATGGTGACAAACTCGCCTTCGGTCACGCTGAACGACACGCCGCGTAGCGCATGCACCGTCTCGTCGCCCACAATGAAGTCGCGCTTTATGTCCTTGAGTTCTATTACGGTCTTGCTCATGGCTTTTGTTTGCGTTATTTCTCTTGTTTCTTCTTCCTGTCCGGCGGGCCGGGCATGAAAGGACTGCGTTCCCCGCCATTGCCGGGTTGTATGCCTTCCGGTGCATTGCCCGGTGCTTCTCCCATGACGGCCTCGGTCACTACCACGGTCCCTTCGGCAATGCCGCTTGTTATTTCCGTATCGATGCCGTTCGATATGCCGGTCTCCACGGCGTGGGCGGTGAAGGTGTTTCCTTCGCGTGTCCATACCTTGTGCTCGGCCTGGCAGTCGTTTACCACGTCGTCCTTACCGATAAGCGGTGTTTCGGGTGTGAAGCGCAGGGCGCGTGAGGGGACGCAAAGCACTCCCTTGCGGTCGAGCGTGTAGATGGATATGTTGGCCGTGAGCCTCGGTTTCAGTTTCAGGTCGGGATTGGGCGCGGAAATCACCACTTCGTAGGTCACCACCGTGCTGGTGCTGCTCGTGCTGCTGCCCGAACTTGAGCTTGCATCGCCCAAGCGTATTTGCATCACCGTGCCTTCGAACACGTCGTCCGGATAGGCATCTACCGTGAATGTGGCCCGTTGTCCTTCGCACACGCCGCCAATGTCGGCTTCGTCCACGTCGGCCACCACTTGCATCTGGGTCAGGTCGGCGGCGATGGTGAACAGGGTAGGCGTCTCGAAGCCCGAAGCCACGGTCTGCCCTTCCTCCACGTCTTTGCTGATGACCACGCCGTTTATGGGCGATGTGATGGTGGCATACGACAGGTTACGTTCTGCCTTGGCCAATGCGGCTTTGGAACTGTCGTAGTTGCTTTTCGCCATGCGGTAGTTGTAGAGCGACTGTTCATAGTCCGCATCGCTGATGAGTTGTTGCTCATGCAGGTTCTTGTTGCGTTCGTAGGTTTTCTGCTGGTACTCGTATTCGGCTTTGGCACCGTCGTAGGCGGCCTGTTGCGAGGCCAGTTCGCTTTGCAGGGTCACGCGGTCCATCTCGGCGATGAGTTGTCCTTCCTTTACCACGGAGTTGTAGTCCACATAGATTTTGTCGATGATGCCGCTCACCTGCGTACCAACCTCCACCTCTGTTACAGGCTCGATGGTACCGGTGGCCGTTACGGACTCCGATATTTCGCCGATACTTGCCACCGCGGTGGCATAGCCTATCTTGTGTTTGGCTGCCGGATGACTCCTGGCAATCCATATTCCTGCTCCTGCTGCCACGAGGACGATGGCGCTTGCGAGAATGGTCTTCTTCTTGTTCATGTCTGCGATATTCTAAAATGGTATATTGTTCATTGACTCTATTCGAGGTGTTATAGTTGCATTTCTTCCCCTTGGTAGAAGCGGAGCAACTGTATGCTGAGCACGGCCATGTATTTTGCTTGCAGCATCTCTTGTTGGGCGGCAAGCAGGTTGTTTTTCTCGGTCAGCAGTTCCACCGTGTTCTTCATGCCCACGTTGAACTGTGCTTGCACCAGGTCGTAACTGGCCTGCACACTCTTTAGCTTCTCCGTGGCGGCGGCATATTGCTGCTGGGCGCTGTTGGCGTCGAGCCACAGGCTTTCTATGGTTTTGTAGAGTGTCTTCTGTGTGTCGAGTAAGTCCAGCTCGCTACTCATTTTCTGTAACCGGGCCTTTTGCACGGCACTTTTGGTCTGCCTGTTGTTGAAGATGGGGATGCTGATGCTGAGGCCCACCGAATTGTTCCAGTTCTGCTTGATTTGCTCGCCGAAGGTGAAGTCGTTGCCGTTGGTGTTCGTGGTGCCGATTCCCGCAGACAGGTTCAGGCTGGGGATGTATCCGGCACGGGCCACCTTGATGTCCAGTTCGGCGGTTTCCACACTGAGCTTGCCCGCCTCTATTTCGGGGCGCAGTACCAATGCCGTCCGGTAGACGTCGGCTTTCGAGGGCAAAGGAGAGAGCACCTGCCCATCGTCCAGCGACGGGATGTACAGCTGCATTTCCTGCTCCCCTTCCAGTTCGAGCAGTTGTTTGAGTTGCAGTTTGTAGTCTTGCAAGGCGGCTTCGGCGGTTACTATCTGGTATTTGTCCGTGCTGACTTGTGCTTCCAGTTGCGCCACGTCGCTCTTGGCCAGGCTTCCGGCTTGTAGCAGGGCTTTGGCCCTCTCGCACTCGGCCAGGCTCGTTTCGAGGGTGGCGCGGTTAATGCCGACAGCCTCTGCCGCATAGAGTATCTGTATGTAAGTCTGTGCGATGCTTTCTTCAATGCTGTTCTCGCTTTCGGCCACGTTCAGTTCGGCAATCCGGTTGTTCAGGCGTTCTTGCTTCAGGGTATTCACCAGCTTGCCTCCGTTGTATAGCGTCCAGTTCATGTCCATGCCGTAGCTGCCGTTATACGATGTCTTGCTCTGGCTGCTGGTGATGTTGTCACCGCTGATGATGGTTCCGTTGCTCGTGTTGGGACGGTTCACGATGCGCTGGCTCATGCTTCCGCTCACGCTGGGAAGCCATTCGGCCTTGGCCGTTTTCAGGTCTTCTTCCGTGCTTTGTGCACTAATGCGGTTACGCTGAATGGTTATGTTGTGTTGCAGGGCGTAGTCGATGCACGTCTGTAAGTTCCAGCAGGCAGGGAGGCTGTCGGGTGTTTGTCCTGCGTTGTTTTGTGCATTCAGCCACAGGCATGTGGCCATGCATAGGGCTGTCGCGACTAATTTTTTCTTTTTCCTCATTTCGTATATTGATAAATTAGACTTTGTATGGGGGGCAGTTCTCCTCTGGGAACTGTCTTTGCAAAATTACTTTGCTTCTTGTGTCGATGCAAAGCGAATGGATATACGCCCTGTTTTTGTCTCCCAAACAAGAATATGAGCCGATAAGTAGTTTTTTCTTCTGTTCCTGCTTGCATTTTATGTGCAAGAGCCTTACATTTGCCATGTCTCATAATCCTTATATTCTATGTCGTATACCGTGGCACGCATCTGGCATTTTTATGTGGAAGGATTCCGTGGCATGACCATAGGCAGGACACTATGGCTTCTGATCTTGGTCAAGCTATTCATCATGTTCTTCATCCTCCGCTTGTTCTTCTTTCCCGACTTTTTGAACGAGATGGCTCCCCAGGGAGACAAGGACGGCTATGTCAGCCGGGAGTTGCTAGACAGGGCTGCCCGATAATCAGTTCATTATTCACTAATAAAATAAATATTATGCTTGGAAGTATCGACACTTCTTTGGTGGATTGGTCAAGGGCTCAGTTTGCACTTACAGCCATTTATCATTGGATTTTCGTTCCGCTCACATTGGGCTTGGCACTCATCATGGGTGTGATGGAGACATTGTATTACCGTACGGGGAATGAGTTCTGGAAACGTACGGCCAGGTTCTGGATGAAATTGTTCGGCATCAACTTTGCAGTAGGAGTGGCCACCGGGCTGATTCTGGAGTTTGAGTTCGGTACCAACTGGAGCAACTACTCGTGGTTCGTGGGCGACATATTCGGTGCGCCGTTGGCCATAGAGGGTATTGTGGCATTCTTCATGGAGGCCACGTTCATTGCCGTCATGTTTTTTGGCTGGGGCAAGGTGGGCAAGGGTTTCCACTTGGCTTCCACATGGCTCACGGGCCTGGGAGCCACCATCTCTGCCTGGTGGATATTGGTGGCCAACGCATGGATGCAGAATCCCGTGGGCATGGCGTTCAACCCCGACACGGCGCGTAATGAGATGGTGGATTTCGTGGCGGTGGCCACGTCGCCCATGGCGGTCAACAAGTTTTTCCATACTGTGCTGTCGGGCTGGGTGTTGGGTGCTGTCTTCGTGGTGGGAGTGAGTTGCTGGTACCTGTTGAAGCGTCGTGACGTGAAGTTTGCCTTGGCCAGCGCCAAGGTAGCCGCGTGGGTGGGACTTTGTGCGGCCTTGCTGTCGGCTTGGACAGGCGACGGCTCCGGCTACCAGGTGGCGCAGAAGCAGCCCATGAAACTGGCGGCCATGGAGGGTTACTATAAGGGGCAGCCCGGAGCCGGACTCGTGGCCTTCGGCATCTTGAACCCGGACAAGCAGCAGGTGGGCGACGAGGCCACCGACCCTTTCCTGATGCGCATAGAAATTCCGAAGATGCTTTCCTTGCTGGCTGAACGCGATGCGGATGCCTTCGTGCCCGGCATCGAGGACATATTGAAGGGGGGATACCCGCTGAAGGACGGCACCACGGCCCTCTCCGCCGAGGAGAAGATGGAGCGCGGGCGCAAGGCCATCTCCGCATTCGGCGACTACCGAAAGGCCAAGGCCGAGGGCGACTCGCTGGGGGCGCAGGAGGCGAAGCGCGTGCTGGACGAGAACGTGGCCTACTTCGGCTATGGATACGTGGACGATGCCGCGCAGCTGGTGCCTAACGTGCCCCTCACCTTCTACGCCTTCCGCGTCATGGTGTTGTTGGGCGGTTACTTCATCCTGTTCTTTATCGTCGTGCTGTATGTGTTGCACCGCAAGGACCTGTCGCGCATGCGCTGGCTGCAATGGGTGGCGTTGTGGACCATACCGCTGGCTTACCTGGCTTCGCAGGCCGGATGGGTGGTGGCCGAGTGCGGCCGTCAGCCGTGGGCCATACAGGACATGCTGCCTACGTGGGCGGCGGTGTCGAGGCTGGACACGGGGTCGGTGCAGACCACCTTCTTCCTGTTCCTCGTGTTGTTCACGGTGCTGCTCGTGGCCGAGGTGCGCATCATGCTGAAGGCCATCAAGAAGGGGGCGGAGCCTGGAGAGTGAACCCGCCTGCCTGTTAGTATTAACCCATAAACGAATCGTACTACAATGACTGTTACCATACTTCAACAATACTGGTGGTTCATCGTCTCCCTGCTGGGGGGGATACTGGTGTTCCTGTTGTTCGTGCAGGGGGGGAACTCCTTGCTGTTCTGCCTGGGCAAGACGGAGGCGCAACGCCGCACGATGGTCTATGCCACGGGCCGCAAGTGGGAACTGACGTTCACCACGCTCGTCACTTTCGGGGGGGCGTTCTTCGCATCCTTCCCCTTGTTTTACAGCACCAGCTTCGGCGGGGCCTACTGGCTGTGGATGCTCATCTTGTTCAGCTTCGTGCTGCAGGCGGTGAGCTACGAGTTCCAGACCAAGGCGGGCAACTTGCTGGGCGTGAATACGTACCGTGCCTTCCTGGTGTTGAACGGCGTGATGGGACCCGTGCTGCTGGGGGCGGCGGTGGGGACGTTCTTCACCGGGTCGGACTTCGTGGTGGACAAGGCGGCGCTGACCGATGTGGGCATGCCCGTCATAAGCCGATGGGGCAATGCCTGGCACGGCCTGGAGGCGCTGGCCAATCCGTGGAACGTATGCCTGGGGCTGGCCGTGTTCTTCCTGGCCCGCGTGCTGGGGGCGCTCTACCTTATTAATAGCGTGGCCGACGGGGACTTGTGCCGCCGCTGCCGCCGTGCGCTGTGGGCCAACGCGGGGCTGTTCCTCGTCTTCTTCCTCGCCTTCGTGGCGCGCCTGATGGTGGCCGACGGGTTCGCCGTGCGGCCCGGCACGGGCGAGGTCTTCATGGAGCCTTTCAAGTATCTGCACAACCTGCTGGCCATGCCCCTGGTGCTGGCCGTCTTCCTCGCGGGCGTGGCGGGCGTGCTGTGGGGCATAGGGCGCACGCTGTGCAGGCTCGCCTTCTGCCGGGGCATATGGTATGCCGGGGCGGGGACGGTGCTTGCCGTGACGGCCCTGCTGCTGCTGGCCGGGTACAACGATACGGCCTACTACCCTTCGACGGCCGACTTGCAAAGCTCGCTCACGCTGGCCAACAGCTCGTCCAGCCCCTTCACCCTCGAGGTGATGGCCTGGGTGAGTGTCCTCGTGCCCTTCGTGCTGGCCTACATAGCCTATGCCTGGTGGAGCATCGACCGGCGGAAGATTGGGGAGGGGGACTGCTGAGCGTTATAAAGCCCTTTGCAATATACCTCGCCTTTGTCTCGGTAGCTACCTCGGCCGTCTCTTGGTAGCTACCTTGACATCCACTTGGTAGCTACCTCGGCACCCTCTTGGTAGCTACCTCGGGAAAATAAAATTTGTGATGATAGTAAATCGTTGTAATACAGTATATTATTAAATTGATGAGCTTCGCATGAGTCCGGCATGGTTCAAAGCCGGACAAGTAGCCAGCCTTTGGTGGAATGAACACCAATGGCAGTTTTTTTGATTGATATATTAGCCTTGTGTTAGTTTTGTGTTTTTTTAACGCTTTATCAGAATGTAATAAATTATTTAAATTATACATTTGTAAGCGTGATTAATTTTATCCGTATTGCTTTTGACATGTTTCATTAAAATGCAAGATATGATGAGAAAGAAAGTGAACAACCCAATTTGGGGCTTGTTTTTTTTGCCGGTAGCTTTTGCTTTATGCTTTTCCCCGGGGAATATGCAAGCTCAAATTACATTCGGTGAAAAAAAGGAGCCTGTGGTGGAGGAACAGGAACACCCGACTGTAGTTCCTTATGACAGTACTTATCTTTATGTTAAAGTTCCGGCCCAGATTGAAGAATATAAAAAGTACATCGGGCAGCAACTTTTTTTGCTTGATTTTGACGAAACCAAGGAGTGGGGAAAGCAAATTTTGTTGACACGGCCGGTGGAAAGCCGGATGATACTGCCTTATTATAAGGGAAGCCAGAATTCGGAAACCATTGTTCTTACCGATTGTTATAAACCGATATTGGAAGGAAATGGACTTAACTGGAGTTATTACATGAAATGCAAAAAGGAAGACATCGTCAACAAATATTATGAGATAATCGATGTCAAAAAAGGCAGTTCGCTGAATCTTGAACCCGTTAAACTTCCCATTAAAGCGAAAAGAAAAGTCGGGAAAATCTTGAAATCCGCGTGGAGAGACGCGGAGCCGCATCTTAATTTGACTTATATGAGACATGAACCGTATGTATTTGTAATGAAAGAAACAAGCAGCGGTGATACGGTTTATACAGGGAATCCGGAAAGATTCCTCATTGTGGGGGGCTTTGTCAAGATGCAGAAAGAATGTATCGGGAAATATTATGTGAAGCGTGCAGGAAGTGATGCCGAAACAGGGGTCAAGGAGAGGTGGAAATGTACCAATGTGACTGTGATTGACAATGAAGTGAAGTATGTCCTTCAAAAAGAAGACGATGCTGAAGAGACAGTAGAACTTCCCTGGAGATATGATTTCAATGGATCATATAGTGATTGGATCTCGGAAACGGAATTTGACAAACGCGTGAGTGAGTTGCAGGCCGAAGCCGAAGAACGTGAGAAAAAACGCTTGCTGGCAGAGCAGGAGCGTAAAAGGGAAGAAGCAGAAGCGGCGAAAGAACAAGCCAGGCGGGAAGCGAAAAATCAAGCCGAAAAGGAAGCACGCAAGCAATCGCTGATCCGCAAATACGGGCAAGAGATGGGGCTGAAAGTGTTTGAAAGGAAGCCTGAGATTGGAATGACAGAAGAAATGATTAAAGATATGGGGACAGGAGTTTTATGCATAAGTACAGATGAGACCGATGGTAGGATTGAGAAGATATATACCACTTGGTCGCATTATATTGTCCTTGTCAACGGCAAGGTTGTCAGGATAACGTCTCATTGATAGTTTCATTCAATTAATTAATATGAAGTGCATATGAAAAACAAGAATCTTATTGGAAGTTTGTTATTGGGCCTGTGTGTGACTGCAATGTTCTCTTCTTGCGGGGGCTCAAAAGTAGCCAAGAACCTTGACGGTTCATGGAAAACAGAAGTTAAAGTGAAAGATAAGGACGGAACGCTGCAAAACCGTGCCTTGGAGTATGTTTTTAACCATGATGAGGAAGTATCGTCTGGAGGAAGTTTTACAGAGAAATTCGTCCAACCGATGTCCCACCAAGACGGCTCAATCATCATGGAGTGCAAGGCAACGGTAACCGTCATGGGCAATTGGAAGGTGGCAGACGACAACCTCTTCTTATCCTACAATCTTGCTTCGCTTGACGTGAAAGTTGAAAACCTTTATTTTAAGATACCCGAAGGAGTGGACCTTGGCGTTACGGAGTTTGAGCTTAACGAGACGGACATACTCGACAGCGAGTTGGGCGAGGAGGAAATGCGCAAAGCCGCCTACCAGTCGTTGTACGAAGATTACAAAAGCCGTAATAATGAGAGCCAGGACGGAGCCTGCTGCCGCAAGTTGAAAGTCGAAGGCGGCAAAACGTCTTTTGAGATGAATGAACTGGGAGAGGTTGAACTGACACGGATAGGCGGCGGTAAAGAGAGCGGCGACGCTTCAAAAATTGTTGGGAAATACGTATGTGAAGGTGCACCTCTCCCGGAAGTTTATGAATTTAAGCGAGATGGCGATTTTGTAAAAACACTCGATTCTCCTCTGGGAAAAGCCAAACAGACCGGGGAGTGGACGTTTGACGGCAAGACTTTGAAAATCAAATATACCTCCGACATGTCATTTGAATCAGATGTTTGGAGCGAAGAGGAATTGGAAGGAATGAATGAAGGACTTGGCTCTCAGGCGCAAGGAACGGAAGATGTATTTGAATTGATGAACTTCGTCGAGGATGGCATGGATATGGCTATTTCCGGCAATAATAACCTCATCGTCAAATTCAGAAGAGTGGAGGATTGACAAAGTTTCGCCAAAGACAGGTTGTCATATCAAGTTTTGAATTGTATTTAACTCATATAAATAGAAGATTATGCCATATTGGAAAAAAGCATTTCACAAACGGACGGGTGTTTATTATCCCCAAACCATTGTACAGGGCAAACCCGTAGAAACCAAAGAACTGGCTGAAGAACTAGCCTTTGTATCCACCGTGTCCAAGTCGGATGTCAATGCTGTGTTAGGCGACATAGCCCGTGTGATGAACACCCTCATGGCCAATGGTAAGAGTGTGCACATTGACGGCTTGGGCTACTTCCGCTACGTGCTTGATACGAAAGGTGTGGAAAACTTGGATGACTTTGACTTCGACAAACAGGTCAAAGCCGTGCGTGTACAGTTTACTCCCGAACGCGAGAAAAACAGCAGTGGTTCCTACACCCGCGCCTTGGTGGATACCAAGAAGTTGGAGTGGATAGAGCTGGGTGCTAATGCCGAAGATCAAGACTCTTCGCAGGGAGGTTCAGACGATGGGGAGGAGACCGGTGGTTCCGGTAACGGTGAAGGTACGTTGGGTTGATCCCATTCCGAATCATCTCCACAGAGAAAGGGCCGGTCATGTTATTTTGTACGGAGTGAAGGGCTTTCCGATGGGCTTGTACCATGAGAAGGCTCTTCTATTTTTCTGTATATATTGCTCCGCCTTGTCGTTCAGAGCGTGACCGAAAGCTTTTGTTTAGTTCTAATGCCATGCAATTTTTTCGTACCTTTGCCCCCGTTTTCAGGATTAGACGATTATGGCAACATCAAGGGAAATGACGGAGGGGCGCATCCTTCCGCAACTGTTCGGCTTCACCCTGCCCCTGCTGGCGGGGAATCTGCTTCAACAGACTTATTCGTTGGTGGACGCGGCCATCGTGGGCCGCTTCCTTGGCATCGACGCGCTGGCCTCGGTGGGGGCGAGCACGTCGGTGGTGTTCCTTATCCTGGGCTTCTGCAACGGGTGTTGCGGCGGCTTCGGCATTCCCGTGGCGCAGAAGTTCGGCGCGAGGGACTACGTCACCATGCGGCGCTACGTGTGGGTCAGCCTGCGCCTGGCCACGGTGATGTCCGTGGTGCTGGCCGTGGCCACGGGGCTGTTGTGCGGCCCCATCCTGCGGATGATGCAGACGCCGGGCAACATCTTCCAGGGGGCGTACTGGTATCTGTTCATCACGTTCGTCGGCATTCCGTGCACGTTCTTCTACAACCTGCTGTCCAGCATCATCCGCGCCTTGGGCGACAGCAAGACGCCGTTCTGGTTCCTGCTGCTCTCCACGGTGCTCAACATCGTGCTCGACCTGTTCTGCATCCTCGTCCTGGGCTGGGGCGTGGCGGGTGCGGCCATAGCCACGCTCGTCTCGCAGGCCGTGTCGGCCGTGCTGTGCTACGGGTACATGATGCGCCGCTTCGACATCCTGCGCACCACCCCTGCCGAGCGGCGCTACGACTCGTCGTTGGCCCGCCGCCTGCTGGGCATCGGCGTGCCCATGGGCTTGCAGTTCTCCATCACCGCCATAGGCAGCATCATGTTGCAGAGTGCCAACAACGCGTTGGGCACGGCGTGCGTGGCCGCCTTCACCGCCGCCATGCGCATCAAGATGTTCTTCATGTGCCCGTTCGAGAGCCTGGGCATCGCCATGGCCACCTTTGCCGGGCAGAACTACGGGGCGGGCCGGCCCAAGCGCATCTGGCAGGGCGTGAAGGCCAGCGCGCTGATGATGATGCTCTACTGGGTGTTCACCTTCGTGGTGCTGTGGGGATGGTCCAAGGAGATTGCCCTGCTGTTTGTCGACGCCTCCGAGCTGGAGATACTGGACAAGACGGCGCTGTTCCTGCACGTGTCGGTCAGCTTCTTCCCGGTGCTGGGGCTGCTGTGCATCCTGCGCTATACCATACAGGGCGCGGGCTTCACCAACCTGGCCATGCTGTCCGGCGTGTCGGAGATGGTGGCGCGCATCTTGGTCAGCGTACTGCTTGTGCCTGCCTTCGGCTACACGGCCGTGTGCTTCGGCGACTCCACGGCCTGGGTCTTTGCCGATGCCTTCCTCATCCCGGCCTTCGTCTACGTATATAAGCGGATAAAACTGATAGGGTGCAGCGCCCCCGCCTGACACATCCATCGGCCATGACCCTGCGTAAGATAATACATATAGACATGGACGCGTTCTACGCCTCGGTGGAGCAACGCGACAACCCGGAGCTGCGGGGCAAGCCCGTGGCCGTGGGCCATGCCGAGGCGCGGGGCGTGGTGGCCGCCGCCAGCTACGAGGCCAGGCGGTACGGGGTGCACTCGGCCATGCCTTCGCAGCGGGCCAAACGGCTGTGCCCGCAACTCATCTTCCTGCCCGGGCGGATGGAGGTGTACAAGGAGGTGTCGCGCCAGATACACGCCATCTTCCACGACTACACGGACATCATAGAGCCCATCTCCATAGACGAGGCCTTCCTCGACGTGACGCAGAACAAGCCCGGTATTCCCCTGGCCGTGGACATTGCCCGCGAGATAAAGCGGCGCATACGGCAGGAACTGCATCTGGTGGCCTCGGCCGGCGTGTCGTACAACAAGTTCCTGGCCAAGATAGCCTCTGACTACCGCAAGCCCGACGGCCTGTGCACCATCCATCCCGACCAGGCACTCAACTTCATAACCCGCCTTCCCATCGAAGACTTCTGGGGCGTGGGCCCCGTCACGGCCAAGCGGATGCATTTGCTGGGCATCCACACGGGCCTCCATTTGCGTGCCTGCTCGTTGCAGATGCTTATGCGGGAGTTCGGCAAGGTGGGCAGGGTGTACTATGACTTTGCCCGTGGCGTCGACCTGCGCCCTGTGGAGCCGGTGCGTGTCCGCAAGTCCATAGGCTGCGAGCGCACGTTGGAGAAGGACATCACGCAGTCTTCGTCCGTGGTCATCGAGCTGTATCATGTGGCGGTGGAATTGGTGCGACGCCTGGAGGGCAAGGGCTTCCGGGGCAACACGCTCACGCTGAAGGTCAAGTTCCACGACTTCAAGCAAATCACCCGCAGCCTGACCCAAGAACACGAACTCACCACACTCGATACCATCCTCCCCCTTGCCAAGCAACTGATGCAAGGCGTGGACTACCAAAGCCACCCGGTGCGCCTCATCGGCCTGTCCGTTTCCAATCCCCATGAGGAGGAAGGCCCGCGGGCCATGTGGGAGCAGCTCAGCTTCGAGTTCAAGGACTGGGATTGACTCTGGTAGGCCGGAAAAACAAAGGAGGGCAGAAACCGGTGAAGTTCCTGCCCTCCTACATTATATGTCATTACTTACTTTTCAAAGCTATGCTTGCTTGGCAAGCAGTTTTTGCAGTCTTCCTTGCAAGGCTTGGCACATGGCCCCGTTCCTCATTGTCTGATAGCGTCGGATACGGTACTGCAACATCATAATTTCATTCTCAATCTTTTTCATAGTTATCCTGTTTTTGTGTTTCCCGCCTTTCGGGAAACGGTGATACATCTTTGTCGTTTTCTCTCTGTTAACGCTACAAAGATACGAATTGTTCATGGAATATATGTTGTACAACATAAAAATAGGCTTGTTTTTATGTATTTTTCACGAATAAGCTGGATTGGGACTGCCTGAAATGGCTGTTTGCGGCGAATGGTTCTTGTGTGCGGGAGCGGCTTATTTTGCGTTGGAAACTGCATTGAATGCTGCTTGATGGTGCATTACTGGCACAAAATGTTTACCTTTGCGCCCGATTAGAAACATCGTTGCGCCGCACAAGCGGCCGTGTAATCCAGAACACCACGTAAAAAACAGGAGTAATGAAACAAAGCGTATCTATCCCTTTCATGCTGCTCGGCATCTTGTTCAACGTATGCCTCATCGCAGCCAATCTGTTAGAAACAAAGGTTATCAACGTATGCGGGCTGACCGTGACTGCCGGTCTGCTCGTGTTCCCCATTTCCTACATCATCAACGACTGCATAGCCGAGGTGTGGGGCTACCGCAAGGCGCGCCTCATCATTTGGAGCGGCTTCCTCATGAACTTCTTCGTGGTGATGCTCGGTCTGGCCGCCGTGGCCTTGCCTGCCGCCCCGTTCTGGGAGGGAGAAGAGCACTTCAACTTCGTTTTCGGCCTTGCACCCCGCATTGTGGCGGCCAGCTTGGCGGCCTTTTTGGTAGGGTCGTTCTTGAACGCCTATGTCATGAGCCGCATGAAGGTGGCCAGCGGCGGACGACACTTCTCGCTCCGTGCCATCGTTTCCACAATAGTGGGCGAGACGGCGGACTCGCTCATCTTCTTCCCCATAGCCTTTGGCGGAATCATAGCCTGGCGCGAGCTGATGGTGATGATGGCCTTGCAGGTGTTGCTCAAGTCGGCCTACGAGGTGGTAGTGCTGCCCGTTACCATCAGGGTGGTGAAGTACATCAAGCGGGTGGACGGTAGCGATGCCTACGACAAGGAGATTTCGTATAACATATTAAAGATAAAGGAGATTTAAGCTTATGACGAAAGACGCAGCCTTGGTAGTGTTCAGCGGAGGGCAGGACTCTACCACCTGCCTCTTCTGGGCGAAGCGCGAGTTCCGGCACGTGCATGCGCTCAGCTTCCTCTACGGGCAGAAACATAGCAAGGAGGTGGAGTTGGCCGAAGCCATTGCCCGCAAGGCGGAGGTACCTTTCAAGGTGATGGACGTGTCGTTCATCGGTTCGCTGGGGCATAATTCGCTGACCGACCCGTCCGTGCCGATGGATAGCGAGAAGCCTGCCGGCACTTATCCCAACACGTTCGTGCCGGGACGCAACCTGTTTTTTTTTTTTTTTTCCGCCATCTATGCCCGCGAACTGGGCATACACCACCTGGTGACGGGCGTGTCGCAAACCGACTTCAGCGGCTATCCCGACTGCCGCGATGCCTTCATCAAGTCGCTCAACGTGACGCTCAACCTCGCGATGGACGAGCAGTTCGCCATCCATACCCCGCTGATGTGGATAGACAAGGCGGAGACGTGGGCCTTGGCCGACGAACTGGGCGTACTCGACCTGGTGCGCCATGACACGCTGACTTGTTATAACGGTATTCCCGGTGACGGTTGCGGCCATTGCCCTGCCTGCATCTTGCGCCGGGAGGGCTTGGAGAAATACTTGGCAAGCAAGGCGCATTTGCATTGATACGTTGACATATAAAGCATTTACCCGCATGAAAGATTTGAAAGACCAGTTGACCCTTCTGGGCAGGAAGACAGAATACAAGCAAGACTATGCTCCCGAAGTGCTGGAAGCCTTCGACAACAAGCACCCGGAGAACGACTACTGGGTACGCTTCAACTGCCCTGAGTTCACAAGCCTTTGTCCCATCACCGGGCAGCCCGACTTTGCGGAAATCCGTATCTCTTACATCCCCGACGAAAAGATGGTGGAGAGCAAGAGCCTGAAGCTTTACCTATTCAGCTTCCGCAACCATGGTGCTTTCCATGAGGATTGCGTGAACATCATCATGAAAGACCTGATTCGCCTGATGAATCCCAAGTACATAGAGGTGACCGGGCTGTTCACCCCGCGAGGTGGCATTTCCATCCATCCCTATGCCAACTATGGCAGGCCGGGAACCAAATACGAGCACATGGCCGAACAGCGGTTGATGAGCAGGGAATAAGAGGGGCACGCGCCCCTCTTTTTGTTTCTGCCTTGCCGGCTTGTGTCCTGCCTCTCCCTTGCTTGTCCTTTAAGACTTTTACCTATTTGTAGGTATTGTACCATATCTTGTTTCTGAACATACGGGGTGGCAGAATACCCATAAAAGGCGATTGCACGGCGGTATATTAAATATGAACTTTGCAACCGGTAAAATACTGGATAAATTGCAAGCTAATGAAACTACTTATTCGTCTTACTGCCGTCTGCATGTTGCTGTTGCCTGCTTTGCCGTCTGCCGCGCAGCGTGGCCATCACCATGGCGGAAGTGGAAGGGACAAGGCGCAGCTCTCCGGCAAAATCACTTCGACTGAAAAGGAAACCGTAGACTTTGCCACCGTCTATCTGGAGGGAACCTCTTTCGGTTGTGTCACCGACCACGAGGGCATATATCATTTGAAGGCTCCCGCCGGCAACTATACGTTGGTGGTGTCTGCCGTGGGCTACCGTACCATCAAACAGAACGTGACGCTGAAGCAGGACACTCGCCTGGTGCGGGACTTTACCATCAGCCCCGACGTGCAACAACTGGACGAGGTGACGGTGGTGTCGACGGGCGTGAACCGCATAAAACGTTCGGCTTTCAATGCCGTGGCGGTAGACACGAAGGAACTGCACAACACCACCAAAACGCTGGGCGAAGCCCTTGGCCAGTTGCCCGGCATGAAGCTCAGGGAGTCGGGCGGCGTGGGCTCGGACATGCAGCTGATGCTCGACGGCTTCAGCGGACGGCACGTGAAGGTGTTCATCGACGGGGTGCCGCAGGAAGGAGCCGGCCGCGCCTTCGACCTGAACAACCTGCCCGTGAACTTTGCGGAGCGCATCGAGGTCTACAAGGGCGTGGTGCCCGTAGGCTTCGGCACGGATGCGTTGGGCGGCGTGGTGAACATCGTGACCAACAAGCAACGCCGCCGCTGGTTTCTGGACGCGTCTTACTCATACGGTTCGTTCAACACGCACAAGTCGTATGTACACTTCGGGCAGTCGTTCAAAAACGGCTTTACTTATGAGATAAACGCCTTCCAGAACTACTCCGACAACGACTACCACATAGACAACTACGTGACCGAGTTCGGTGAGGACGGCACGGAAAACACCGACGTGAGCAAGGTGTACCGTGTAAAGCGTTTCAACGACACGTTCCACAACGAGGCCCTCATAGGCAAGCTGGGCGTGACGGGCAAGTCGTGGGCCGACCGCCTGATGCTGGGCTTCACGTATTCCAATTATTATAAGGAGATACAGACGGGCGTGTACCAGTACGTCGTCTTCGGTCAAAAGCACCGCAAGGGGCATTCGCTTGTGCCCTCGCTGGAGTACAGCAAGCGCGACCTGCTGGTCAAGGGGCTGGATGTGACTGCCACGCTGAACTATAACCACAACTTGACGCAGAACATCGACACCGCCTCGTGGAAGTATAACTGGCGCGGGGAGCGCAAGCCCACCACCTCGCCCGGCGAGCAGTCGTACCAGAACAGCGAGTCGACCGATGCCAACTGGAACGGCACGTTTACGCTCAACTATCGCATGGGGAGCGCCCACACGTTGACGCTGAACCACGTGCTCAGCACCTTCCGCCGCACCAGCGTGTCGAAGGAGGGCGGCAACTCGCAGATTACGGACTTCAGCGTGCCCAAGGTGACAAGGAAGAACGTCAGCGGCTTGTCTTACAGGCTTATGCCTTCGGAACGTTGGAACATGTCGGTCTTCGGCAAATACTACAACCAGTACAACGAAGGCCCCGTTTCGCAAAGTGCCGACGGCGTGGGCAGCTATGTCAACATGGAGAAGCGCGTCAGTTCGCTGGGCTACGGCGCGGCGGGCACCTATTTCATCCTCGAAGGCCTCCAGGCCAAGCTGTCGTACGAGAAGGCCTACCGCCTGCCCACCACGGACGAGCTGTTCGGCGACGAGGACATGGAAGCCGGAAAGACCGACCTGCGCCCTGAGAAGAGCGACAACGTGAACCTGAACCTGAGCTACAGCCGCACGCTGGGCAAGCACGCCTTCTACGTGGAGGGCGGCTTCGTCTACCGCGACACAAAGGATTACATAAAGCGCACGCTCGACGCCGTGGGCGGCATGAGCTACGGCATCTACGAAAACCACGGGCGGGTGAAGACCAAGGGCTACAACCTCTCCGCGCGCTACAGCCACGGACGTTGGCTGAGTCTGGGCGGGGCGTTCAGCAACATGAATGCCCGCGATGCCGAGAAATACCTGGCCGGCAACACGCAGCAGGCAAGCATGACCTACAAGCAACGCATCCCCAACCAGCCATACACCTACGCCAACTTCGACGTAGCCCTCTATTGGCACGACTTGGGCGGCCGGGGCAACGTACTGTCCGTGTCTTACGACGGCTTCTACCAGCACGAGTTCCCGCTTTATTGGGAACACCTGGGCGACCCGTCCACCAAGAGCCGTGTCCCCGACCAGCTGTCGCACAACCTCGTCGTAGGCTACACGCTGAAGGGAGGGCGTTACAACCTCTCCCTGGAGTGCCGCAACCTGACGGACGAAAAGCTGTACGACAACTTCAGCCTACAGAAGGCGGGCAGGGCTTTCTACGGCAAAGTCAGGGTGTACTTCGGCGGTTAGTCCCGCTTATGACGCACCTTGCTTGCTTACCCACGGCCGTGGGGATATCGAACCACCCCTGTGGGTATATCGTCCCACCCGGGTGGGTATATCGACCCACGGCCGTGGGTAACTAAGGAAAGTACGCAGGAGCACGAAGCGAAGTGCCTCCTTGTGACAAACAAAGTATCAACCAACAAAAGCAATAACCTATGAAACATCAACCTCTATGGGCATTGGCTGCCGCCCTTTGCATAGGCAGCATATCGACTTCTTGTAGCGAAAACGAAGGCCCCGGCACGCCCGGCGACGGTGAAGAAACCGTAAGCCGCTATGTGATAGCGGCCACGGCCGGGGGAACGGACCCCGCCACCTACCTGGTGACCACGGAGACGCTGGACTCCGGCGAGCTGACCACCGTGGGGCAGGGCACGGAGACGGAGAGCGGGTCGAACTGGATATTCTACGGCGAGACCTACCTCTTCAACTTCCAGTATAACGACGGGGCACAAGGCACGGGCTTTGCCTACGCCCTCGACCCGGCCACCGGCAAGGCCTACGAAGCCCGACGCTACACCTACAACCGCACCACGACCTATGGCATGTGGGGCGCGAACGTGATTACGGCCTCTACCAACGATGGCAACAAGGAGCAGGATGCCGACGGCAATTATGCCAAATATCTGCAATTCAACTACCTGAACGCCCTTACGGGCAATACCACCACGGGCAGCCGCTTGGCCGAGAATTTCCTGGGCAACGGCGAGGTGGTCACCTTTGCCGGCTTCGAGGAGGCCAACGGAAAGCTCTACACCTCCGTGGTGCCCATGGGCATGAGCCACTACGGGGTGAACACCTATCCCGACAAGATACTCGACACCAAGTACGTGACCGACCACAACGGCGGCAGCGGCTCGGGCAGCTACACGCCGGGGCAGATACCCTCCACCCAGTATCCCGACAAGGCTTTCGTGGCCATATATAGCGGCGACAGCTTCGACGACACGCCCGTCATTGCGGAGACCGACAAGATAGGCTATGCCTGCGGGCGCAACCGTTCGCAGTACTACCAGACCATCTGGGCGGCGGACAATGGCGACCTCTACGTCTTTTCACCCGGATATGGCCGCACGGCGCTGGCCGAGGAGCAGGTGGCCGACAAGCAAGACGGCTCCATGCATACGCTCTACAAGGTGCAGGGCACGAAGCCATCGGGCGTGGTGCGCATCAAGGCCGGGGAAGAGAACTTCGACCCCGACTACTACGTGAACCTCGAAAGCCTGGGAAACGGCAACCCCATGTACCGCTGCTGGCACATAGCCGAGGACTACTTCCTGCTTCAGATGTACAGCGAGGGCAAGGACAACATGGCCGGCACCTCCGCCCCCCGCAATGAGCTGGCCGTATTCAACGGGAGCAACCGCACGCTGACCGTGCTGACCGACGGCATGCCCGCCGCCTCTACCGTCAGCAGCTTCGGCGTGCCCTATAGCGACAATGGCTATGCCTACATGCCCGTCACGCTGAACGACGGCAGCAGCCCCGCCATTTATAAGATAGATCCGAAGACGTGCAGCGCGACGCGCGGCGCGACCCTTGCCGCCGACGGCGTCTCCGCGCTCGGCAAGCTGTCGGCCACGGCCCAGTAAGTATTCTTTCACTTAATCATTGCAGACGTATGAGAAGACTGTTCCGATGGCTCCACCTGTGGCTCTCCGTTCCCTTCGGCATCATCATTTCCCTGGTGTGCTTTTCCGGCGCCATGCTGGTGTTCGAGGACGAAGTCACGGAGCTGATGCACCCTTCCGTCTATCGTGTGGACGTGCCGCCCGGAGGCAAACCCCTCCCGCTTTCCCGGTTGGTAGACGCGGCCATGCCGTTCGTGCCCTCCGGAAGCCACGTGACCGGCATCACCCTTCCTGCCCGTCCCGACCGGGCTTGCCGTGTGGGCCTCTCCAAGCCTAAGCGTGCGGCCATTTACGTGAACCCCTATACCGGGCAGGTCACGGGCAGCTACGAACGGCCGGCGTTCTTCAAGACCATGTTTTCCCTGCACAGGTGGCTGCTTGACAGCCGCCCGTCTGGTGACGGCATCTTTTGGGGTAAGCTGTTGGTGGGCGTCAGCACGCTGATGTTTGTCCTTGCCCTGCTGAGCGGGGTGGCTGTCTGGTGGCCCCGTACCCGCAAGGTGTTGAAAAGCAGCCTTTGCCTTACGTGGCGCAAAGGCTCCCATCGCCTGTGGCGCAGCCTGCATGTGGCAGGGGGCATGTATGCGTTGCTGCTGTTGTTGGTCATGGCCTTGACTGGGTTGACTTGGTCGTTCGGCTGGTACCGCACGGGATTCTATTGGCTGCTGGGCGCGGAAGTGCAAACCTCGCGTACGCAGGCTCACCGTGGCGGGCAGGCCGAGGCTTCCGGGCGGGACAAAAAGGGCGCTCCCGCCACGGCGCATTGGCAAGAGGCTTACGAGCAGCTGCGGAGCGGGCATCCCGATGTGGACATCACCGTTTCGGCGGACGGAACAGCCTCGCTTCCCCGTAACCCCTTTGCCAATGTTCGCGGACTGGTGTATTCGCTGCATACGGGCACATGGGGCGGATGGCCCACACGCATCCTCTATTTCTTCGCGGCTTTGATAGGGACGGCCTTGCCTCTCACGGGCTATTACTTGTGGATAAGGCGATTGGTGTCGCGCTCGCGCCGCAAGCCTTCCGGGGAGAGACCGTAACCTCTGCGCAGGGGGAGGGATGCCGTTTGCAGGCATCGCTTTCCCGCTTCGGGGCCGGGCAGCAGTAGGCTGTCCGGCCGCCGTGGCATTTGGCCGTGGGTAAATTTTGCCGTCTCGGAAAAAAACGCGACTTTTGCCGGTACGATACAGCCGCTGGCGGAAAACATCTACCGATATGAAAAGAGCTTTGATAACCGGTATCACGGGGCAGGACGGCTCCTTCCTGGCCGAGTTCCTGCTGAAAAAGGGATATGAGGTGCACGGCATCCTGCGCCGTTCCTCGTCGTTCAACACAGGCCGCATAGAGCACCTTTACTTTGACGAGTGGGTGAGGGACATGAAGCAGAAGCGCCTCGTGGAGCTGCACTATGGCGACATGACGGACAGCAGTTCCCTTATCCGCATCATACAGCAGATAGAGCCGGACGAGATATACAACCTCGCCGCGCAGAGCCACGTCAAGGTCAGCTTCGAGGTGCCCGAATATACGGCGGAGACCGACGCCGTCGGCACCTTGCGCATCTTGGAGGCCGTGCGCATGCTGGGCATGGCCGGGCGTACCAAAATCTACCAGGCTTCCACCTCCGAGCTGTTCGGCAAGGTGCAGGAGGTGCCCCAGCGCGAAACAACCCCCTTCTACCCGCGCAGCCCGTATGGCGTGGCCAAGCAATATGCCTTCTGGATAACCAAGAACTACCGCGAGAGTTATGGCATGTTTGCCGCAAACGGCATCCTCTTCAACCACGAGAGCGAGCGCAGGGGCGAGACGTTCGTCACCCGTAAAATCACGTTGGCC
>CALUGY010000062.1 GCA_944320295.1 uncultured Bacteroides sp.
TCGTCACCTACGTGGGCATGCAAGAGGCACGCGTGGACATCAAGCCCAACGTGCGCGTGGTGCTGAAGTCCGACACCGAGATGCTGGACGAGGTGATGGTCGTGGCCTACGGTACGGCAAAGAAGTCGGCTTTTACAGGTTCTGCATCCACCATCAAGTCGGATAAGATTGCTTCCGTGCAGACTTCGAACGTGACGGACGCCTTGGCCGGACAAGCTGCCGGTGTGCAGGTCACCAAAACCAGCGGCCAGCCGGGTAGCGGTTCTACCGTGCGCATCCGTGGTATCGGTTCGTTCTCGGCCAGCAACACTCCGCTGTATGTAGTGGACGGTATTCCTTACGACGGTGACATCGCCGCCATCAACACGCAGGACATCGAGAGCATGACCGTGTTGAAAGACGCAGCCGCCAACGCCCTGTATGGTGCGCGTGGTGCCAACGGCGTTATCATCATCACCACGAAGAAGGGTGCTTCCGGCGAGGCACGCGTCAGCGTGGATGCCAAGTGGGGTACCAACCGTCGCGCCGTGCCGCAGTACGAGATGATCAAGAACCCCAACACGTACATGGAGACTCTGTACACCAGTTTGTATAATGCTGCTTATGACAGCAACTTGAAGACCATGTCGCCTGCCGACGCTGCTACCGCCGCATGGAAGAGCGCCAACAGCAACATCTTCACCGGTACCGGTGGCGTGGGATACCAGATGTACACCATCCCCGAAGGCCAATACTTCATCGGCCGCAACGGACGTGTGAACCCCAATGCCGTGTTGGGCTATAGCGACGGCGAGTACTATTACACGCCCGACAACTGGGCCGACGAACTGCTGGACGACAGCAACCTGCGTCAAGAATACAATCTTAATATAAGTGGTGGCAAGGACGGCCTGACCTACTACGCTTCGCTGGGTTATCTGGACGACAGCGGTATCGTGCCGGGCTCCAACTTTACCCGCTATTCAGGCCGCATGAAGACCGATTACCAAGCCAAGAAGTGGCTCAAGGTGGGCATGAACGCATCGTTCACGCACTACGACTCGGGTAACCCGGGCGACCAGGAAGGCTTGTCTTCGGGCAACATCTTCTACGTGGCCGACATGATCGCCCCCGTATATCCTCTTTATATGCGTGACACGGACGGCAATATCATGCGCGACAGCTACGGCCGCATCCGTTACGACTACGGTGACAGCAAGACGTCGACCAACTTCGACCGTGAGTTCATGGCTCAGTCCAACCCCGGCTCTGCCCTCGAACTGGACAAGACGCACTACTCCGCCAACATCTTCAACGGACAGTTCTACGGCGAGGTGGAAGTGCTTGAAGGCCTGAAGGCCCGTGCATCGTTCTCTTACTTCGTGGACGACACGCGCACCAACCAGCTCGTCAACCCCTTCTACGGACAGTATGCCGAGTTGGGCGGTATCGCTTTCGTGGCACACAGCCGCACCACGGCCATCAACACGCAATACTTGGTAACGTACAAGAAGACTTTCAAAGACGTGCACAACATGGACTTGATGGGTGGCTACGAGTTCTACAAACTCACTCAAGCCAGCTTGTCGGGTCAGAAATACGGCCTGTACAACCCGTTCGTGGCTGAAATAGACAACGCCATCCTCAACCCGGCTGCCAGCTCCGCTTCTGCCGCTTATGCAACGCTGGGTTACTTCTTCCGCGCACAGTATGACTACGATGGCAAGTACTTTGCCAGCGCATCTTACCGTCGCGACGCATCCAGCCGCTTCCACAAGGACAACCGCTGGGGTAACTTCTGGTCAGTCGGCGCAAGCTGGGTGATGAACAAGGAAGGCTTCCTGGAAGACGCCGAGTGGATCGACCTGTTGAAGGTGAAGGCCAGCTACGGTGTGCAGGGTAACGACAACATCGGTAACTCGTATGCTTACGTGGACCAATACACGCTATCAAACGACAACGACAACCAAGCCCTCGTGCTGGGTTACAAAGCCAACAAAGACCTGACTTGGGAAAGCTCGCACAGCTTCAACGCCGGTGTGGACTTCGAGTTCTTCGGACAACGTTTGAACGGTACCATCGAGTACTTCAATCGCCAGACCGACGACATGCTCTACTTCAAGCCCGTGCCTCCGTCGCTGGGTTACAGCAGCATCCCGATGAACATCGGTTCCGTGCGCAACAACGGTGTGGAAGTAGACCTGAACGGTACCATCATCGAGACGCGCGACTTCACGTGGACGGCCAACGCCAACGCCACCTTCTTGAAGAACAAGATTCTGAAGTTGCACCCCGACTTGGAAGGACGCTGGATTAACGGCAGCTACATCTACCGCGAGGGCGGCCCCATGTACAACTTCTACATCCGCAAGTATGCCGGCGTGGACGAGGAAGGTAACGCTACCTGGTACAAGGACGTGAAAGACGCCAACGGCGTGGTGACCGGCGTGGAAACCACTACCGACTGGAGCGAGGCTACACAGTATGAACTGAACAAGACCGTGATGCCTAAGATGTACGGTGGCTTCGGCTCTACGTTTAAGTACAAAGGCATAGACCTGGGCGTCATCTTCTCCTACCAAGTGGGCGGACACATGTATGACAACCGCTATGCTTACCTGATGCACAACGGCACCGGCGGCGCGGGACAGAACTGGCACCGCGACATCTTGAACGCCTGGACGCCGGACAACACCAACACCGACGTGCCCCGCCTGAGCTACGATTCCAACTCGAGCATGGGTACCAGCGTGTCAGACCGCTTCATCATCAGCTCCAACTACCTGAGCCTGCAGAACATCACGCTGGGCTACACGTTGCCCAAGCAATGGACAAGGAAACTCATGCTGGAGTCTGTACGTATCTATGGCGTAGCCGACAACCTGGCCCTCTGGTCCAAGCGCAAAGGTCTTGACCCGCGTATGGGCTTGCAGACCACCAGCGACTACACCTATTCGCTCGTGCGCTCCATTTCGGGCGGTATCAGCGTAACGTTCTAACCATTCACACATATAATATATATAAGATATGAAATACATCAAAATAGCAACAATGGCGTTTGCCGCCCTGCTGGCCTCGTCGTGCATTGACCAGCTGGACACCTATCCCGAAGGCGGCACCGTGACGCAAGACCAAAAGGACGACATCGCCGCACACGACCCCTCGAAGCTCGATGCCGACCTGCAAGGCATGTACAGCAGCTTTACCGGCGCGATGAACACGTTCGGCAGCTCTGCCAACATCCACTTCGACTACTCTTATCCCGCCATCATGATGATTCTGGAAAACTGCGGCGCCGACATGGTGAGCAAGGTGACGGGATACAACTGGTTCTCCGGCCCCGTGAACTACACGGCCAAGGTGTATACTTCCGAGGAAATAAAGCTGATGTGGGTACGTTTCTACTCCACTATCCTGGCCGCCAACGCTGTCATCAAGAGCGTGGATGCCGAGACGGAAGACGTGAACTCGCAGTTCTACCTGGGACAGGCCAAGACCATGCGCGCTTTCTGCTACTTCCAGCTGGCACAAATCTTCCAGTATACCTATCAAGGTAACCAAGACAAGCCCTGCGTGCCCTACATCGACGAGAATGCCGAGGGCAGCAGCTTCCCCCGCGCCACGGTGGAGGAGATTTACGGCCATGTCATGGACGACCTGAACAGCGCACTCCCCATGCTTGAGGCTGCCATGAACGAACAGCTTGAGCGCGTGGACAAGGCGCACATAGACTACAGCGTGGCCAGCGGCATCCGTGCCCGCGTCAACCTCGTGATGGGTAACTACGCGCAGGCAGCTACCGACGCGCAGAACGCCATCGAATCAGGCCGTTACCAGCCCTACAGCATGGACGACGTGTCCGTGCCCGCCTTCAACGACGCTTCTGCCAATTCGTGGATTTGGGGCTTGATTTACACCAGCGAGAGCTACGCCGTGCAGACGGGTATCGTAAACTGGCCGTCGCACTTGTGCTCCATGGCCCGTAACAGCTACACCAGCCAGGGCGTGCACCGCATGATCAACTCCAACCTCTGGGCCGAAATCCCCGAAAGCGACGTGCGTAAGGGATGGTGGGTGGACGAGGAACTCTCTTCGCCGCTGACCGACGACCTGACGATAGACGGTACCGCCGTGTCCAAGTACTTCAAGTTCACGCCGTACACCAATGTCAAGTTCGGCTCCAACGACAACGACCCCGCTGCCACGGACAACGCACAGGACTACCCCATGATGCGTGCCGAAGAGATGTACCTCATCATGGCTGAAGCCCAGGCCATGGCCGGACAGCCCGCCGTAGGCGCCCAGACGCTGCAAGAGTTCGTGAACGAATACCGCGACCCGGACTATGTATGTACAGCCACCAGCGCCGAAGACGTGCGCGAGGCCGTATGGCAACAACGCCGCATCGAGCTGTGGGGCGAAGGCTTCTACTACTTCGACATCGTGCGCCTGAAGAAGCCCATCGACCGCCGCAACAGCAACTTCGAGGCTTCCGTGCAGTTCCTTATCGAGCCGAACGACCCCAACATGATATTCCGCCTGCCGCAGAGCGAAATCCAGTCGAACACCGCCCTGACAGAGGAAGACAACAACCCGTCGGCACCGCTGCCCGAGGCTTAACCCCATACACTTAACCAGTAAAACAACAACAGAATATGAAGAAACTAAATAGATTCATCCTTAGTATGATGGGCGCGTGCGCCTTGACGCTCGGCGCCTGCGTGGACGAGGTTCCGTCCGATGACTTTGGGCCAAGTCCCGCCGTGGAAAGCAACGGCGTGTACTTCCCGAACACCATGCAAACCAGCTATGAACTGGGTGAAGCCAATGAACCGGCCGAAGTGACCGAGAAGACCGGCTCGTTCACCCTGCCCGTGGAGCGCACCAACCCCGGCCAGGCCGTTACCATTGAGGTAACCACCGAGATGGACGCCGAGACGGCCGCCGTGTTCAGCGTGCCTACAAGCGTGACGTTCGAGGCCGGTTCCGCCACCAGCGAACTGGTAGTGAACTACACCGCCGCACAGCGTGGTGTGACCTACACGCTCAACATCTCTTTCGGCGACGGCACCGAGTATGCTGCTTCTTACCAGACCATCACCGCGCTCTATCCCGCGTTGGAGATTTGGGAAGAAGTGAGCACGGAGGCTGTATTCATTGACCAGCTGTTTTCGCCGTTCGGCGCAAGCGACATTGTTTTCGAGGGCTTGACCGTGGAGAAACTGCAAGGCAAACAGACTTACCGCTTCCAAAGCCCGTACGACAACACACCGCGCCTGGTGGACAGAGAAACAGGCGTGGCATACCCCTACTTCCAATATCTGTTCCGCATGGACGTGTTCCCTGCTGACTTCGAGGCTCCTTATATCGTGCTCGACGGCGAGGAAATCCTCCCCGCCAAGGACGATGGCAGCCGTGAATACACGGACGAGGAACTTGCGGAACTGGGACCGGAGAAACGTTTGTATTATATTGCTCCCACAGCTCTTGGGTTCGCCATGTTGAACGGCGTAGGCCCTGAAGCTGATGCTTCCTTTAACACTTTTGGTTCGTTTGCTTACAATCTGTCGTCAGGAGGCGTAGGACTGACGGAGGAGGATTACCCGCTCGGTTCTTACAACAAGAGCAAGGAGATGTTCGACTTCGGTACAGTATACCATCAACTGGGTACTGGTACAGCAGCCGGCGGCTTTGTGGAATTGTCAGGTTTCGAGCTGTGGCTCAACCCGGCCAAGATGACCGTGGTTTACTCTCGTGACTATGCGCCGTTCAATCCTGTGCCCGAAATGTCCGGAACATTCTTCTCGCAAGTCGCATCCGACACGGACGAAACGGTGCAATATACCGTGCATGTGGAACAAGGTACGCTGCCCGAAGGCGAGACCGACCCCATCTATGCTCTTGTGTCTCCTTATGTTGAGGGCGTGAACCTCTACTTCTTCCACAACAAGGAGACTGGAACTTTGCGCGTGCCGAAAGGCCAGGCCACGGGCATGACGGCATTCGGCAACGCTGTATATGTGGATGTGACGAAGGCTTCGTATGATGCCGAGACAGCCACCTACACCTTCGAGTGCACCTTCTACTATAACATGAAGGATGGCGACAGCACAGTAAAGGCCACGCTGCAGTCTACCACGGAAGTGTTCCGTTCGGGTTGGTTCCCCTTGACGCTGGACGATCTGCAAGGCGCACCCATCGATGATTACGTGGGCACGTATGGTGTGGTGTTCGATTACTATGACGGTTCTAATCCGTCAGTACTCAGTTCGGTTACTCTGACGAAGATAGATGAATACACGCTGGTTTCTGCGGGCCTTACACCCTATGCAGCACAAGCTTATGGGTATGAGTCCAGCTTTAAGTTCTATTACGACCCCGACCAAGGTTTGATAGCAGCCATGTATCAGACGGTGAGCGATCTTTCCCTTGAAGAGGGACAGTCCCTGTCCGTGATGGCCTTGCCGGCTGACAGAAATTCAGCGAATTTGAGCCCGAACGATGTTCTTATCGGAGGCTTTGATCGTGACGGTAACCTCGTGTTCCTGAATGCAGAGGAGAATGACTTTGAATGCAACACCATCATGTTCCTTGATGAAGCCATGTATACGGTAGACCCGTATTATCCGAACTTGACGTGGACTCCTGCCCAGGCACCTGCAGCTGCCGCCGCATCCGCACAACAGTTGAAGCCGATGAAGGAGGCCGTGCAGTTTGAGCGTCTGGTACGCCAGTTCATGCCCAAGTTCGACAAGCCCGCCGCCAAGTCGGCTGCCCCGAAGGCCTTGAAGTCTGCCGAGGGTGTGAAGACGCAGCAGTTCGAGCTGATTAAGAAGTAAAGTCCCTCTCTACCCCTCCCGGCCTCTCCCCCGCCCCCTCCCCCGTAGGGAGGGGAGGAATGGCAAGAGGAGGCAAGTGAGGAAATATAATGGAAGCGGCCCTTCCCGCACAGGCGGGAGGGGCCGCTTTGTGTTTTGGTAGCTCTGAGCCCCTCCCGGCCTCCCCCGAAGGGGAGGGGACAGGGCATGTCGGGAATGGGACGTGCGGGCGCATACGTTGTGTAGAGACGTGGCGCGCCGCGTCTCCACACAGGAATAGTACCCCTATTTGTCATTCTGAGCGAAGCGAGGAATCTCCCGACGGCATATGGGCAAGCCATGCGGGGGATGTTTCGCTCCGCTCAACATGACAGGGATGGGACAGGGCATGTCGGGGATGGAATGTACGGACGCATACGCTGTGTAGAGACGTGGCGTGCCGCGTCTCTACAGGAATAGCACCCCTATTTGTCATTCTGAGCAAAGCGAGGAATCTCCCGATGGCATATGGGTAAGTCATGCGGGGGATGTTTCGCTCCGCTCAACATGACAGGGATGGGACAGGGCATATCGGGGATAGGACGTACGGACGCATACGCTGTGTAGAGACGCGGCGCGCCACGTCTCTACCTGGCACATGTTAACGCCATTCGCGCGCAGCCCCGCCGGTGTCGCCGGCAGCCTTTCTTCTTGGTATCTTCTTCTTTCGTCTGTACGAAAGAAGAAGTATACTATCTGTCATGCTGAACGCATGTGTACATATCCTCTGGGAGATTCTTCGCTTGCGCTCAGAATGACAGGGCGTGCGGAAGGGAGGCCACCTTCCTGTCATGCTGAACGCACGTGAAGCATCTCCTGCCAGCTCCGCCTGTTCTCCCTGTGGGGGAGAGTGGAAGCAGGACGAGGGGGATGTGTGCTGTTAGGCGCAAATAATCAGCTATTTATCGGGGGTATAAACTTCTCTTGCCGCTTTTCTAATATAAATGGCGGCCGTTTTTGCCGTTTTTCCAAGGTAAAACAGGGGTATTTTTGCCGTTTTTCCAAGATTCGTGCCGCTTCAGCCCGCGACATGTCGCGGGCGCGGACGCGACGCGTTGCGCCCGTGGCCGCAACACACAGGGAGCGGGAGCGCGACATGTCGGGAGGAAAACGCCTGCCGCTTGCGGTTTTGTCGCCGGGAATCTGTATCTTTGCAGAAACTATTATAAGATAACGCGTATTATGGCATTAGAAATTAAAGCAATCCCCACGTTGAGAGGAAAAGAAGCCGAGCGTTTCGTGAAAGAAGCGGACAAGGCTTACCGGAACAAGGGGAAAACCGATTTCAGCAAGCAGGTGAAGATAGCCCGTGCCATATTGAAAAAGGCCAATATGTTGTAAGCATGGGATTCCTGTTAGACAAATGTAGTTTCTCACCGTTGGACGAGACGGTCATCGCGGGATGCCGTCCTTTTTCGTGTGGCAACGCCGACTTGGACGAGTTCTTCCAACATGACGCTCCGCTTTACAACAAGCAGATGCTGGGAAAGAGCTATTGTTTCAGATTGGACGAGGAACCGTCTGTCATCGTCTGTGCTTTCACACTTTCCAACGACAGCATCCGTGTGGACATGCTTCCTAATAGCAGGGAGAAGAAAGTTCAGAGGAACATTCCCCATTCCAAACAGATGCGCCGCTATCCGGGCGTGCTGATTGGAAGGCTGGGTATCAACGCAGACTTCGCCCGTCGTGGCATCGGAAGCGAACTGATGGAGTTTATCAAGTCATGGTTCATAGATGCAGGCAACAAGACCGGATGTCGTTTTCTTATCGTGGATGCCTACAACGAGGATATTCCATTGGGATATTACCTCAAAAATATCCTGTTAAACGTAACTAATTGATATAAGATAAATTGCGATTGATTTTCGTTTAAATGGGTTACGATTTACAAACCTGCCAACTGCACAGCATTTCTCATGTTTGCTTTTTCAAATAACGCTTT
>CALUGY010000063.1 GCA_944320295.1 uncultured Bacteroides sp.
GTATGCGAAAGTTAAGGTCTAAGAAAAACGGGAAATTTTAAAAGGGTAAAATAAAATTGACCCCCAACACCAGGACTTTAAAGGGTCAATCATATTATAGCCAAAGGGGACAATTCTGTTTGGCCAAAAGGGTCAAAGTCGCGTGGCTTTTCCATATATGAAGAAAGGGAGATTCAACATCGAAGCTATTGAAAAAGGCAAAAGAAGCCCGATGCTGATAAGCAAGCTGTTAAGTATATGGGAAGCATCCGTCCGCGCCAGTCATCATTTCCTGACAGAAGCGGACATCGTCCGCCTGGCCCCGCAGGCCGAAGGAGCCTTGCGGCACATCGAAACCTTATGGGTGGTGGAAGACGACCGACGCCCCATAGGTTTCATGGGCGTACAGGAACGGAAAATAGAAATGCTCTTCCTCCACCCCGACTATTTCCGCAAGGGGTTGGGCAAAGAGCTGGTGCAACGGGCATTTGACGAACTGAGCGTGGAGTTTGTTGATGTGAACGAACAGAATCCGGATGCCAAGATGTTTTATGAGCAAATGGGGTTCAACGTGTTCAAGCGCAATGAACGTGACAGCGAGGGCAATCCGTTCCCCATTTTGGAAATGAAGCGGTAAACAACATATGGTTCAATGGGTATTCTTGCTATTCCTCTAACAAGTGGGAGAAAGGTATACCGGATTTATTCTGGTTTTTGATTGAGGGCTTGAATGGATTCTGAAAACTCGGCAATTATTCCAGCAAGATAGGGATTGTCATTTCGCAATATAATGGTTGAATAATTCACAATCCCTTCAGCATCAACGACCGATGAAGATAGCGTGGTAAACCGTGTTTTTTGATTATAAGTAGAAAACCAATATTCAAACAAACGATTTCTTAGGCCTTGTTTGTTGTCTTCTGAGAAACAAATATATAGCAAAGTTGCATTATTACGATTAAAAAACTCATCAACGATAGCAACTATCGTATCTCTCACCTTTCTATCACGCATGGACTTACGATTGTTCAAGTTCGCTATAATCAACTGGTAGGATTCTTTAGACAACAAAACATCATCTTCGATGAAACCTACCGAATAATGTACCCCACCATCTGTGAAGAAATGGAAGAAACCATCTCGTTCGTTACACACGACATGATAAGCCGCAACCTTATTGACGAAATCCAACGAAAGAGGGTTCATTATAATGCGAAAAATGTTTCTGCCTCTTTTCCAGTATGCTTCTTATAAATTTCTTTCATCGATTTTTCCAATTGCCTGAGGCAGTCGTGTTTTTTGTCTTTGGCAGCTTGGAATTTTGCGAGAGCCTCCTTATGGGTGATCCTTTCTTTTGCCATATTAATAGAATCTTTTTTGCAAAGTTACGAAATATAACAAAACTTCAAAGGCTTTTCATGCCAAAAGCACCTACCGCAACCGCCGTTTCCTGTAATATGGACGCGTGACGCCTATCCACATGAGCAAGGCCGCCGCAAACAGGGAGACATCGAGATGTATAAGACTTTTAAGGGAAATGCCGGAAAGGAAGAAATAATTCGCAGCCCACAAGCCCCCTATCAAAGCCGTATGGAGAACAAGGGCACAGAACGTGTTGGCCGTGTCTCGTTGGCAATGGAAAGAGAGCTTCACGAAAGCTACCACCCCGTAAAGCAGTAACGGAAGGATAAGGAAAACCATGAAGGCTAATCCGGGAAAGCCGTCGGGGAAAAGCGGCATGGCCAGCCCCACGGCAAAAGCCCATAAGGCTACATTAAGAGCAGGAATCCAACCTCGCAAAAACAGGAAACGGTCCGTATGGAATACATGCTGTACGATGGGGGCACGGAACGGGGCGCGTATGTATGCCGCCGTCAGCAAAGCCAACACCGGTAACACATAGAGCGCGTAGTGTAGATGGTTGCCCCACGGATAGCTCCAATAGACCATCCACAGAATGCCGCCGACCAGCATACCCGCAAGGCCGGACAAAGCGAACAATACATTGGCTCGCGTACGGTGTCCGGATGGCACCACATCGATGCTGAGCGTGATACCTGCCATGCCTCCCGCACCATATGAAACGCCCAAGGCGAAGGCCAGCACGCCATAGTGCCACCCTGCCATGGCATGAGGGGCAACGACTACCACCACACCAGCTCCGACCAAAGCCCACAGCAGGACATTCCTGCGCCGGAAAGCATCCACCAGATAAGCATGCAGCGGACCTACAGCCCACAGACCCACCAAAAACAACGGATAAATCCACAGGCCAATCTCGGTAAACACGAACGGATTGGGCATCATGCCATCGGCATCGGACAAGCCGCTACCGCCATGCCAGAAACTGCATAGCGACACGCCGAACACCAAGGCATAAACCAGCGCGTTGAGCAGGAAGTTCACCACGCACGTCCGGCGGAAATCGGGCGTCAACATATGTCTGTCAATACTGTTCCTTTTCATTGGGAAAATCAAGGTTCTTCACGTCGGAGACGTAGCGACTGATGGCATCGGTCATTACCGTGTACAGGTCTGCATACCTGCGCAGGAAACGCGGACGGAACCCGTTGTTCATGCCCAGCATGTCCTGTGCCACCAGAACCTGCCCGTCCACATCGCCTCCGGCACCGATGCCGATGACGGGAATCGTCAGTTCGTGCGACACACGCCCGGCCAGTACGGCAGGAATCTTCTCCAGCACCAAGCCGAAACACCCGGCCTCTTCCAGCAAGTGCGCGTCGCGCACCAGCTTTTCGGCCTCGGCATCATCCTTGGCACGCACGGTGTAGGTACCATATTTATTGATACTCTGCGGCATCAATCCCAAGTGGCCCATCACGGGAATGCCCGCGTTGATGATGCGCTTCACGGTGCCGATTATCTCCTCGCCGCCCTCCATCTTCAGGGCATCGGCATGGCTCTCCTTCATGATGCGGATGGCAGAGTGTATCCCCTCCAGTTCATCGCCTTGGTAAGAGCCGAACGGCATGTCCACCACCACCATGGCACGTTTCACCCCGCGCACCACGCTCTTGGCATGATAAATCATCTGGTCCAGCGTGATGGGCAGCGTGGTCACGTTGCCGGCCATCACGTTAGAAGCCGAGTCGCCCACCAGGATTACGTCCACCCCGGCACCATCCACAATCTGTGCCATGGTGTAGTCATACGAGGTCAACATCGATATCTTTTCGCCTCTTTGCTTCATCTCTACGAGGCGATGAGTAGTCACTTTACGAGTGTCGTCTGAAATATATCCAGCCATAATCTTCTCCGTTTATTTGTTGTAAATGTTCAGTTCCGTCATCCGTTGATAGGTAAAGCCGCGAAAGTCGTCCAGCACATGGTGGCACAAGGGAGCAATGGCCTCGCGCGGATTCGTGGTGGCCAGCCCTATCACGGTAGCCTTCGACGCCATCCCCGCCTTCAGCCCGTTAAATGAATCTTCGAATACATACGTCGTTTCAGGCGTGCCTCCCAGCACCTCCATGCCCAGCAAGAAGCAGTCCGGCGCAGGCTTCGACGCGGCAAACATGTCCGCCGTCAGTATGCGGTCGAACAGCGTGCGCAGTTCAGGATGAGCCTGGTACACGGCCGCCATCTTCTTGTCGTTCGAGCTGGTCACCACCGCCATGGGCACGCCGTGCGCCTTGAGGTCGGCAATGAAGTCGCGCACGCCGGGAATGTAACTGTAATCCATCGTCCGCTCAAACTCGTCGAGGGCGGCAGTTATCTCGGCCTGCTCCTTCTCCATGTTCGGGAAGAAGCGAGTATATATATAGTCCAGCGTCTGCCCTTTGATATGCGCGTCTATACCGTCCACGCCCAAGTAGTCATGGCCTATCTTGTCCCAAAACACGCTGTATTGCGACTCCGTATCCACAATCACGCCGTCAAAGTCGAACAGCACGACCGTCTTTTCTTTTTCCTTCTCTATCATCCTTATTCAATCTTTTCTGGTAATCCGGGTGCAAAGGTCTTAAATCTTGGCGAACGGTGCAAGCAAAAGCCCCATATACTTACACTTTGTCCCGGCTATACCCTTCATAATAATACGATTGCTCAATTCCTTTGAATATCACGTCACGGTCGTCTACCTTGTCGGTCAGAGCAGGCTGGAGCAACACGCGTAACTCCAAATCATTAATGGGACTGCGTTCCATGGCTTGCAAATACAGGTCTTTGTCCACCCTCTGCCAATCCACCACCTTCCTTGCGTTCTTCTTCAACATCATGTCGAGCCAGATGCGGGTGGCACGGCCATTACCCTCCATGAACGGATGGGCAATATTCATCTCTACATACTTGGCAATGATTTCTTCAAAAGACGTTTCTGGCATTTTCTCGATGACAGGTAGAATGACCTCCAAATACAAGCAGTTGGCAAAACGGAATCCTCCCTTGGCAATGTTCAGTTTGCGGATTCTCCCGGCGAACTCATACAACCCGTCGAACAGGTATTGATGAATCTGGCACAATCCTTTCACCGTACCGACCTCCATTTTACTGATGTCTCCCGACTCAAACAACTTTTGTGCATTCCGGAGGCTCTGTTCGTCTATGCGATATTTTCTGTTTATTTCCATGATACAAAGGTCTTAAATCTTGGTGAATGGTGCAAGCCGCACGCGGAAAAAAGCGGCGGTATGCAAACGAAAAACGGCCGGAGATGCTATTACACACCTCCGGCCCGATTATAAAAATATGAGATTTAGTACACTACTATTCCATCACTCATACATAGGATTATATTATTATTATTATTATAAACTGGCCAGCCATTTCTTTCCAGATTTGGTGTGAAGCCAAACCAGAAAGATTGCTGCCATCGCTGCAATTACCGTAAATGTCAAGCCTAACTGTGTCATAAGCTTTATTTTAAAATTTCATTACCTATCCATGCTAGGAGAACAGTTGCAATGGAACCTGCTATTATAACATAATAATTCAACTCCAGTTCCGGCTTAGAATATAAAGGAGCTAAACTTCCCACCACAACGCCCGCAAGTATGACTTTTGAAGAATCATAGAAATAGCCGGCGAGTTTTTCCCTGCGGGTTTTATCCCTCTCCTTTATTTCTTTCTTCGCTTCTTGCTGTTTCTCCCAATTGCCCATACATTCAATGTTTGCACTACAAAGGTAATCACATATATTGGAACTGCAATAAGTTGAAAGGGAAAAATCAAATAAGAAGCAGGTGCAAAGGTCTTAAATCTTGGCGAACGGTGCAAGTCGCACGTAGGAAAAAGCTTTGATACAGATACGAAAAACGGCCGGAAATGCTGTTACACACCTCCGGCCGCCGCCTAAAACACGGTAACCGCCGTTACCCTGTCATTGTTTTTTATAGTTGAAACTTTTCCCTTTTTAGCAGAAAGTTTAAAGTATACTTGAAACTTTTCGTATTTTTGCCAAAAGTTTAAAGTATAACTAAAACTTCAAGCACTATGAATTTGCCATCCCATCTGATAGACAGGACGAGTTATATCGACCGTATC
>CALUGY010000064.1 GCA_944320295.1 uncultured Bacteroides sp.
ATGAGATTACGCGTAAAATCAAACAGTTGGAGATTGAGCGCGAAGCCATCAAGCGGGAGAACGACACCGCCAAACTGGAGCAAATAGGCAAGGAACTCTCAGAGCTGAAAGAACAGGAAAGCTCCTACAAGGCGAAATGGCAGAGTGAGAAGGCGCTGGTGAACAAAATCCAGCAGAACAAGGTCGAGATAGAGAACCTGAAGTTCGAGGCCGATAAGGCAGAGCGCGAGGGAGACTACGGCAAGGTGGCCGAAATCCGCTACGGCAAACTCCAGGCCTTGAACAAGGAAATCGAGGAAACCCAACAGAAACTCCACCAGATGCAGGGCGACAAGGCCATGATTAAGGAGGAGGTGGATGCCGAAGACATTGCCGACGTGGTTTCCCGCTGGACGGGCATCCCCGTGAACAAGATGCTGCAAAGCGAGCGAGAGAAGCTGCTTCACTTGGAGGACGAGCTGCACAAGCGCGTCATCGGGCAGGAAGAAGCCATCGAAGCCGTGGCCGATGCCGTGCGCCGCAGCCGGGCTGGATTGCAAGACCCAAAGAGGCCTATCGGCTCGTTCCTCTTCCTGGGTACCACGGGCGTCGGCAAGACGGAACTGGCCAAAGCATTGGCGGAATTCCTCTTCGACGACGAGTCGATGATGACGCGTATCGACATGAGCGAGTATCAGGAGAAGCATACTGTGTCACGTCTGATAGGAGCGCCTCCCGGATACGTGGGTTACGACGAAGGCGGTCAGCTGACCGAAGCCGTAAGGCGTAAACCTTACTCGGTGGTCTTGTTCGACGAGATTGAGAAGGCGCACCCCGATGTGTTCAACATCCTCTTGCAAGTATTGGACGACGGCCGGCTGACGGACAACAAGGGCCGCACGGTGAACTTCAAGAACACCATCATCATCATGACCTCCAACATGGGCAGCCAGTACATTCAAAGCCAGATGGAGAAGCTGAACGGCACGAACAAGGCCCAAATCATCGAGGAGACCAAACGCGAGGTGATGAACATGCTGAAGAAGACCATCCGTCCGGAGTTCCTGAACCGTATCGACGAGACCATCATGTTCCTGCCGCTGACGGAGAAGGAAATCAAGCAGATAGTCAACCTGCAAATCAGCAATGTGCAGAAGATGCTGGCCGAGAACGGCGTAGAGCTGAAGCTTACCGACGCAGCCGTCAACTTCTTGGCAAAAGCGGGCTACGATCCAGAGTTCGGTGCCCGTCCGGTCAAGCGTGCCATCCAACACTATATGCTGAACGACCTCTCGAAGAAGTTGTTGGCACAGGCGGTGGACCGCAACAAGCCCATCGTGGTGGATGCCGACGACAAGGGCGACGGTTTGGTATTCCGCAACTGATACACATATATTATATAATGTAACCATGCTTAGGCAGGATTCGGAGAAGGACATGCTCCTTGTCGTGAGTCCTGCCTTTTTTATATGCACCAACTAACGGACGAGTAAAGATTTGCAAGTGCACAGACACAGAATATCCTCCCTTTTCCGTACTTTTGCACACGATATCGCCTTGCAGGACAAGGGGCTTCCGCTCTCTGTAGTGACAAAGCCGCAAGGCACAACCATCCACACAACCCATTAAATACGATGATAAAGGCCATATTCTTGGATATAGACGGCACGCTCGTCAGCTTTGACACGCATGCCATACCCCTGTCTGCCATAGAAGCATTGACCCAAGCCAAGGCAAAGGGCGTAAAAATCTTCATTGCAACCGGCAGGGCAAAAGTGCTCATCACCAATCTCGGCGCATTGCAAGAACGCGGGCTAATAGACGGCTACGTCACCATGAACGGTGCGTATTGCTTCGTGGGCGATGAAGTAATCTACAAACGTCCCATCCCGCCTGACGACATACACCTGCTGGCCGCGTACTGCAACAAGCGGCAAGTGCCCTACATCGTGGTAGACGAACACAGCCTTTGCGTATGCCATCCGGACGAAATGGTACGGAACATCTTCCTTGAATACCTCAAAGTAGAGCGATTACCGGAAAAGTCACCGGAAGATGCGCTGCACGGAAAGGAAATCTACGAGCTTACACCATTCATCTCACAGCAACAGGAAACGGAAATCGCTCCTTTGATTCCCAATAGCGAAGTATGCCGCTGGCATCCGGCATTTGCCGACGTCACGGCCAAAGGATGTACCAAACAACGAGGCATAGACGAGATGATGCGGCACTTCGGCCTTACCCGCGAAGAGGTGATGGCCATAGGCGACGGCGGCAACGACATCCCCATGTTGCGGCATGCCGGGACAGGAGTAGCCATGGGCAACGCATCGGACGAGGTGAAGGCCGCAGCCGACTACGTGACCACCACGGTGGACGACGACGGCATAGCCCACGCCCTGCGTCACTTCGGCATTATCTGACCATTACGATGGAGAAGGAGATGGAGTTCGTACCCGACAGCAGCAACGTGGAGTTCCAGACAGCCCTGAACTTGGTGAAGTACACCCGCCAGTCGGTCTTCTTGACAGGGAAGGCCGGTACGGGCAAATCCACCTTCCTGCGCTACGTGTGCGACAAGGTGAGGAAGAAGCACGTGGTGCTGGCACCCACCGGCATAGCCGCCATCAACGTGGGGGGAAGCACGCTGCACAGCTTCTTCAAGTTGCCGTTCCATCCCTTGCTGCCGGACGACCCCAACCTGAGCCTGCAACGCGGCCGTATACACGACTTCTTCCGATACACCAAAGCGCAACGCAAACTGTTGGAGAAGATAGAACTGGTCATCATCGACGAAATATCGATGGTGCGGGCGGACATCATCGACGCGGTAGACCGCATACTGCGCGTTTACTCGCACAACCTGCGCGAACCCTTCGGCGGGAAACAGCTGTTGCTCGTGGGCGACGTGTTCCAGCTGGAACCGGTGGTCAAGGGAGACGAACGCGACATACTCCAACGGGCTTACCCCACTCCATACTTCTTCTCCGCACGCGTGTTCAGCCAGATGGACTTGGTGTCCGTGGAGTTGCAGAAGGTGTATCGCCAGAGCGACCCCGCCTTCGTGGGATTGCTGGACCGCATACGCGCCAACACCCTCGCCGCCACCGACCTGCAACTACTCAACAGCCGCTACGGTGTACGCCTGGACGACGGGACGGAAGGCAGCAACATGTATGTCACGCTGGCCACTCGACGCGACAACGTGGACTACATCAACGACCGCAAGCTGGCCGAACTGCCCGGACAACCGGAAACCTTCCTGGGCGAGACCACGGGCGACTTCCCCGAAAGCAGCCTGCCCACCGCGCGCGAACTGGTGCTGAAGCCGGGAGCGCAGGTCATCTTCATCAAGAACGACTTCGAGAAACGGTGGGTGAACGGCACCATCGGCGTGGTGAGCGGCTTCGACCCGGAAGAGGAAACCATCTACATCACTACTGACGACGGCCGCGAGTGCGACGTGCGCCGCGAGTCGTGGCGTAACATCCGCTACCGCTACAACGAGGAGAAGAAGGAGATTGAGGAGGAAGTGCTCGGCACCTTCACCCAGTTTCCCCTGAAGCTGGCGTGGGCCATCACCGTGCACAAGAGCCAGGGGCTCACCTTCAGCCGCGTGGTAATAGACTTCACCGGGGGCGTGTTTGCCGGAGGGCAGGCCTACGTGGCCCTGAGCCGTTGCACGTCGCTACAAGGCATCGAGTTGCGCCGTCCCATCCAGCGGGCCGACATCTTCGTCAAGCCGGAAATCACCGCCTTCGCCCGCCGCTTTAACGACCGCCAGGCCATAGACCGCGCCATGAAGCAGGCACAGGCCGACGTGCGTTACGCCGCCGCCGTGAAGGCCTTCGACCGAGGCGACTTCGGCACCTTCCTCGACGAGTTTTTCCGCGCCATCCACTCGCGGTACGACATAGAGAAGCCCGCCGCCCAGCGGCTCATACGCCGCAAGCTGGGCATCATCAACCGCCTGCGCGAGGAAAACCGCGCCCTGCGCCAAGAAGCCCTGGAGAAGGAAAAGACGCTGGTGAAATACGCCCGCGAATACATCCAAATGGGCGACGAGTGCCTCCGTCACGACATGCCCGAAGCCGCCATGCGCAACTACGAAAAGGCCGTGGCACTCTGCCCCAAATTCAAGGAAGCCTGGCGCAAGATAAAGAAGCTGGACAAAGACATGAAGCGCGGCCACGACGCGACGCGCAAGTGACAACCCGCCGTGCGCATTCCCCTCATTCCATACTCCGTTCCTGCCCAAGTACGGCTTTCCTTCGGTCTAAGTCGTACTTCCATTGATTACCCACGGCCGTGGGTACATCGTCCCACCCGGGTGGGAATATCGAACCACGAGGGTGGGGAAATCGAACCACGGCCGTGGGTAACTAATGGAAGTACGGTCTTTA
>CALUGY010000065.1 GCA_944320295.1 uncultured Bacteroides sp.
CAACGACTTGGGCCGCAACGGCTACTACGACCAGAAGCCCATTGCCGAGCTGATGGGCCAGATGGCCGAGGAGGTAGGCCCCGAATGCGTCATCGCCGCCGGCGACGTGCACCACTTCGAAGGTGTCCGCTCCGTCCAAGACCCCCTGTGGATGACTAACTTCGAGCTGATTTACGCCCACCCCGAACTGATGATTGACTGGTACCCCATCTGCGGCAACCACGAGTACCGAGGTAACACGCAGGCCGTGGTGGACTACAGCCGCGTGAGCCGCCGCTGGGAGATGCCCGCCCGCTACTACACCCGCTCCTTCAGCGAGGAGGGCACCACGGTGCGCATCGTCTTCATCGACACCACGCCGCTTATCGGCAAGTATCGCGAGGAGTTCACCAAGTATCCCGACGCCTGCCAGCAGGACATCGACGCCCAACTGCAATGGCTGGACGCCACGCTGGCCGCCGCCACGGAAGACTGGGTGGTCGTGGTGGGCCATCACCCCATCTACGCCCAGACCTCGAAGGATGACATCGAGCGGCAGGACATGCAACGCCGTGTGGACACCATCTTGCGCCGCCACCGTGTGGACATGTACATCAACGGGCACATCCACAACTTCCAGCACATCCGCGTGCAGGGCAGCCCGATAGACTACATCACCAACTCGTCCGGTTCGCTCAGCCGCAAGGTGAAGCCCACCGAAGGCACCGTGTTCTGCAGTTCGGAGCCGGGCTTCTCCATCCTTTCCGCCACGCCTAAGACGCTGGAGTTGCGCATGGTGGACAAGCACGGGCAGGTGCTCCATACCGTGACGCGGTCGAAATGAAAGGATGTGAATAACCAACCAAGGAAAAGGCCCTGCTTGCGGTTACAACCGCCGGCAGGGCTTTCTTGTTACCTCTTCGAAATGGAGTCGGGCAGGAGGCCGGAACCAATCGTGATGTCTTTTACAGACAGGGTATTTAATACATTATCAAAGATGGGAATTTTTTCTACCGGAACGTAATCATAATAAATGTAGATATCCTTAATCTTATCTTCCCTCCAAACCCGTTTGTCTACATAGGGGTTCGGATGTTCCACCCATCCTCTATAGATAACCACGTTATTTATTGTGTCTATTGACTGCAAGTGATGGTTTGGATCATCCGGCAATAGCGGTGTCTTCACCAATGAGCCCTTGAAAAGTGTTACCAAACAACCGTCCCTGTAACAATAGTCAATAAATCTTCCCTCGTCATAAAAATAATTCTGCTTTTTACATCCATCAGGCAGCACAAGGCGAATTTCTTTGTTAAACAGGGTGTCGACAACAATTTTCGATTCTTGTGCGGAGGTTTGTGCCATGGAACCCATGCCTGTGCACATAAGAAAGAAAATAATCAGGCAAAAACTACTTTTTCCGCTTATCATAATCTTTTTCTATCTTTTGCCAAACAAATAATTAGGAATACGGTAGTTGCTAATACATAGCAAAGGAATACGCGTAATATATCTACTATTTCCAGCAAGTATTCTTCTTCCCAATTACTACCATATTTTATGCTTACATATGTATTAATGATAACGTAACTAATCAGTAAAGCTAAGCTAACAGACAAAATGATAAATATAATCTTAGCAACCTTCATGGACAGTTTTTATTTAGTTTCATTCCATTCCATATTCCCATCTACATCAATATTCCATATCGGGTTATTTCTCCTATATTGATATGGCGATTGAGAGTAATCAGTTTCGTATTGTCTACCCAATGCGTGTAGGCTATGGTGCTTGTGACCTTGTCTGGCAAATTTAAGGAAATTGCATGTGATTCCCAAAATATTGGTGTATAAACTTCATGTCAGTTTCTGTCGTGGCGAATTTATCTGCACATTTTTGCCATCTGCCTCTTGTGTGTTGTAGTTGTGGAGGGCTGTTTTGTAAATAAGGAGCGGGGCTACACATGTAGCGTAGCCCCGTCTCTCCTCGTGAGGGATGTGTGATAAGATTACTAACTTATTTCATGTGGAAGCATCCTGTGTAGAATCCCCAATGGCCGTTGGGTACCTGCTTGATCCACTTGCCTCTTGTGCCCGAGAGGATCTTTTTGGCAAGCCTGAAATAGGCTTTCTCATAGTCGAATAGCTTTCTGGGAGGGTGTATGATACGCACGTCGCGTATGCAGAGTTTGTCATCGAACAAGATGGTGTAAAACTCATGCAAATTTACTTCCCGGTACGTCCTTTCTGTGAAGTGTGCATAATACAAGCTGTCAAGAAAGCTGTTTAGACTTTCTATCCCTTCTTTGGGGCGGATGTCGAAGTCTATCTTGATGGAGTCTCCCAACCCGTAGTATTTTATACGCGGCTCTTTTCTCGCGTCGCGGTAAAGTGAGAAGATGGCCGAACCGTCCTCCGCATCGTAGAAGGTCTGTGCGTATATTGTGCAAGACAGCAATACGCATGTTGTAAATAACAGAATCCTATTGACCATAACCTAATCTTCTCATCATTTCGTTGTTTCTACCATATACAAAGGCATCTACTCCTGGTTGGGTATGTCCAAAAGGTAACCCTTTTAGATATAATATAACATGGGCAAATTCATGGGCAAGCCCGACAACACGATGGTTCAGATTCCCCTTTTTATTTATAATAATTTGTGTATTGCTGTTGAGAGAACTTTTTCCGGAGGCAGCCCGTTTTCCGGGAACCAAGGTTTGACCTAAATTTCCATCAAAAGTTTTGCCGACGATGTCATTCCCCAATCTCAAGAGGTTTTCATATTCTTCTCCATATTCTTTTGTGTTATAATCTACAGGAGGATAAAAATCTTCACTAATAATTTTCCCATCCATCATGTAAGTGTTTTTGTCAGACAAAGAAATTTCGACCATTTTGTTTGAAGATGCAATCTCATATAAGTCTTTCAAAAAGAAATCGTCGCTGTTCATAGCTTGCTCTTTAATGGAACTGGGGTCTAATACTCCATCTTTCCATTCCATGGTCACGCTACTTCCATCTTCAAGCCCTGCCAATATGGCTTCTACCAGTTCTGGCAAGTCTGCTCCTTTTATAGATATACTATCCCCGTTCACATCGATATTTCGTATCGGGTTGTTCGCCGCATACTGGTATGGCGACTGTGAGTAGTATTTCTCCGCAAACCTGTCCATGGTATTGAACCTTATGAGTGCCGGGTCATAGTTCCTGGCACCGTAGTCGTACCACTTGGTGTTTTCATCGTACTCTTTCCCGTTGTAACGGTAGGGTTGGATTTCGGGAGAAACGTCCGTAATCTCAGGATAACTGGGAACCGCGACCGTTTGGGTATCCGGTGAAGGCCTTAGCCCTGAAGCTGTATAATGATTTCATTCTTTCGCCTGGCCGTCTTCGCTTACCACGATGTGGTTGCTTCCCAGGTGGTCCTTCACGTAGTAATGGTACTTCCCGTCCGCCGGGGTCACATAACCCTCCTCCGTCAGCAGGTACTTCAACACCCCGTTTTCATAGACCAAATTGCCGCAATAGTCCGTCGTTGTAGTGGCACCGCCGACATTGCGCACGGTTTCCAGCTTCGTGCCGTCCATCAGGTACGTGTTGGTGACGGTGTCCCCGCTGCTGAACGCGACCATCTCCGGCAAATTTAG
>CALUGY010000066.1 GCA_944320295.1 uncultured Bacteroides sp.
GTATGCCGGTCATCAACACGATCTTGCTTTCGGAAAGGGAGGACAATCCTTGAATCACCACTGCTACCAGGGGCTTACGGTTGTACAGACGTTGGGGAACTGGCAGCACGACATAGCGGGGGGGGCCCAGGCTCCGGGCGCGCAGGCTCTGCGCGGTGGCATACGGGTCGCGGGTCACGACGCCTGCGCTGAGGTCGATGGTGGCATCGGGCACGGTGTTGTGCAGATATACTGCGGCGTCTTCGGGCAGGTCGCCTTCATAGTCTTCGCCTTTCACCAGCTGGATGAGCATGCGGCTCATGCGGTGGGAGAAGGTGAGGTTCACCGGTTGGCTACTTGCCGAGTTGTTCAAGGCTTGCGCCCACAGGAAGTCGCTTGTCTCGTAGCCTTCCGCTGTGCTCTGGTCGGTAGCCACGCTGAAGGGCAGGTTGTCTGCCGATGATATGGTGGATAAATAGGGGTAGTAGCCGTAGATATTGTACGTGCCGCCGTCCCAATAGATGGTGCGTTCGGGCTTCCATTGGCTGCCGTCGAAAGTCAGGGCAGCGTTGTTCACATAGTTTCCCGACACCTCGAGCGGGGCATCTTTTTGGGTAATGAACACGCCCACGCGGTCGCCCTGCTCGAAGGCAGTATCGGTGGCACGGGTGGCTTCGCCTGGGTGGGCGATGCGGAAAGTCATGACGTTGGCGTCGGCCTGCTCCGCAGGCAGGTCGGCTTTCTCCTGACAGGCTGTCGCGGCGAGCAACAGGGCCAGGGCGGTGGCGGATAGCAGTGTATGTCGTTTCATATAGGTTATGTTTTGGTAATGCAATGTAGTTTATAATGAAGCGTCTTAAGCGCGTGCGACCGGGGTTTTCAACGCTTGCGACCGGGGGTTGAAACGCTTGCAGCCGGGGCCTTAAGCCCGTGAAGTGCAGTGGTTCGCTGTGTGAAATGCTGCACTTCACGAGGCATAGGCCGTGCTTTTACAGGTTGTCCAGCGGACTGCCACGATGTATCTGTGGTGGCATCTGGAAGCTGTGTATGCTTGTTCCAGTGTAAGGCTCGCGGGCAAAGCGGGTAGACACACTGGCCTCTACCTTGTCGTTGGCCTTGAAGTCTTCGAAGGAGTACTCCTCGCCGGCATAAGCCTTGATGCGGCGCACGATGCTCTCGCGGCTGATGGTGCTGTAGTAGGGGATGTCGTTGTTCATGCAGCTGTTCTGCTCCGAGCGGAACACGCCCCGGTTGTGCATGTATCCGCCTTCGAAGATGTCCACAAAGTCGCTATACTTTTCGTCGTAAATGAGGTGGCTCCAAGGCACTTCGTTAGTCTTGCCGGTGAGGGAGAGGTTGTCGTACCAGCCTTTGGCCTTAGCCATTTCAAACTCATAGACATGTCCACAGCAAGTGCACGTGCAGAAGTCGATGAACTCGTTATGGTAGATGTATTCGTCGCCCAGTTTGCCGAAGCCGTGCCCTCCCGCCTCGTGCTGAATGACGCCGCGCGTGTCCAGCGGGTAGCCGTAGGTGCTCATGGGGCAGAAGGCGATGGCCGAACCGTCATCCCACATCTGGCAGATGCCGCCGTAGTCCGTGCTGTTGGGCACCATGATGATGAGCGACTGGTGCAGATTGTCTTTGGTTACAGTAGTTTTCATGTCCAGTACGTACTGAAACACGGCATCATAGTCGCACCGCAGGCCCACGCCGCCCGTGTAGGTGGTCTCGAACTTGGCGTAGCGTATGGTGTTCACCGTGCCGATGCCTGTTTCCGGCGATACGGCGATGGCGGTGTAGACGTTGAAGTAGTCGCGGTAGGTCTTGTACGGCTCGATGCCGAAGAAGTTCTCCACCTGCTCCTGCATGGCGGCCATGTACTCGCCCTCCGAGATGTCCTTCGCGTCGAAGCCATCGCCCAGGAAGACGAGGTTGATGCCTCCCGTGTTTCCTTTCGTTGCCTTTTGCAAAGTGATGACCTCATCCTCGGCATGCTCGTAACCGTATTGGGTGACAGTGCACGTGTGGCGGTAGTCCTGGTCTTTCAGCTTGAAGACGATTTCGCCCGTGCGTTCGCTTGTGCCGCTCATCTGGTCGATGGTCAGCACCAGTTCCGTTTTCTTGTTGCCGCTGGTTTGCGATAGGCTGCACCAGTCGGGCATGCTCTCCACCTCCCATTCGCCCTCAGCGTCAATCACGAGGTCGCGTGTGCAGCGGGTGCTGATGGCGTTGGCAATGTTGGGGCGGCACACCAGTTCGCGGTGGGCGGCGATGCGTTTGAAGTCGCTCCAGCCCGGCGAGGCCTGGTATTGCTGTATGGCGCTTTCGGGGACTTCGAGGGTGAAGTTGTCTTTGGGAACGCCGTTGAAAGCCGATGCTTGTGTATAGGCTGGGATACTACCCTTGCAAACAATGCTGCCGATGCCTGTACACATATAGAAAGCTTCGTTTTGAATACTTTCCAAGCTTTCGGGAAATACTACGCCTTCAATGCTGTGGCATCCATAGAATGCTCCTTGTCCGATGCTGACCACTTCTTCGGGAATTTCGAGTATTCCCATCAGACGCCAACAACTGCCATAAATAGGATCGCCGAACACATTGTTACCGATTGTCCTCAATTTGCTTGGCAGTTTTAATTCTCCGGAGAAATCGCAACCATCAAATACATTGTCGCTCAATACAGTCAAGTCCTTAGGTAAAGCTAATTCTCCTTTAAATTTCGTATGTGCAAAAGCGTTTT
>CALUGY010000067.1 GCA_944320295.1 uncultured Bacteroides sp.
CCGCTCCCTCAGCAACTCGATGGCGGCCTTGAAGGCGATGAATTCGCTCATGCGGGACATGTCGATGCCGTAGTAGTCGGGGTAGCGCACCTGGGGCGAACTGGAGACGATGACTATCTTCTTCGGCTCTAAGCGGTCGAGGATGCCGATGATGCTCTGCCTGAGCGTCGTGCCGCGCACGATGCTGTCGTCGATGATGACCAGGTTGTCCTGCCCCGGCACCAAACTTCCGTAGGTAATGTCATAGACATGGGCGGCCAGGTCATTGCGCGTGTTGCCCTCGGCAATGAAGGTGCGCAGCTTGATGTCCTTGATGGCCACCTTCTCGCTCCGGATGCGGCGAGAGAGGATGTGCTCCAGTTCCTCCTGCGTGGGTCTATGTCCCAGGTCGGCAATCTGCTGTGCTTTCAGGTTGTTGAGGTACTCGTTCAGTCCCTGCATCATGCCGCAATAGGCCACCTCGGCGGTGTTGGGGATGAAGGAGAAGACGGTGTGGTCTATATCGTTGTCGATGGCGCGAAGAATGCTGGGCACCAGTTCCATGCCGAGTTGCTTGCGTTCCCGGTAGATGTCCGCGTCGCTTCCCCGGCTGAAGTAGATGCGCTCGAAGGAGCAGGGCTTCACTTCGCGTGGCTTGTTGATTTGGATGGTGCGCATCTTACCCGCCTTGGTGAAGATGACCGTCTGTCCGGGTTGCATCTCCTTGATGGACTCCATGGGCACGTTGAACACAGTCTGTATCACGGGGCGTTCGCTGGCCAGTACGGCCACCTCCTCGTCCTGGTACCAGAAGGCGGTGCGGATGCCCCACGGGTCGCGGATAGCAAAGGACTCCCCGCTACCGGTCAATCCGCAGATGACGTAGCCTCCGTCCCACTCCTTGCTCGAGGTGCGCAAGACGTTGGCCAGCTCTATGTGATCCTCTATATAATGGGTGATATCCATGCCGGTCAGCCCGTTAGCCTCGGCAATGCCATAGAGGCGTTCCACCTCTCTGTCCAAGCGGTGGCCCACTTGTTCCAGCATGATGTAGGTGTCGGCATACTTGCGGGGATGCTGCCCCATGGCAGTTATCTTGGCGAATATCTCATCTACGTTGGTCAGGTTGAAGTTACCACAGAGGGCCAGGTTCTTCACCCGCCAGTTATTGCGACGGAGGAAAGGATGCACGTAGGTGAGGCCGGACTTGCCTGTGGTGCTGTATCGCAGGTGACCCATGTAGACCTCGCCCGCAAAAGGGAGACACTTCTTGGCATACTCCGCATCGTGCAACTGTTCGGGCGTCAGGTCGTGGAAATGGGTGTGCACGGTGTCGAATATCTCGGTGATGGCACCCGAACCCAAGGCGCGTTCGCGAAACATGTATTCCTCGCCGGGATTGGCCTCCAGCTTGACGCAAGCCAAGCCCGCGCCTTCCTGCCCTCGGTTGTGCTGCTTCTCCATGAGGAGGTAAAGCTTGTTCAGGCCGTACATCCAAGTGCCGTACTTCTTTTCATAGTATTCCAAGGGTTTCAAGAGGCGTATCATGGCCACGCCGCATTCATGTTTCAGTTGTTCCATTCTTATACCATCGTTATCCGTTAAACATTTCCCCATTGCTTCCGGGCTCCCGTCATAGTCCCTGCACGTCCAATCCGGACATAATGGAGATTTATTTCAAGACCTCAATATAATTCGATGCAAAGATATGGATAATTCGGACATAATGTAACGGATATCGCCTTCTTTAACGTCAATACGACATGAGAATATCAATGCGCCATCCAACACCCGAGGCCCGAAAACAAAATAAGGCTGCAACCGCTTGTGTTGCAACCTTATTCAAGTGGACCAGCCAGGGCTTGAACCTGGGACCTCCAGATTATGAGTCTGTTGCTCTAACCAACTGAGCTACAAGTCCGGCATATCCCTTTCGAAATAGCGGGGCAAAAGTAATGCTTTTCCATCATATGTGCAAGCATATCGACAGAAAAGTATCAATATTTACCTTCGGAGAACGAAAAATAGCACGCTATCGAAGCCCCGCATCAGAAGGTATACTTACGCTTGGGATTCTTGGGAAACCACCCTTTCCTGACACGCCTTTCCTGCTCGAACACCTCCTTAATAGACCAGAAAGAAGAAAAGGCAAACACCCCCAACAATGAAGACAACACGACATGGTGGACGCAGACGGAACCCACCAACCCGGCCATGCCAAGCAAGAGGAACACCCACCAGCACTTTGTACCCCAATGATATTCAGCTTTCACCACAACAGGATGGAACAATCCGATAATGAGGAATGTACATACTCCTATGACGAGCCCCGAAAGATGATATTGGTTTAGGAAATCCATTCAGTTTAGCATTAAACACACCGCCTTTCCATGTACGGCATTTCTCAGGCTTTTTCCGGGCGGATAGGTATTTCTTTCTTGATGCTCTGCTCCAATGAAATCAGCGTTTCGGTAGCAATCACGCCGGGAATCTCCTGCATCTTGCTGTTCAACAGCTCCATCAAATGCTCGTTGTCGCGGGCATACAGTTTGGTCAGCATGGTATATGGACCAGTCGTGAAGTGGCACTCCACAATCTCAGGTATCTTCTCCAGCTCAGCCACCACAGACTTGTACATGGAACCTTTCTCAAGCTTGATACCCACATACGTACAAGTATGGTAACCCAAAGACTTCGGGTTGACATCGTATCCGGAGCCCACAATGACCCCCATGTCTATCAAGCGCTGTACACGTTGGTGAATTGCCGCACGCGATACACCGCATTCTGCCGCCACATCCTTGAACGGTATGCGTGCATTCTGCGAGATGATTCCCAAAATCTGCCGGTCAAGATTATCTATTTTCTCCATAACACAAACTATTATTGTTTATCAAAACGTAAGCAAATATAGGGCTTTATTTCAATTTATCTATAAAAAACACGAAGAAAAATGCAGAAATAACAAAAAACAGGCATCAACGAAGAAGAAATGCGGCAAAAGCCTACCCGAAAAGCCCGTTCTGCCTCCCCCAAAAGTTTACAGGCAAGACAAGGAAAACCGGCCTCATCGAATACGTCCATATGTGCTCCGAGAGGTATGAAATAGTACATAAGGACAAGGCTGTCCCCATAACAAACAAGGCCGTTACCCCGAACGTGTTGCGAACATGCCCCGAATGCGTTGCGCAGTCAAAGGCAAGAACTATGTCGTTTTTCCCGCATCGCAACGAACAAAAAAACAGGCGGACAAGCCCGATACTTACATCGCATCGCACTTGTCCGCCGTAAATATGACCGTTACGCTTACCGCGTTGTTATTTGTCGATTCCTACCAGTTCCACCTCGAACACCAATGCCGAGTAGGGTTTGATGTGGGGAGGACGGTTCTGGGAGCCGTAAGCCAAGTCGTAGGGGATGTAGAGTTCCCACTTGGAGCCGACGGGCATCATGGTGAGGGCTTCTTTCCAACCCTTTATCACCTGATTGGCACGCAGCGTGGCGGGCTTCGTCTTTCCGTTCTTGTCTTTGCGCTTGTAAGAGCTGTCAAACTCGGTGCCGTCTATCAACATGCCTTTGTAGTTCACCTTCACTTTGCTGGTATCGGCGGGAACAGCCCCGTTGCCTTGCTTGATGACCTTGTACTGCAAGCCGCTGGGCATAACCTGCACGCCTTCTTTCGTCTTGTTCTCGGCCAGGAACTTCTCGCCGGCCTCCTTGTTATCGGCAAACTGCACGGCCAAGGCCTTCTCCTTCACCTCTTCCATCTTCCGGCGCATATAGATTTCTGCCACGCCCTGCTTCATGATGTTTTCGGTACCTGTCACGCCGTCCAAGAAACCGGCCAACATGTTGTCGCGATCCAGCGTCTGCGTGGAGTCGTTGCCGAACACCTGACGGGTGAAGCCCTCTACCCACTGGTTGGCCACCATGTAACCAATCTGCAAGCCGTTGATGTAAGCCAGATCGCCCTTGCTTTCCATGGCAGCTCCTTCCTTGAAGCCTTTCAGGAACGTAACCACTTGCGCCGAGTCTATGCCTTGTTGCATCAGATATTGGTCAAGTCCTTGTGTACGTGCCAAACCGATGGCGTAAGAAAGGGAGTCAACTTCAGTCTCCAGCTTGGCTTGCGGGGCGGGAGCCGAGCACGAAGCCAATCCGGCAGCCACGGCCACAGCCATGAATAACGATGTCTTTTTCATTTTGCTTTTTGTTTTATTTGTTATTTGGATAAAATCTTCAAGAGTTCCACTTCGAACACCAGCGTGCTGTGCGGGGGTATCATCTCGCCTGCGCCTTGTGCGCCGTAGGCCAGTTCGCTGGGGATGTAGAGTTTCCATTTCGCTCCCTCCGGCATGAGTTGCAGGGCCTCCACCCAACCGGGAATCACCTGCGTGACGCCGAACGTGGCGGGTTGCCCGCGCTTGATGGAACTGTCGAACAGCGTACCGTCTATCAGCGTGCCCTCGTAGTGACATTGCACCTGGTCGCCGGGCTTGGCATATCGGCCGGAAACATTGCCTTCTTTCAGCACTTCGTACTGCAAGCCGCTGGGCAACGTGACGACACCCGGACGCTTCTTGTTCTCCTCAAGGAATTGCTTTCCCTTTTCCACATTCTCGGCATTGATGCGGGCTTCCATCTCCTCAAAATACTTGTTCACGATGTCCCGCGCTTCGGTGTGGCTTATGGCTGTGGGGTTTCCGTCGAGCACATCCTTTATGGCCTGTGCAAAGTCGTCCACCACGATGCCCTTGGCTCCCATGCTCCACAGGTTCTGTCCTATGCCCAAGCCGATGGCATAACTGAATTTGTCCATATTGTTTTCGTTCTTATGCGGGCCGCACGCGTTTAGCCGCCAACCCTCTGTAGTTTAGCAGGTGGCAAAAGTAAGGTTTTTCTACGAATAGCCTTGCTTTTTGTTCTTTAATTTTTCTTAGAACTTGCGGATTTTCGGGCAAATGCGTCGCAACAGGATACTTAACCAGCCTGGAGGCCCCGGGAAGCATCTTCGTCCCTATTCACAAAAAAGCTTAACGCGAAGCCGCATAAGGCTGCAATCGAGTAACTTTACTGCACAATACATATCTATTAAATGTAAAGGAGAAACCGACATGAAGAACCTTGTTGTATTCACAGGCGCGGGAATGAGCGCCGAAAGCGGCATCAACACCTTCCGCGACGCGGGAGGACTGTGGGAACAATACCCCGTAGAACAGGTGGCCACGCCCGAAGGCTATGCCGCAAACCCCGAACTGGTAATCAACTTTTATAATGAACGCCGCAAGCAACTGCTCACGGTGCAGCCCAACGACGGGCACCGTGGCGTGGCGGAGTGGGAGAAAGACTTCCGCGTGACCGTCATCACGCAAAACGTGGACAACCTGCACGAACGGGCCGGAAGCCACCACGTCATCCATCTGCACGGCGAGCTGACGAAGGTCTGCTCCAGCCGGAACCCGAACGACCCGCGCTACATCAAAGAGCTTAAGCCGGAAGAATATGAGGTGCACCTTGGCGACAAGGCGGGCGACGGCACCCAGCTGCGCCCCTTCATCGTGTGGTTCGGCGAGAGCGTACCGCGCATGGACGAGGCCGTGGCAGCCGTGGAGCAGGCCGACATCCTCGTGGTCATCGGCACGTCGCTCAACGTGTATCCCGCCGCAGGGTTGCTGTACTACGCCCGGCCCGAAACCAAGATTTTCCTGATAGACCCCAAGCCGAACCTCGCAGGCGGCATGCCGCACGTGCACGTCATCGCCAAAGGGGCTTCGGAAGGCGTGAAAGAACTGACGGAAACATTGAAGGAACTGCGCTGACAGCAACAATCATCACCTGAGCACCACGGCCCGCACCAGGAACCAGGCGTGACGGACTATGGTGCCCGCCAACCCGTAATGCTTCGCCATGATGCGGAAGCGTTCGCGCAGCGAGGCATTGCGGTTGCGCGTGGTGAGTCCCTCGTCCAGATAGTCCACAAGCACCAGGTGCGTGTTATGTAGTACGCGCGACTTCTTCATGACCCGTATGCACCAGTCGAAATCGGCCGAGAAGCGGTACGAGAGGTTGTAAGGCCCGGCCAGTTCGCGCTTGGCGAAAAACGCCTGGTGGCACACCAGCATGCCCTGACGGAAGCTCTTCCACGTCAGGCGCTCCGGGGCGGAGAGGCGGCGCATGCGCACAAAATGCCCCTCGCTGTCCACCAGCTCCGTTTCACCATACATCACGTCGGGTAGCGGTTCGTTGCAAGGAAGGCCGTGCACCATCCGCGCCAAGGTGTCGTCCTCGTGGAAGCTGTCGCCCGCGTTGAGGAAACATACGTAGTCGCCCGTCGCCAAGGCCAGTCCCTTGTTCATGGCATCGTACAGGCCACGGTCGGGCTCGCTCACCACACGGGCTATGCGGTCTTTGTAGCGTTCCACCACGGCCATCGTGCCGTCTGTCGAAGCCCCGTCCACAATGATATACTCCACATGATGGTACGTCTGCGAAATGACGCTCTGTATGGTGTCTTCCAGCGTCGCGGCGGCATTGTAGGCCACCGTCACTATGCTGAACTTGGGTGTAGGATGCGTGTGCATGTCGTTCTTTTCTTAAACAAATGTCAGGTAGAATGATTACCGCTTTTACACGGCATATAAGGGGGATTTATTCCGGACACGTCGCGAGCACGGACGCAACATGTTGCGGGCGCGCTTCCAACGCGTTGCGGCCGTGCTTCGTACGCGTTGCGCTTCCACCTCTGGTTTACAGTCTGTTATAAAGCTCTATGTAACGTTTGGCCACCACGCTCTCCGAGTAGCTGCCCGCCGCCTTGCGGCATGCCTGCTCGCACAGGGTGGCGTAGTCCGGCTCGTTCAGTACCCAGCGCATTCCCTCCGCAAAGTCGTCGGCATCGCGATACTGTGCCACGTAGCCGTCGTGCAGGTGGTCTATCATTTCCGGTATGCCGCCCGTGCAGAAGCCCACGCACGGCGTGCCGCAGGCCATGGCTTCCATGATGGTGTTCGGCAGGTTCTCCTCCAGCGAGGGGATGGCAAAGAGGTCTACCGCGTTATACAAGTCCACCATCCGGTGCTCGTCGTTCACATAGTCCAAGGCATACACCTTGAAGGGCAGGAGCTGTTCCAGCTGGTCCGAATTCTTGCCGAAAGCCACCACGCCGAGGCTTTCCTTCAACTCCGGACACTTACCGGCCAGCAGGCGGCAGGCTTCCACGAAATAGTCTATGCCCTTGCGTTTGTCCGTGGCTTTCACCGAACCGAACAACACGAGGCGTTTGCTTTCCGGCAGACCTATGCGGCGTCGGGCCACGGTCTTGTCATGCGGTTTGAACAGATTGGTATTGATGGGATTGGGAATGCTGCACACCGTCTGCCCCGTAAGCAGGGCGCTCTGCCGCGCCCGCTCTTCCAGCCAATGGCTGCACGCCACGAAGCTGATGCGGCGGCCTGCATAAAGGTTCTTTTTCTTATGGAACACGCGCCAGGCCAAGTCCCTGCGATGGCGTCCCTTGTTTATGTAAGGACAATTATGGCACTCGTCGCGATAGTGGCCGCAATCGCGTGCGTGATGGCAGATGCCGGTACAGGGCCACATGTCGTGCAGGGTCCACACCACGGGCTTGCCCGATGCCAGTATCTTTTCGATGCTTTTCAGCGACAGCATGCCTTGGTTCACCCAATGCAGGTGTACCACGTCGGCCTGCTGGAATTCGGGTAGCGAGGTAATGTCCGTGCCGGTGTTGGCAATGTCGACGGAGAACAGGTTGTCGCGCCGGAAACGGTTGGCCGCCCAAATGACCACACGCTCCCAGACGAACTTCCATACCAGGCGCCAGCTCTGCTTGAGCGGCACGACGGTTATCTGCCCCGTCTGCTTGTCGCGCACCAATAGTTTGGCCTTTATTCCGTTGTTCTTGAGGGCTTCCATGAGCCTGCCCGCTGCCACGGCGGCACCGCCCATGCGTTCGGAGGTATTGATTAGTAGGACTCTCATCAGGACTATCGGAGTAATTTTTGCGCAAAGTTACGGTTTTTCCCTGCACCACGGCACATCCGTGCGGGCTTTTGTGGGAAAGTACGGGCAATATTTCCCCCTTGGGAGCCGTATCGCAGGGAATTACTCGTGCCTGTCCCTGCGCAGCCACTTGTCACAGCGCTTGCGCATGGCGCGGGCTATCAGCGTCCAGTTGCCATAGCGCACGTTCAGCACCAGCTCTTCCAACGAACGGGCCACCTTGACCCACGGGTGCCGCCACGCCATGATGCGGTAGGTGGACTCCTTGTAGGCCGTGTTCTCTATCACGTGCCGCGGGTGCTTCAGCGGGAACTGCACCTCGTGGCGCTTCATGGTGAATATGCGCCGGTAGCCGCGCGGCAGGGTGTGCACCGAGCCTGCGAAGTGGGTGGAGTCGGAGGTGGCACCGAGGTTGTTTATCATGTTGCGCGTGGGCACGATGCTCAGGCCGGAGCTGAACAGGATGACCGCGTGGAAGATGGTTTCATAGTATGCCTTGCCGCTCTCGCGATGGCGGCGGCACATGTAGGTGAAGTCCTTGCGGTACTTCCGCGTGGCGATGAGGTTGTTCAGCAGGCGCATGTCTTCCTGGTTGTCGAGGAAGGCGTAGGTGTCGTCCCACTGTTCCACCACGCGCCGCCAGCTGGCCCAACCCCAGATGGAGAAGGTGGAGGCGAAGAAGTAGTCGGCCGAGATGCCCGGCGTGACTTCCTCGGGGTTGAACCCGGCTATCATGCTGATGCGGGTGTCGTGCTCGTAGCGGTCGAGCAGCTCCTTGCAGAAGCGGAAGAAGGAGACGGCCGGCACGTCATCGTCCTCCAGCACGATGCATTTGTCCGACAGCGAGAAGGCCCACTTCTGGGCCATGAACTCCGAGGGGTCGCACCCGTAGTTGCGCGTTTGGTAGTTGCGCCGCACGTCGCACTCCCAGTCCACGTCCGCCACCACACGGCGGCAGGCTTCCACTCCGGGCAGGTCGCGCTCGTCGCGCGGGCCATCTTGATATAGGTACAGACGGGCGGGGCGGGCCTGACGCACCTGCTCGAACACCTGCGCCAGTTGCGCGGGGCGGTTGAAGAAAAGGATAAGGACGGAAACGTCCACCAAAGCCGGTTTCATGATATTGCGGGTTTTAAAGGGTTCTGAATTACGGAAGATGGTTTGTCCGCGCACACGCCGTCGCCGAACGAAAGCTCGTCCGGCCGGTGGCCTGCCACGCGGGCCTGCTCCTCCTCGTTGTAGCGGTGCAGCGTGGGATAGTTGTGGCGCAGGAAGGCCTCCAACTGCGCGGGCGCGCTCACCATCAGCGGGCCGAAAGGCACGGAGGCCAGATGCTCCAAGTAAGCGGTCTCCAAGTAATCGGTCGTGGTAACGATGTTGGCCACGTAGCGCGTAGGGCGGCGGTTGGCCACGCCTTGCACGGCCAGCATCATGCGGTAGAGCTGCCGCTTGGTAAAGAACATGTCGGCCAGGCGGTTCAGCAGGCAGGGCAGCGGGCCGCGCTTCGAGGGGTTGGGCGACACGCACCGGCCGAAATAGCGCCACAACCACGCCTCCTTGCCCATGAGGCAGCACTTCAGGAAGTTGACCGCCGCGCGTTGCAGGCGGTGCAGCAGGCGGCTGTCCGGCACATGGTCGAAAGGCAGGATGTCGATGTATATACCCTGATGCATGGGCACGTCGCGAAAGAGCGGCTCCACGAAGCGGGTGCCGTTCTTCTTGAGCTTGGCATAATAATAAGGGATGTGCGGGTCGGTGTCCATGCACGACAGGAAGTAGGACGGACCCAGCTCGGCGGGAGCCACTTGCAGAAAGCGGTTGTAGGCGTCGCGCGTCATGCCGATGTCCACATCGTCGTCCCACGGCAGGATGGCCTTGTCGTAAAGCGCGCCGATGGCCGTGCCGCCTATCAGGAAGTAGGGTATGCCATGCTTCCGGCACACACGGTCAGCCTCGCCCAGCAGGTCGTAGAGCACGCCGTGCAGGCAGTCCAGTTCGCGGGATGTGTAGGTTCGGTTCTGCATCTGTAAGGGGCGGATGGTTCCGCGTTTCGCAAAGATAGCGTTTCTTCCGTTAACACGCGTTCCCCGCTCGGAATATGATGTGTTTTTTCCGCATATAAGGGCGTTTTACGCGCAACGTGTTGCGGGCGCGCTTCCAACGCGTTGCGCCCGTGCTCGCAACACGTTGCGCGTACGCTCCGTACATGTCGCGGACAAAAGGGGAATAGAATGTGCCCTACAGGTATGTAGAATGGGGGTCTGACCCAGTTATGAACGGTCTTTCCCCACAGGGACATTTCCGGACAGATAACGCATGGCGCGTTCGCTCCGCCCGGCTATGGGCAGGCGGCACACGGCAGGAAAGTCTTCGGGATGGCAGTCGGCAGGAATGCCGTGGGGCCATGCCAGCTTCAGCAGGAAAAGGCTCGGCCCGGTGGTGACGCTGCCTATGAAAGGGCGGGCGCGGCGCAACACCTCCACGGAGGCCAGGAAACGCAACATGCGGGCATGCTTGTCGGCGGCACCGGCGCGGGAGAAGGCGGAGTTGACGTAGCCTTGCTCGCCGGACTGGCAGAGGGTGTGCCAGCGGATGTCGGGAGCCTCGCCCTGCACCTGTTCAAAGAGCCGGTAGTCGTCGGTCAGCACAAACACGTCCCGGCCGGGAGCGTGGCGGCGCAATAGCGAGATGTAGTGCGAAGGGGGTAGCAGGCTGGTCTCCGTCACCTTGTCGCCGCCACGGATTTGGCATCCGGCATAATCGGACGGCAGGTGGAGCGCCTCGACAAGGCTGGCGCACTCGGCGGCAGCCTCATCGTTGAGCCGCCACGCGATGGCCGAGAGTATGGGGTAGGCTTGCAGGTAATCGCCATCGATGCCCAGTTCGGGGACGTGGAAGCGGTCGTCCAGGTTGAGGCGCACGTGGCGGGTGAGCAACACGCGGCGACGGTAGGCGCACAGGGCGGCAAGGTCGCCCACGGTGTGCCGCCACCCGGCTTTCAGTTTCCACTTCAACAGACGAAGGCTCCGCTCGGCTCGCACCGTGCGAAGGACATCGCACCACGAGGCCACGCGGTAGAGGTTGTAGCGGTGGTGGAACGCCTCGTGCACCTCCGGACAAAACGGGCGGAAGTAGTCGCGCCAGCCCCGGGCGTGGCCGAAGTTCGCGTCGTCGGCATAAAGGCGTAGTTGCACGCGGTGTTGCAGGCAGTAGAGCATGGCGTGCATCAGGGCGTTGTACTCGGCGAAAAAGCCCGCGTCTATCCCCACGTGGAAGATGAGGATGCGGTCGGTGTACGATTCGTTCAGGCGGCGGTAGCGTTCCGCCAAGTCGTTCGGTTCACGGGTCATGGGTCGTAGGTTTCAGGGGTTCTTCATCCGTTCAAAGTAAGCGTCCCTCTCCAGGTCGCCGCGCAGGCCGTGGCGCACTCCGGCCAACCAGGCGCGCAGTTTCTCCGCCTTGCTTCGCTCCATCAGCAAGATGTACAACGGACGCATCCACACCAGCTTGCGCATCAGCCGCCGGTCTATATGGCCGGGATATTTCTTCTGCAAGAAAAGGAAGTTACGTGCGATATAGTACACCCGCAAGGGCGAATAGTTGAGCGACACGGGGTGCCAGCACAAGATGCGGCGCGACAGCGGGTAGCCCAGCTCGTGCCTCAGGCTGCCTTGCGCAATGCGCACCACCGCCCCCCCGGCTTCGTGCAGGCGGCAGCCGTAATCCACGTCGAGGGCGTCGATGACGAGCTTTTCGTTGAAACGCCCCACCCTGCGCAACGTCTCCACGGGAAACACGGTGCCGGAGATGATGAAGCCCGACGTGCGGCAGGGAGGCTCGTCGGCCGCCGGGCGATTGATGGCAGGCACATACACGCACGGTGCGGGGAACGAGTCCGACGCCTGCTCCATAGCATTCATATAGGTAGGAAAAGAGCCTTCCGCAAACGCGCTGTCCTGATCCATGGTAAGCAGATGGGTGTAGCCGCCCGCTTCGGCCTCGCGCAGGGCCTCGTTCAAGGCTTGGCCGATGCCCGTGTTCGGACCTTTCCGCCAGCGCAGCAGTTTGCGGCGCACGGCTTCGGGAAGCGACAGGCACGAGCCGCCGGGCGTGTTGTCCCATATCAGGAGGGCATCCGCATGGGGCGCGTAGGTGGCCAAGCGTTCCTCCACGCCGGGCGAGGGATGGTACAGGGTGACGAGGGCAAGGAGTTTCATATCCGTTTCCTATGGGTTCACATCCGTTTCTTGTGCAGGTAGCCCCATGTTTCACGCAGGGTGGCCGAGCGTCCCAAAGCCATCACGCCGATATAGAGAACGGCTGCCATGACGACTTTTGCCGCAAAACGCAGGTAGAGATTGTCTATCGGGGCCGTGACGTAGAAGGTCAGGGCCATAGCCCCCGTGGCCGCCAAGGCAAACGGCAAGAGGTCGGCCAGCGCGGCCCAAAGGGAGAAGCCTCCGCCACGCCACGCCAGAAAATGCCACACGGGAAGCCAGGCAATGCTGACCACGACATACGCCTGCACCATGGCCAGTATGCCGTAAGGCTTCATCAGCAACACGCAGGCCAACAGCGCAAGGCCCGAAGCGATGACGTTCCACATGAACACGTCCGACCGCCCACGGCTGATGACGAACTGCTGGTAAAGTCCCACGATGGGTACAAACGCCCCGCTGACACACATCAGTTGCAAGAAGGGCACGCAGGCCAGCCACTTGTCCGTCACGGCGATGACAATCAGCTCCTCCGCCGTGAGGGCCAACCCCAGCAGCGCGGGGAATGACACGAACGCCGCGAAGCGGAGCATCTTGCGGAACACACGGCGCCGGCGTTCCGCGTCGTCGGCCACGCCGGCCAGCACGGGCTGCGCCACGCTGTTTATCATGCCCAGTATGAGCATCTGTCCCATGCCGCTCCACTTGCACGCCTGATTGTAGTTACCTACCTCGCGCTCCGTGTAGAAACGGCCCAAGACGACCGAGAGCAAATTGTTGTTTATGTGGTTGAAGACGTTCGTGACCACCAGCTTGAAACTGAAAGCGAACATCCCCCGCAAAGGCGAGAAGTCCCAACGAAACGCAGGACGCCACGGCGAGAAGTACCAGTAGCACAGCGTCTGCGTGCCGATGAAGACCAACGTCTGCGTGGCAATGCCCCAGTAGGCAAAGCCGAGCCATGCCAGCGTGACGCCCGTCACACCGGAAAGCGACAGCGCAAGGATGGAAGCCACGGCTTTCTGCTTCGTCATGAGGTTGCGGAACAGGTAGGCGTTGTGCGCGATGCCGAAGCTGGAAAAGAAGAAACCGAGGAAGACGTACCTTGCCAAGGGCGTCAGTTCGGGGATGCCGTAGAAACGGGCAATGAGCGGGGCGGACAGGAACAACAGCACATACAGCCCCGCACCCAGCAGCACATTGAACCAGAACACGGCGTTGTAATCCCGCGCGGAAATGTCCTTCTTGTTGGCCAGGGCGGCGGTGAAGCCGCTCTCTTGCAACGAGGCCGCTATGAGGGAAAAGATGGACAGCATGCCCACCATGCCGTAGTCCTCCGGCGTGAGCAGCCGCGCAAGAAAAACGCCGAACAGCAGGTTGAGCAGTTGCTGCGCGGCGTTGCTTATGCCACCCCACAGAAGTCCCCGGGCGGTACGGTCTTTCAGCGAAGAGCCCTCTTTTAATGAAGAATGAAGAATGGCCGCTTCGCGGCAAAATGAAGACTCTGTAGTGTCTGGCACGGATTCTTCATTCTTCATTCTTAATTCTTCATTAAGCTGCGGCTCTTCATTCTTCATTCTTCATTCTTAATTTAAGTAGTTACTTGACTTCGCTGCCGGGCTTCACCTCGCGGAGCAGGGTGGTCACGGCCAGGGAGCCGTCCCAATCCTCGGCGGACAGGATCATGCCTTCGCTTACCAGCCCGTTCTTAAACTGGCGCGGCGCGAGGTTGGCGATAAAGAGCACCTGACGGCCCACCAGTTCTTCCGGCTTATAGTGCTGGGCGACGCCGCTCACAATGGTGCGGTTCTCCAGACCGTCGGCAATCTTGAACTGAAGCAGCTTCTTCATCTTGGGCACGGGGGCGCACTCAAGGACGGTGCCCACGCGGATGTCCAACTTGTCGAACTCCTCAATGCTGACGACGGGCTTCACGGGGCGGGCCTTGTAGGCTGCAGCCTCGTTGGCCTTCTTCGTGGCCAGCAGCTTGTCCACTTGCGTCTGGATGGTGGCATCGTCTATCTTCTCGAACAGGAGGGCCGGCTCACCCAACTGATGGCCTACGGGAAGCAAGTCGGTACGGCCAAGGTTTTCCCACTCCAGCTGTTCCACGTTCAGCATCTTGCGCAGGCGTTCACTGCTGAAGGGCAGGAACGGTTCGAACGCGATGGCCAGGTTGGCCACCAGTTGCAGCGCGATGTTGAGGATGGTACCCACACGGTCCATGTCCGTCTTGGCCAACTTCCAAGGCTCGGTGTCGGCCAGGTATTTGTTGCCTATGCGTGCCAGATTCATGGCTTCCTTCTGCGCGTCGCGGAACTTGAACACGTCGAGCAGGCGTTCCACCTCGCCCTTGACATCGGCAAACTCGCGCAACGTGTCCTTGTCGTAGTCCGTGAGCTCGCCACAAGCGGGCACAACGCCGTCGAAGTACTTCTTGGTGAGTTGCAGCGCGCGGTTGACGAAGTTGCCGTAGACTGCCACCAGCTCGTTGTTGTTGCGTGCCTGAAAATCTTTCCACGTGAAGTCGTTGTCCTTGGTCTCCGGTGCGTTGGCGGTGAGGACATAGCGCAGCACGTCTTGCTTGCCGGGGAAGTCTTGCAGGTATTCGTGCAGCCACACGGCCCAGTTGCGCGAGGTGGATATCTTGTCGCCCTCGAGGTTGAGGAACTCGTTGGCGGGCACGTTGTCCGGCAGGATGTACGAGCCTTCGGCCTTGAGCATGGCGGGGAAGACGATGCAGTGGAAAACGATGTTATCCTTGCCTATGAAGTGTACAAGGCGTGTGTCGGGGTCTTTCCACCACTTCTCCCACGAGTCGGGCAGCAGCTCCTTGGTGTTGCTGATGTAGCCGATGGGAGCGTCGAACCACACGTAGAGCACCTTGCCTTCAGCACCTTCCACGGGAACGGGGATGCCCCAGTCGAGGTCGCGGCTCACGGCGCGGGGTTGCAAGCCCATATCGAGCCACGACTTGCATTGGCCGTAGACGTTGGGCCGCCACTCTTTGTGGTCTTCCAGTATCCATTGGCGCAGCCAGGCTTCGTGCTTGTCCAGGGGGAGGTACCAATGCTTGGTCTCCTTCATCACAGGCTGGCTGCCGCTGATGGCGCTCTTAGGGTTGATAAGCTCCGTGGGGCTGAGCGTGGAACCGCACTTCTCGCATTGGTCGCCGTAGGCACCCTCGGCGTGGCAACGGGGGCACTCGCCGGTGATGTAGCGGTCGGCCAGGAAAGTCTTGGCCTCTTCGTCGTAATATTGCATGGAGGTCTTCTCGATGAACTCGCCCTTGTCGTAGAGCTTGCGGAAGAAGTCGGACGCGGTGCGGTGGTGAACCTGCGAGGAGGTGCGCCCGTAGACGTCGAACGAAATGCCGAATTCCTTGAACGAGTCGCGGATAAGGGCATGGTAGCGGTCTACAATGTCTTGCGGGGTGCAACCCTCCTTCTTGGCGCGGATGGTGATGGGCACTCCGTGCTCGTCAGAGCCACCGATGAAAACCACGTCTTCTTTCTTGAGCCGCAAATAGCGGACGTAGATGTCTGCCGGCACGTAAACGCCGGCGAGGTGTCCGATGTGTACAGGTCCGTTGGCATACGGCAGTGCCGATGTGACAGTGGTACGTTTGAATTTCTTTTCCATGTGAATATACTTTTTTTATTGTTTTTTTATTGATTCCTAGGAATGTCTGGCGTTCCAAACAAGCCGCAAAATTACTCAAAATCTATGGAATATCCGCCGGATTTCGGCAGATTAACGCAATAGAATTTGAAATTTAGGGAGTTAGAAGAAAATCGCGGAAGTCGGGTGGAGGGCTGAATGTGGATTTAACAGTCTCTGTTCCGTAGAAAAACAGGACGAGGTGTGCGGAACTGTTAAATTCCGGCACACCTCGTAAATGGGTTGGAATGAAAAACGGCGGCTTACAGCTGCCCGATGGCTTCGGGAGTGAGACCGGTGGCTTGGGCGATGGTGTCTGTCGGCAAGCCCATCTGTTTGAGATTGCGGGCTACGTCAACTTTGCCTTCCGTTATGCCTTCCGCTATACCTTCCGCGCGTCCTTCCGCACGTCCTTCCGCACGTCCTTCCGCACGTCCTTCCTCTATTCCTTCCGCGCGTCCTTCCGCACGTCCTTCCTCTATTCCTTCCTTATACCGGCGCAACACGCTGTTGACAAGGGTGCATTCCACGCGGATGGCATCCCAGAACTTGTCGTAGCCTTCCAGCTCGGCATCGGTGAAGGCGGACTCCTCCA
>CALUGY010000068.1 GCA_944320295.1 uncultured Bacteroides sp.
CTTATAATCATAAGTAGCACGGGCAACCAAGCCAACATATCCATAAGGAATCGCAGTATAAGAACCCGGATAATATGTTTTCGACTGATTATAAAGGAGCAAGCCGCCGACATTATGGTCTCCAAATTCCCGGTTATAGTTCAAGCTGGCCTCTGCATACCAATCGCGGCTGGCCCAAGAACTTTCGCCATATCCCAGATTCCAGAAATCTCCACTACGCTCATATAAGATATTGCCATTTTCATCCAAATAGGGCATGAAAGAAGCTGGCCTACCCGCAGTACGATTCTTTTCTTGAGAATAGGAAGAGTTATAAGAGGCTTTTATTCGCAAGTCAAGTCCCTTTGTCAGGAAGCCCAAGTTCAATTTATAAATAATATCCGCATTCAGCACATTCGTGGAAGTCAAATAATATCCCTGGCCATAGAATGGAGTTAAACCGTCCACCCCACTAACGGCATTCTCTGAACTTATCAAACGCGGGTTCGTCGTAATCCATCTGCCATCTACAATTCCGGCACCCGAAAATGGCTGTGCATCCATCAAAGCCAAGAACAAGCTTTGGTCACCGACACGAAGGCTGTGCCTGTTTTCAACACGCCCTCCCAAATTGATAGACAGTTCATGCCACTTACCGAATGACAAGTCCAAATTAGAACGATAATTATAACGTTTGTAAGAATAGTTTGCATTAGGATCCGTGTTGAATGTCTTAAACAAACCGTCTTGATCGAACATACCTACCGACACAAAGTAACGGGCAATCTCATTACCACCAGAGATAGAAACGTTATGCTGGCTTTGAAGGGCATAATCCTTCATCACATAATCCACCCAGTCTATATCAGGATAAAGCAACGGATTATCGTGTGTACGAAAATGCTCAACCACATCAGGTTGGAAGCGTACAGGGCTACCATCCGTTTCACGAGCCCGGTTAAAGGTCGTGGCATATGTATATGAGTCTGCCAATTCGACAAAAGAAGTCGGAGTCTGGATACCCCATGAGGTAGATGCCGAGACTTTAGCCCGACCGACCTCTCCACGTTTAGTCGTGACCAGAATAACACCATTGGCACCACGCACGCCATAAACTGCCGTAGCGGAAGCATCCTTCAATACGGTAATATCCGCAACCTCATTCGGGTCTATCTGAGTAAATGAACGTTCCACACCATCTACCAATACCAAAGGCGATGAGCCATTGAAAGAAGACTGACCACGTACCAATATCGTGGGGTCGTCTTCACCTGGTAAACCGGAATACTGTACCGTGACCAAGCCCGGCAATTTTCCAGAGATAGCATTACCCAAAGAACCGGAAGGAGACTTCAAGAGGGTCTCATTATTAATGCTGGACATAGAAGCCGTAACAGAAACCTTCTTTTGTTGTCCATAAGCCACGACAACCACCTCGTCCAGATTCAGCGTTTCCTGTTCCATCACGACCCGTATAGAAGGCTTGGTAACTTTAACCTCTTGAGTCCTATAACCTACATACGAGAATACCAAAGTACTGCCAGAAGGAACAGACAAAGCAAAATTGCCATCCACGTCAGTAATTACACCCGTTGAAGCATCTTCCAAACGGACAGAAACTCCAATCAAAGGTTCATTATTCTCATCTATGACAGAACCTTTCACATGAATGTTCTGCGCATATACAACTTGAGCCATCACGCTTATCAAGAAACAAGATAACCCAAACCTCAGCCATTTCCTTGTATTTTTCATTAAAGCAAAGATTGAAATTTAAACTATTAATCTTTTGCGTAAGATTAGCTTAAGGGCACCAGGCATTTGTGATGCCCTTGAAGCCAATCTACACACCTACCTAATTAAAACGGGACAAAAGGAGATTATTCCTTCACCTCATTCCCCCACAATTTAGATCCATTGCCAAAATTCTTCCGCCATTCATGACGCCAGCGGTGCATGTCTTGGTCGCGAATGAAGGCCTTGGGCTGGCGGTCGGCCTTGGAAGGTGCGGGAGGCAACATGCTGGCCTCCGACTGATACCAATAGGCCACGCTGCTCAGGTCCAAAGTCAGGTTATTGTTATGACCGTGTTCTATCGTACCCTTGAATGCAGTCTTAAAGTAAATGGGATCTGCAATGAAGAAGCGGTACAGATGGGTACGGCCCAACCAGCCATTGTCGTTGTTGACACGAGGATAACCATAATACGGGTGCATGTAGTAGCTGTTGGGACACCACGAGGTGTTGAAGAAGTCTTCCGTGCCCGTGCCATTGATGGACGACTTGGCCTCGCCGTCGATGAAAATCATGTCGTCGCCCTCGCCATACCACATGGGCGACGGGGAGTGGACGTAGTAGTTGATTCCGACAAAGTGGCCGTGGCCCTTGATGTCGGCAAACACGTAGTTGTTGGCACCGTCCTTATTATATCCCGGCGTACCCACCAGGCCCCATTCGGTCTCGCCTTCGGGTAGGGCGTCCGTCGTTTCGTGGTTATACCAGGCGTGGAAGCGTCCGGCGCCCTTGGGCAACTTGTCCATCTCGGTGTAGTCCACATAGAAATAGAGGTTGGTCAGGGTCTTGTCGCTCTGGTTCTCAATCTCGATGCGGGCACCTTTTTCAAACGGCATCTGGAAGTAGCAGGTCAGACCCGTGGCATCGCGGGGACCGCAGGCCAGGGGCATGGAGACGAACTCATAGTGCTCATTCCAGCCGTTTCCGAAGAAGGGGCCTATAGGAGATTCCACGGAAGGGAAGGAGTTTCCGTCCCAATAGATGCGGAAAATCAGGTCGTTCCGCGAAATGTCCGTGGGAGCTATCGTGAACCAGATGTGGTTGATGATGCCCGTGCCCGGCACCTCGATGCTCCACTTCTCGCCCGGTTTGAACTGCCCCACGCAATCACCGTTATTGCCTGTCTTGTCGGCACTACTTATCCGACGGCTTTTCACGTCGTCTTGAATCGTGATAAGCTTGCCCAATTCTCCATTCGTCACTTGGGCATTACCCTTGAAAGGGAAGATGCACAAGGAAAACAACAAAAGTAAATTCAAACATCTTTTCATGATATACATATTTAAAATTAGTAAATTAATAATCCCATGATTCCCGCCGCGGCTTGCCGCGTGTGTGTGGAAGTGTCCCATTTGTTGCCGGTTCACGTCTTTTTCACTAATTGCAAAGTTAAGTGCAGACAACATAAGTTAATGATACTATATTATCCATGTGTAATACAATTCTGCATTTGTGCTTTTTACCGTAAACGGCCCGTCCGGCCCTGCCCTGGAGGTGCCCTGTGCCTATGCGCCGAGAGGCAAATGTCTTGTCGCCGACAAGAGGAGGTCGAGTCGCCGACTCGAGCGCCTCATGTCGCCGACTCAAGGAGGTCAAGTCGGCGACTCGGCATTTCCTTGTCGGCGATGTCCTCTGGAAAAGTCGGCTACAAAACGCGGGGCAGGTGATACTTTTTTATCCGATTATCATCCTTATTTCCGCCAGCAAGAAGCCCGTTTCCGCCGGGAAGGCCCGGTATCGGAGCGAGGCCGCCTCACGGAAAACGCTCCATGACCTCCATGCACATGCGGCCGTTGTGGTACGGGCATTTCCAGAAACCGGCCTTGTCGTCGCGGCGGTTGGGGGTGCCGTCGGGCAGGATGCTCCAGAACCACTCGCCGCGCCCGTGGTCTATCAGGCGTTGTTTGATGAACTGCCAAGCGTCGAGCGCCTTGAGCAGGGCGTCGTCCATGCCGAAGTGCTGGTAGAGGTTCAGGTGTCCCACCACGCTCTCGGCTTGCACCCACCAATGGCGCTCGGCATCGGTGCGCCGCTCTTGCGGGAAGTTTTCGTACAGCAGGCTGCCGTCGGGGGCGAGGCCCTCGTCGGCGGCGCGGGCGATGCGTACGACCGCAGGCTTCACCTCCTGCAGCAACGCCGCGTCGCCCAGCACAAGGGCAGCTTCGTGCAGCAGCCACGAGGCCTCGATGTCGTGGCCGTAAGACACGATATGATACTTATTTGACCAATCTTCTTCAAAAAACAAGTTCAGGTGCCCGCTCGCCTTGTCGACAATTTTATCGAGGAAGATGCGCACCAGGCTCTTCAGGCTGCGTTCCAGTCGTCCGTCAGGCCAGATGCGGTAGAGGTTGGCATATGGCTCCAAGATGTGCAGGTGGGTGTTCATGGTCTTCCGCTCATTTTCGTCCTTGTCGCTCAGGCGGACGTCCGGCATCGGCCTCCATTGGCGGTCTAGCGCCTCCACGTAGCCGCCGTGCACGGGGTCGAGGCTGTGGCGTTCTATGTCACAGAAGAGGCGTATGGCGTAGTCCAGAGCCTCCTGGTCGCCGGTAGCGCGGGCATATTCGCTCAGGCCGTAGATGGCGAAGCCCAGGGCATATATCTGCTTCTTAGTGTTCAGGGGACGGCCGTCCGCGTCCAGTTCCCAATAAACTCCGCCATATTGCGGGTCGTAGAAGTGGCTCAGAAGGTACAGCTTGGCGCGCTGGGCCGTGTCGCGGTACTCCTCCCGCCCCAACAACCTGTATGCTGCGGCAAAGGTCCATAGGATGCGGGCGTTCAGTATTGCGCCCTTGGGGGCATCGGGGCAGAGGACACCCTCTCCCGTCATGCGCCCGAAGAAGCCGCCGCGCCGGCGGTCTGCCATCCGGTTCATCCAGAAGGGCAGGATGTTTTCCACCAACTCGGCCCTGACTTCCCGGCGAAGTGTTGTCAACTGCTCATTCATGTGTCTCCGCACGCTTAAAATCCAGTTTACGAATAATGTCCCTCATCTTCTGCTCACCCAGCGGATAGCCCACAATGAAAAGCATGGAAACCAGGGCGGCCGCCGCGGGCAACCAGCTCAGGAACATCTTGATGCCCTGGATGGTCTCGGCGCTCTGCACCTCGTTCGATTGGAAACCGAACCATGCCAGCAGCCATCCCGTCACGGCCGAACCGATGGCCCAACCGAACTTTTGGCTCATGGACGATGCGCTGAACAGCAGTCCCGTGGCCCGGCGGCCGCTGTGCAGTTCCGAATAGTCCACGCAGTCGGCATACATGGACCACAGCAACGGGAAGATGCTCCCCGCACAAATGCTGATGAGGCATTGGAACACGAAGATGAGTACCAAGTCATTTTTGTCGAACCAGAAGAAGATAATGCTCAGCACCGTGGCCAACAACATGGCCGCGGCAAACGTACGTTTCTTGCCGATGCGGTTGCTTACCGGTGCCGCCAGCACCACTCCCACGATGTTGGCCACCTGCCCCACGGCCAGGAACAGTCCGCTGAGGAGGAACGACATGCCGAAGAAGGATATGACATGACAGTCCTCCTCCACAATATAATACTTGAAGTAATACACCGCCGCCCCGTCACGTATGGAGTTGAACACCAGCGAAGCGATGCCCGCCCCGAACAATATCCACCATGGGCGGTTGTGCAACAGATCGCGGATGTCTTCTTTCAAGGAGCTACGCGTGTCCTTTATCGGCTTCACCCTCTCCCTGGTCCAGGCAAAACAGCAGAAGAACAGGATGGCGCATATGATGGCTATCACCACCACGGCCATCAGCCATCCATACTGTTTGTCCGAAATGTCCGCATCCTTCCCCGAAAAAGCATTTGCCATGGGCATGAACAGCAACAAGGCAATAAAGCTGCCCACGTAAGCAAACATCATGCGGAAGGTGGATAAAGTGCCGCGCTCTTTCGGGTCGGCACTCATCACCCCAAGTAGCGAGGCGTATGGAACGTTGATGCCTGAATACACCATCATCATCAATGAATAGGTGACATAAGCATACACCAGCTTGCCTGTCGCCCCCAAAGAAGAGGGGGTGTAGAAAGTAAGTATACCTATGAGCCCGAAGGGAATGGCCAGGTATAACAAATACGGGCGGAACTTTCCCCAACGGCTGTCCGTACGATCCGAGATGACACCTATGACAGGGTCGAATATTGAATCCCATACCCTTGTAATCAAGAACATGGTACCTACCGCCGCAGCCGAAAGCCCGAATATGTCAGTATAGAAAAACATCAAATAGGCACCGAACAACTTCCAGAACATGGACGAAGCCATGTCACCAAACCCATAGCCTATTTTCTCCTTCAGCCTCATCATGGTACTAACATTTTTGCCGGAACAGGATGTTGGCATTCCAACAATGCCAGATTCCTATCTATCAATTGCTTCAAGGTATTTACCGACGCGGTAGTGGTAAGCCCGTCTTCAGGCGTGTGCAAACAGTAGTCCACCAGCTTGTCTATGGTGGAAACAGCCACATGCATCCGTGTGTCCGAAGAAGCATAGTAGATGTACACCGTACCGTCTTCATCGGCAATCCAGCCATTGGAAAACAACACATTCGACACATCACCCACACGTTCTCCATCTTCAGGAGCCATGAAGTAACCTCCCGGCGAAGCAATAACACGGGAAGGATCTTCCAATGAAGTCATGTACATATAAAGCACATAACGCAATCCGGCCGCACAACCACGTACCCCGTGCGCCAAGTGCAACCAGCCCTGAGGAGTCTTGATGGGGTGCGGGCCTTCGCCGTTCTTCACCTCTTTGATTGTATGATAATGGCGGTGGTCTATTATTTTCTCTTCCTTTATTTCAGCGTGTGTCATGTCATCCACCAGCGTCCAACCAATGCCTCCCCTATTGCCCGCATCGATAAATCCGTCTTGGGGACGGGTATAAAGCGCATATTTACCGTTGACAAACTCCGGGTGAAGCACAACATTGCGTTGCTGACTCTTCGACTTCAAATCCGGCAAACGTTCCCAGTTCTTCAAGTCTTTGGTACGGGCTATACCTGCCGTGGCCGTGGCAGCCGACAAGTCGCCCGCCCGCGCATGGTCATCGTGACGTTCAGCGCAAAACAGCCCATATATCCAGCCGTCTTCATGTGCGGTAAGGCGTATGTCATATATGTTCGTAGCTGGAATAACATCATCGGGCATGGTTACCGGATAATCCCAAAAGCGAAAATTGTCAACTCCATTCGGGCTTTCAGCCACAGCAAAGAACGACTTGCGGTCGTAACCTTCCACGCGGGCCATCAACAAATATTTCCCCTTCCATTTAATAGCACCCGAATTCAGTACTGCATTCACGCCTATACGTTCCATCAAATAGGGATTGGTATCCTCATTCAAATCGTAACGCCAAAACAGAGGGGTATGGGCGGCAGTCAGCACCGGATACCGATAACGGGTGAATATACCATTCCCACCTTCCATAGGCTCATTACATCGGGTAAGTAACGCCTCTTGGCGAAGGAATAAATCCTTTACCTTACTGTCAAAATGATTCATGACCTTATATTATTTGTTATCGAATATGATGGAATTAAAATCTCTAAGGAAAAGAGTTCTGGGACATTCATAGAATTTCACGAAATCAGGAGCCGACGGGTGCCCCGGATACGGAGCATAATAATGATTGTCACGCTCGCGAGCATTCCTCCAAAAGAGCACATAACTTACAGGATATTTCTCAACAATAGGCATCAGCGTCTGTGTCCACCACACCGAATCGGGAATAGTCTCATAGCCGGTCTCAGTAATGGCCATCGGCTTGCCATGCGCCCGGCTCACTTGCATCATTACGCTCAACACATCGTTCATGGCCTTCATATAAGACTCTCGCTCAAATTGATAACCATCCACGCCTATCAAATCAACAATATGGTCTCCCGGATAACGTTCCAAATAAGCGGCCGTATCTTTAGGCTCTATTCCTGGCGAATAAGCGTAAAGCAACTGAGTGACACCTTTAGCCTGCATATGATTATAAGTCATTTGCCACAATTGTTTATACTCATCTACAGAACACAAGTTTTGTCCCCACCAAAACCAACTTCCTGTATGCTCATGCCACGGACGGAACAAGATAGGTATCTTACCGCCATCAGCTGTACGGATGGAATTAAAGTAATCGGCCACTTTGTCCAACCAATCCACAAATTTCACATGGTTACTTCCACCCGGCAATATAGAACGAACTACTGTAGAATCTGATACATCCCATGTATCTTTACCAGTTAACGGATTATCAGCATGCCAACTAAAAGACACGATTCCCCCTCGCAGATATTGCGCCACCGCTTCCTGTCGTATACGACTAAAAGGCACTTTATCCAAATTGAGCGAATCATCTAATTCTATATGCCCTAAATCGAACGCCATGACAGCTGGATAATCACCGCACACACTCTTTATATCGCTACGACCAGCATCACCATCCCAACCAATACCATACATAGGATCATCCTGATGGCCTATCAGAAATCCGTATTGAGGTACTTTTTCTAGCTGTGTTCGCATGTACAAGGCTTCCACAGTCCTACTTGGACTTCCTGGTACTGGCTTGGAGGTACATGAAGCAAACACAGCCAATATCGCCATTCCGACGATGCTTTTCAATCCATTCATAATACAACTCCGTCAAATTTAAATATGATTTTGTGTCATTGCAAAGTTAGTCTGACTCTATAAAAAAAAACGATACAATTTTAACCCAAACTAATACATAGTAGAAAAGTCCATTAAATGGACTACAAAATATCCGTTCTTGTACCGGGAATAATGCTTGTGCCTTAATAGCCCCATCTATCAAATGCGACCCATTGAATCGCCATCTGATACAGCATAATTACACTTGTGCCTACCTACGTAAATAGGATGATAAACTTAAAAAGAACTTCTTAAACAAGAATACGGCTTTTCTTATAACTCTCTCGAAACTCCTTAGGTGACAGATTCTTCTCTTTCTTAAATATACGGTTAAAGTTGGAGAGGTTATTGAAACCGCACTCATAACAGATTTCGGCCACGGACATGGTAGAATTCACCAAAAGCCGTATGGCATAACCCAAGCGAATATCGATAATATATTCAGAAACGCTCTTTCCCGTACGCAATTTGAAGAAGCGACTAAATGCCACACTTGTCATACCCACCATCTCAGCCAAGTAGTTCAGACGGATTTCCTCCTGATAATGTTCATAAATGTAATGCTGCACTTTCTGCACACGCCGACTATTGGCCTGCACCTCTATCTGAGCAAATGAAGAACTGGAGAGCGTACGTGCGCTATCGGTAAAAAACGAAAGCTCGTACAACAAACTAAGGAAACTGACCACAGCATAAAACCCCTTCTTCTCGAACAACGTATCTATCAGCGCATAGACCTTCATGATGGCAGGCAAAGGGAAACAAAGGCCATGCTGCGCCTTGTTCAACATCACCTTCACGCGTTCAAACTGGTTGGTATTGATAAGACTATCAAAGAAGTGCTGGGAAAACTGTATAGTCACTTCCCGAATCTCAGGAGACTGGCAGTCGCCTTGAGCCCAACAATGTTCCAAATCGGGACTTGTGATAAGCACCAAGTCGTATTCAGAAGTCGTTTCTATACTATCGCCCACGATTCTTTTCACGCCAGACACATGTTCCACAAAGTTAAGTTCGAATTCCTTATGGCAATGCAAAGGATAAACGAACCTATCCTTTCGGCGATCGGCTATATAGAAGCAATCTTTATCAGACAGGGGCGTAATCTCACGTATGATGTGCGAATTATTCGGTTTAATTGTTGTCATGGTATTATTCTTATAAAAGTTTATCTCTACAAATATAGGCAAAAAAAGCAAACGAAAACATCCGCACACGACTTTCCGACAAAAAATCAACGGTCTCTCCGGTTTAAATGCATTCTTTGGATGCATGAAAGCCGTACCATAGCGCTGAAAATACACCTATCATACTTTTAGTATTCCCCTTTATTCCTATCTTTGCACATATTATATAATGTATAGGAACATGAAACGAACATTACTCGCCGCTGTCCTATTCATGGGGACTATGACGGCACATGCAGATGAGGGAATGTGGATGCTGCCCGACTTGAAGCAACAAAATGCTGTAGCCATGCAGGAGCTTGGCCTACTGATACCCATAGACCAAATATACACTCCCGACAGCGTATCGCTCAAAGATGCCGTGGTACACTTCGGAGGAGGATGCACGGGTGAAGTCATCTCCTCACAAGGGCTGGTGCTCACCAACCACCATTGCGGTTATGCCAGCATACAACAACATAGCTCGATAGAGCACGACTATCTGACAGATGGCTTTTGGGCGGCCACACAGGACGAGGAACTACCCTGTAAAGGATTGCGAGTGACATTCATAGACAAGATACTGGACGTAACCCCATTTGTAGAAAAGCAGTTGAAAGAAGATCCTGACCCACAAGGAACCAACTACTTGTCCCCCAAATATCTGCAAACCGTAGCTGCACGTTTTGCCACACAAGAGGGCATCGTCCTTGCACCGGGCGAATCGTTGGAACTGAAAGCATTCTATGGCGGCAACAAGTATTACCTTTTCCTGAAAGTGACTTATAGCGACATCCGCATGGTAGGGGCACCACCGTCAAGCATCGGTAAATTCGGCGCCGACACCGACAACTGGATGTGGCCACGGCACACGGGCGACTTCTCGCTGTTCCGCATTTATGCCGCACCGGATGGATCTCCCGCTCCTTACTCTGTTACCAATCGACCTCTGCATGTAAAAAAGCACTTGCAAATCAGCCTTGATGGATACCGTGAAGGCGACTTTGTATTTACCATGGGCTTTCCCGGACGTAACTGGCGGTATATGATTGCCGATGAAGTGGAAGAACGCATGCAAACAACAAATTTCATGCGCCACCACGTCCGTGAAGCACGCCAACGTGTACTCATGCAAGAAATGATGAAAAACGATGCCGTGCGCATACACTATGCCAGCAAATACGCTTCAAGCGCGAACTATTGGAAAAATGCCATCGGGATGAACGAAGGCCTCATCCGTCTCAACGTATTAGATACAAAACACTCCCAACAGGAAGCTTTGTTACAACACGGGCGCGAGCTGGGTGACACCACCTATGCTACCGCCTTCCGTACCATACAGCAAGTGGTAAAGCACCGTAAACCAGCACTCTATCACCAGCAGGCTATACAAGAAGCACTCGTTACCGCATTAGACTTCATGAAGATACCGAATACCACAGCCCTTGTCACAGCTCTCAAATCAAAGGATAAGCAAGCCATTGCCAAAGAGACCGACAAGCTTCGCCAAGAGGCTGAACGCTACTTTACCTCCGTGCCTTACCCTGAAGTAGAACGCAAAGTAGGTAAAGAGATGCTGCGTACCTATGCCAAATATATTCCACAGGAACAAAGAATTGGCATCTTCAAAGTAATAGACAAACGCTTCAAGGGAGACAGCGACAAATTCATTGACGCGTGCTTCGACAACTCCATCTTCGGCAGCCAAGAAAACTTTGAGAAATTCATACGCAAGCCAAGCCTCTACAAAATAGGCTCCGACTGGATGGTACTATTCAAGTACTCCATCACAGACGGACTGCTGCAAACAGCCATCGCCATGCATAGTGCCAATCGTGACTATGATGCCGCACATAAGGCATGGGTTCGCGGAATGATGGACATGCGCCTGTCAGAAGGGAAGCCCATTTACCCCGATGCCAACAGTACTTTGCGCCTGACCTATGGCAAGATAGCCTCTTACTCCCCTGCCGACGGAATAGTAAACGAGTACTACACCACCCTAAAAGGAGTCATGGAGAAGGAAGACAGCACCAACCATGAGTTTATCGTACCCGACCGTCTGAAACAACTTTATCGCACACGCGACTATGGCCGATATGCCCTACCCGACGGAGAGATGCCCGTATGCTTCATAGTAGATACTGACAATACTGGCGGTAATTCCGGAAGCCCCGTATTCAATGCCAAGGGAGAACTGATAGGTACAGCCTTCGACCGTAACTACGAAGGATTGACGGGCGACATCGCTTTCCGTCCAACTTCCCAACGTGCAGCTGTCGTAGATATACGCTACACACTTTTCATCATTGAAAAATATGCAGGCGCTACACGGCTCATAGAGGAGATGGATATTCGTTGATGCAATTAACAGCTACAGATGAACAAGCTATGAGTTACAAATGGCACTTCACCATTGTCCGTAACCCATCCAACCGATAGCTATTAAAAGCCAAGCATCGCGTGAACATTTTCTCCTTCACGACTGTTATACTGACATATTACCATTTAACTAAACGACATATCGACATGGAAAAGTTTCAAGAACTGATACAATCAGAACGACCTGTTCTCGTGGACTTCTTCGCCACTTGGTGCGGGCCTTGCAAGGCTATGCACCCCATACTGGAGAAACTGAAAGCTGCCGTGGGCGATCGTGCCCGCATCGTGAAAATCGACGTGGACCAACAACAGGAACTAGCTGCGGCCTACGGCATCCAAGCCGTACCGACATTCATCCTCTTCAAAAAGGGTGAGCTTCTATGGCAGCATTCCGGCATAATTAGCGGCCGTGACCTACAAACCGTTATTGAACAAAACTATTAACAAGAACACTATGAAAAAAATACTGACTACAACACTATTCCTACTATCGGCACTTGTTGCCATGAGTTGTACACCATCCAAACAGAAATCTGCCCAACAGGCGGAACAAGCCAAGCCACAAAGTGGCGATGTCATAGTAATGGACAAGGCCTTGTTTTTAAAAGACATCTTCGATTACGAGAACAACGAGGAATGGAAATATCAAGGTTCCAAACCGGCCATCATAGACCTGTACGCCGACTGGTGCGGCCCTTGCCGCCATGTGGCCCCTATCATGAAAGAACTGGCTAAGGAGTATGAGGGGAAAATCGTGATATACAAGGTCAATGTGGACAAGGAGAAAGAACTGGCTGCATTGTTCAATGCCACGAGTATCCCGCTCTTCGTATTCATCCCGATGGAGGGAGAGCCACAGCTGTTCCGTGGCGCGGCGGACAAGGCTACTTACCAAAAAGCCATAGACGAGTTCCTGCTGAAAAAACAAGAATAAACCACTCAAAAAACATTCCCTTCAGGCGGGCAATAAGCGGGAAATGCCAAGAAAGCGGCATTCCGCTTATTGTCCGCCTATTTCCATATCCTGCCACGTGCCGCCATGCAGCTCCGCCACGGTGCGGAAGCCTGCGTACCGCAACTTCTCCAACGCTTCGGCACGTCCGCTGCTTATAAGGTCGGGATAATGGGAGTCGCTATTCACCACTACCCGTGCACCCAAATCGTGCAATATGCCAAAATATTGTTCTCCCGGAAAAAACACGCCGCTCGTGCAGAAAGCCTTCGTGTTCACCTCCACCAAATAACCTTTCGAAACGATGAGCGACAGATAGTCATAAACCTGACGTTTATACCAAGCCTCGCGGGTAACACCCGGCGAACAGTACTCGGCATTGTAATGCACTTTGTCCGCATGGCCCACGATGTCAAACCCTCCCAACTCGGCCATTCTCATGGAACGCCCGAAATAGAGACGTACCACCAGTTCCAGATCCCCACCAAAGTGCTGTTCCACCATACGGGCAAACTTGTCGGGCGGAAGGTCTGAATCCACGATGTTGCCTTCTCCGTCCTGCAACAAATGCACGGAGCCGATACGATAATCCAACGGCAAGCGTTGGAAGCACGGGGAGGCCGGATTATCCTTCTCGTTCAAATAATCTATTTCAAGACCGATGTACAGCTCTATCTGTCCGGCATACTTCTGCTTGAGTCCCGCGAACTCAGTCAAGTAGTCGTCCATCCTGTCCCACTCCATCGTCCACGCTGTAGGGAACGGAAGCGGCGCGTGCGAGGAGATGCCGTATGCACTATATCCCTGTGCCACGGCAAAACGTACAAAATCCTCCATTGCGGCACGTCCGTCGCAGTAGAGGCAATGGCTATGGTAATTCGTCCGGTTCATGATTCTTCTATTTCGCTAAGTTCCAGCCAACGCATGGTCTTCCCGTCTATCTCGTCCGTCAACACGGGCAGACGTTTTGACTTCTCAGTCAGTTCCGCCACGGAAAGCGTACCGCTGCACAAAGCATCTTCTATCTCTTTCTTTTCTTGTTCCAAGACGGCAATCTCCTGCTCCAACGCCTCGAACTCCTTACGCTCCTTAAAGGTCATGCGGCGTTTTCCTTCGGGACGCACACGACGTGTTTTCTCCTCTTGGGGCTTGGCAGCAAGGCGTTCCTTCTCCTTGTCCTGTTGTTCCTTCACCTCCCGCCAGTCGCGGTACTGGGTATAGTTGCCAGGAAAGTCGCGTATGTCTCCCTGCCCGTTGAACACAAGGAGGTGGTCTACCACCTTGTCCATAAAATAACGGTCGTGACTCACCACGATGACACAGCCACGGAAACCGCGCAGATACTCTTCAAGTACGTTGAGCGTCACGATATCGAGGTCGTTCGTCGGCTCGTCCAACACAAGGAAGTTGGGATTACGCATCAGCACCGTACACAGATAGAGGCGGCGACGTTCCCCACCGCTCAACTTATAGACATAGCTGTGTTGCTTTTCGGGCGTGAACAGGAAGTGTTGCAGGAATTGCGAGGCAGTAAGCCGCTTTCCATCACCCAGCTCTATCACTTCGGCTATGTTCTGCACCACGTCTATCACCTTCATCTGCTCATCGAACTGCAGCCCCTCTTGCGAGTAGTAACCGAAACGCACGGTCTCGCCAATGTCGAGCGTGCCGCTGTCGGGCTGCACCTGACCCATCAGTATCTTGATGAAAGTGGATTTCCCGGTTCCGTTGTTTCCGATGATGCCCATCTTCTCGTAACGCGCAAAGATGTAGGAAAAATCATCGAGTATCTTCAGGTCGCCGAACGACTTGTACAGGTGGTCGGCCTCGAATATCTTGCTGCCTATGTAGGAGGCTTTGACATCGAGCTTCACATTGTCGTCGCGGAAACGTTGCTTGGCCACTTTTTCCAGTTCGTAGAAGGCTTCCTCGCGATAACGGGCCTTGTGCCCACGCGCCTGCGGCATGCGGCGCATCCACTCCAACTCCGTACGATACAGGTTGTTGGCACGCTCTATCTCTGCCGTCTTGGCTTCCATGCGTTCCTGCCTCTTCTCCAAATAATAACTGTAGTTCCCCTTGTACTGGTAGAGGGCATGTCCGTCCAGCTCCATGATTTCGGAACACACGCGGTCCAGGAAGTAGCGGTCGTGCGTCACCATGAGCAGCGAAAGCGAATTCCGGCGCAAATATTCTTCCAGCCATTCCGTCATGTCCAAGTCCAGATGATTGGTCGGCTCGTCCAGTATCAGCAGCTCCGGCTCGGTAATGAGGGTGTTGGCCAAGGCCACACGCTTCAGTTGCCCGCCCGACAACGAACCGACCCGTTGCCCGAAGTCGAATATCTTCAACTGCGACAATATCTGCTTGGCTTTCTGCTCGTATTCCCACGCTTTCTCGTGCTCCATGCGCGCCAGCAAGTCGTCCAGCCCGGGATGTCCCTCCGTCTCCATGCAACGTTCATATTCCTTTATGAGCGCGGTAACGGCGTTACCGTGCCAAAAACAGGCTTCGAGCACGGTAAGTTCTTCGGGATAGTGCGGGTCTTGTTCCAGATAGCCCACACGCAAGTCGCGGCGGAAGGCAATATGCCCGCTGTCATAGCCCTCCTTGCCGGAAAGGATATTGAGCAGCGTGGACTTCCCGCTACCGTTCTTGGCAATCAGGCCCACCCGCTGCCCTTCGGCCAGGCCAAAGGAAATGTTCTCGAACAGTACCAAGTCGCCGAACGATTTGGTAAGGTTCTCCACTTGAAGTATTGAGTTCATAATGCTATGTTACATGTTGTTTGACGCCGGCTCATATGAGGCCCGCAAGCGGAACATGTTGCGGCTGCGCACCGAACATGTTGCAAGCGCGCTCGCAACGTGTTGCGCCCGTGCTCCGGACACGTCGCGAACAAGGCCCTGAAAGACAATCCGTTCCGATGCGATACAAGATTAATCGAGCCCGCTGTATATTTCTGTAAGATTGCAAGACATTCCGGCTTTGACCCGGCTCCGCACAAGCTTCATGGGGTCTATACACGTGCCGTCCGCAAGGTTCACGAGCACCGGGGCTTCGCGGTTCCCGTCAACCAGCGTGCGCCACTCCCAGCCCTCGACTTCGTTTGCCAGAATCACGCAGAGGACGATGCCCAGCGAGAGCCAGACTTCCCGTTTCTTGGGGCTGAAACCGCCTTTCTCCACGACCGCCTGCAGGTGGGGGATGTCTTCTTCCAGACCTTGGAAGTCTTTCTTGAGCAATTCCTTCACCGTTTTTTCCACCCACTCGTAGGCTTCGTCTATCTGATAAATCTCCGAGAGGCGCACCGGAATGATTTCGGCAGGATATTTCACGCCGGCTTTGCGCACTTCCAACGAGGCAATCACACGCCTGGCCTCATCCACCGGCTCGCCCTTGCACACGGTAAAAGAGCACTCGAAAGCCACGTCGCCAATACCCGTAATCCAAAAATGCGTCACGTAGGAGACTCCTTTTTCTTCGAACTCTTCCGCATAATAAGCGCACTCCAAAGAACCCACCATTACCCGACGTGCCTGCGGATTGCCTGCCAACTCCCGGCGCACGCTCTCCGCGCCGTAAGTGGAATTGCCCTTGTAAGCCGAGATGCGGAAGTTACCAGTCCACTTGTCCGGGTTATAGAACAGGAAAGAGCCTTCACCGTCTTCAAACTCGCTCCATGTTGCCGGATACAGCATGGAGAACCAGGCTCCCGGCGAGATAAACTTTTTACCTTCTCCCATATATAAAAGATTGTCTGATTATACACAGCTATAGTGCCCGGAGGCATTGCACCAACGAATCGCGTACCACGTTGAAAGCTGCCCTGTTGGCCTCGCTGATAGGCTTCTTGGGCTGCGACTTGATGAGCAGCGGGTTGATGGGTTTCCCGTTCTCGTACACACGGAAGTCAAGATGCGGCCCGGTAGAGAGTCCGGTGGAACCCACATAGCCTATCACGTCCTTCTGCTTCACCTCCGACCCGACTTTGATGCCTTTAGCGAAACGGGACAGGTGCATGTAGGTGGTGGTATATACCCCGTTGTGCTTTATCTTGATGTAGTTGCCGCCCCCGTTTGCCTGATAAGCCTTCGCAATGACACGGCCGTTGCCCACGGCATAGACCGGTGTTCCTGCCGGAGCGGCGTAATCCACTCCGTGATGTGCACGGTAGCGCTTCAGCACAGGATGGAACCTGGCATTGGAAAAACGGGAAGAAATGCGATAATAGTCGAGAGGTGCTTTCAGGAAGGCTCCCTCCAGGCTGTTCCCCTTCTCGTTGTAATACAGCTCTTCGCCTTCCTGCACGAACGGAATGGCATAATACACGCTATCCGAATGGGTAAAAGACGCGGCCAGGACATGGAAGTTTTGCAAGCCCTGCCCGTCCACATATTCCTGTTCGTAAATCACCCGGAACTCGTCCTGCTTCTGCAAGCCAAAGAAATCAATGGACCAACCAAAGATGTGGGATAGTTCCACCGCCAACAAGGGAGATGTGCCGCTGTTCTGCATGGCCACCCACAAAGACGTCTCAACCGTACCCTTCGCCTCCCGGCGGCGCCACTCCACGGGATTCTCTCCGCGCCACACACGGTAGTCCCCCCTCAGGTCGAACACCACATAAGCCTTCGGCGACTCCTCGTATACAAAAAAAGCCGTTTGCGGAAGGCTATCCTTCGTGAAAAATACGGCATAAGCCTGCCCCGCCCGAATTTTCCGCACGTCGAACACATCCTTCGCCCTCTCATTGAGCGCATGAATCTTCTCCGCCGACAAACCGTGGTCCGAAAGTATATACGACAGACTCTGCCCGGACTTCACAAGCCCGTAGTTCACATCATATTCATCCGTTGGGATACCATACTTGTACGTGATTTCCTCCACCTCAGCCGAATCAGCGAGTTGTACTTCGTCCAAGGTATCGGAGGCAGTCCTCTTAGGCAAAAAGACAAGAACCAAAACAGCAACGCACAAAAGTGCGGCAACAAGCACTACATAGTACTTCTTTACTCTATATGGCATACTCTGCTTCTTATAATATCAAATCAAATGGCGGGTTCCCTTTAACAAGCCTCCCGTCGACAACGTTTGCAAAAATACACAAAGACCTACACAAAGCCATAAGTTTGCACGGACGTTTTTCAATGGGAGTATTCTTTTAACTAACCGACCATGCAAAGTGTAGATACGAAACAGGCTATCTGTTGATAGCCAGATAGCCTGCGGTTATTAAGGAATAAAGGTCGTTTTACATGAACCAACGAACATAGCAGAAGTCCTGGCGATGCGGCAGATCCGGATGTTTCGGGAACATACGATACGCCACTTTAAAGCTGCCGGCATTCTCCAGCTTATGCTTCAAACGGAAAGTATAAAGGTTACCTTCTTGCTTAACCATCTCAAACGGCTCCACGGAATAGATCTGTTGCTTCCCGTCAGCAGCGGAATAGGTTGTAACCAGCTCCAAACCGATGCTGTCATTCAAGCCTTTCTCATCGATAACATAAGTTATCGTGTATTCCTTGCCACTCTCGATGGTACCGTTTTGCAATTCCTCGCTCTTGTCGCACGACACGACTTCAATACTGTCCCACTTAGCCACCACTTCGCTCTTCCAAGCGGCAATCTCCTTGGCCTTGGCGTAATTGTTCGCAGCCAATTCATGGAAACGCTTTGCCTCTTTGTTGTAGAACTTGGCATAATAATCGTCCAGTTGGCGCTTCATAGTATAATGAGGCGCGATTTGGGCGATGGAATTCTTAATGGTACGAACCCAACCTTCAGAATATCCCTTCTTGTTCCGTGCATAGAACAAAGGCAGGATTTCCTGTTCAAGTATGCTGTAAATCGTAGCAGCATCCAGCTGGTCTTGGTGCTCTTGGTTCTGGTAAGTGCGTTTATCGGTCAAAGCCCAGCCGGCACCTTCACGGTAACCTTCATACCACCATCCGTCAAGGACAGAGAAGTTCAACACACCGTTCATCAATGCCTTTTCGCCGGACGTACCCGAAGCTTCGAGCGGACGGGTAGGCGTGTTCAGCCAGATGTCCACACCCGTCACAAGGCGACGGGCCAAGTGCATGTCATAGTTCTCAAGGAAGATGATCTTACCCAAGAACTCAGGACGACGGGATACTTCGATAATCCGCTTGATAAGCCCTTGCCCTGCCCCATCGTAAGGATGTGCCTTGCCTGCAAACAGGAACTGCACAGGATAGTTGGGGTTATTGACAATCTTAGCCAGACGGTCCAAGTCCGTAAACAACAGGTGAGCGCGCTTATAAGTGGCAAAGCGGCGTCCAAAACCTATTAACAAAGCATTAGGATTGATTTTATCGAGCAAAGAGACAATGCGTGAAGGGTCTCCCTGGTTCTTGAGCCATGTGTTACTGAACTGCTTACGTATGTAGTCCACCAACTTCTTCTTCATCGCCAGACGGGTATTCCATATTTCCTCGTCGGGCACATTGTAGATAGCCTCCCAAATCTTAGGATTGGATTGGTCATACCAGAAACTTTCGTCAAAGTGAGCCGCATAAAGTTGCTTCCACTCCGTTGCACTCCACGTGGGGAAGTGCACACCGTTGGTCACGTATCCCACATGGTTCTCTTCGGGGAAGTAGCCTTTCCAGATGGAAGAGAACATCTGTTGCGACACCTTGCCGTGCAACCAGCTTACGCCGTTGACTTCCTGCGAAGTGTTGCAGGCAAACACCGACATACAGAAACGTTCGCCCTTGTCGCCCGGATTGTTACGGCCAAGGTCCATCAAGTCATCCCAACTGATGCCCATCTTGGCAGGGTAGCCACCCATGTACTTGCCGAACAGCCCCTCGTCGAAATAGTCATGCCCGGCAGGAACCGGCGTATGAACGGTATAGAGGGAAGAGGCACGCACCAATTCGATGGCCTGCTCATAAGTCAGTCCCTCGGCCACGTAGTTGCAAATACGCTGCACGTTTATCAAAGCCGCATGGCCCTCGTTACAATGATAGATATCTTTCTTGATGCCCAGTTTCTTCAACGTCAAGATACCGCCAATGCCCAACAGGATTTCCTGCTTCAGGCGGTTCTCCCAATCGCCACCATACAGCTGGTGGGTGATGGAGCGGTCGAACTCACTGTTCAACTCATTGTCCGTATCCAGCAAATAGAGGGAAACACGGCCGACATTCACTCTCCATACAAAAGCATGAACATAATAATCCAGATACGGAACATCCACAATCAACTGCTGGCCATTTTCGTCAAGCACCCTGTCGATGGGCAACTGGCCAAAGTTCTGCGGTTCGTAATTGGCAATTTGTTGGCCATCCATGGAGAGCGATTGCGTGAAATAACCATAACGGTACAGGAAACCGACAGCACACATGTCCACATTGCTATCAGAAGCTTCCTTCAAATAATCGCCGGCAAGGACTCCCAAACCGCCCGAATAAATCTTAAGCACGCTGTTCAATCCATATTCCATGCTGAAATAAGCTACAGAAGGACGTTTCGTGTCCGGCGTCACATCCATATAGCGACGGAAATTGGAATAAACATCTTCCATCCTGCGCAAAATAACTTTATCATTAGCAAGTGCCTCAAGCTTGGCATAGCTCATACGTTCCAACAGAAGTACCGGATTTTGATGCACCTCTTTCCAGAGGGATGGATCAAGATCTCTAAACAATTCGGTAGCCTCGTAGTTCCACGACCACCAAATGTTACGCGCCAGTTCAGACAATTTCTCCAACTCGGCGGGAATGTGCGACCTGACATTCACGTCCTTCCAGTTTGGAGTATTCACATTACTAACTCTAATCTTCATTATTTAAAAGCTTTAATTGATTATAAAGTTCCATCACATAAACTGCTCATACAGCCACTTGCTGACGAGCCATCGCCCGTTTCAAAGCCAAATCGTAGGCTTCGTAATAGTGCTGTATGAAGTGTTTCCACAAGGCCTGTTCGGCCACTTGTGCCGCACACTTGCGGATATTTTTCACCTCGTCGGCTTCTTTTCCGGCGAATGCCGCTATCGTGTCTTTGATGCCATCGGCCACGTCAGAATAGTTATAGTCCGAACGGTGAAGCACTTCCACCCCGGTATCGATGCCCGCCTGGCCCTTCAAACTGTTCACCCAACGGCCAAAACCGGCAAGATCGGTGGTAATGGTCGGCACGCGGAAAGCCACACTCTCCAGCGGCGTGTATCCCCAAGGTTCATAATAAGACGGATAGGCTGTCAAGTCTTCGCCAAGAATCAAATCGTAATAAGCCTTGTTAAAAATACCGTCTTTCCCGTCGAGATAGCACGGCACGAAAATGACTTTCACTTTGTCTTCCGGGGCATTGTTCATGCCGAGGTGGCGCAACATGCCCAGCACTTGGTCGTGCTCCATGTCGTGCAACCAATGGGTAATGAAAGGGCATTCCAACGGTGTGGTGAACTTCTCCCGTTTTTTCAGCCGTTGCGACAAGTCGTCACGCGGCCCAGATACCCACCCCGGCACGCTGACTATGGCTACTACCTTCCTCTTCAAATCATTGTCCTTATTCAGACGGCTCATCGCTTCGAGGAAGACGTCGATACCCTTGTTGCGGAATTCGTAGCGTCCGCTGGTGCCCACAATCAACGTATCGTCGTCGAACGGTTCACCCAGGAGGCAGCTTGCCACGTGCAAGAAAGAGGCACGGGCACGCTTGCGCTTGCCGGAAAAAGTGCTTCCCTGCGGGACGAAGTTACTCTCGAAGCCGTTGAGCAAGATGACATCCGCAGGCTTGTCGAGCAACTCGCGGCACTCGTTGTCGGTAATTTCGCTCACGGTGGTGAAGCAGTCTGCATAGTGGGCGGTCTGCTTCTCTATGGAGTGCTTGGATTGCATGTTGAGTTCCTGCGCCATCTGGTCGCCGTTATAAGCAAAGAGATAGTCGTACAAAGGCTTGTTGTTGCCGGCAATGGAGCGCCCTATGGAGGTGGCATGCGTGGTGAACACGGTGGCCATTTCGGGCACGGCCGTCTGCAAGTAGAGCGCGCCCATGCCCGTCATCCACTCGTGGGCATGGAATATGGCCTTGTCCATCTCCGTCAGGTTGTAGCGGTAGAAGCTTTCCACCACTTTGCCCGCCGCGTAAGCAAACATGGATGCCTCGTCATAATCGCCGTAGGCATGCAGCGAGTCCACCTGGAAGTGGTTCCACATCTCCGTATAGATGGTATTCTTATTGGCAAAAAACGGGCGGAAGTCCACCAAAATGGCAATGGGCTCTCCGGGCACGTTCCAACGGCCCACGCGCACAAGGAGGTGCTCCTTGTTTATGGCATGGAGGCGCCAGGCCTCGCACAAATGTTCCGATTCCACAAACGAGGGATTCTCCTTTCCTTGCCACACGTCGGGGCCGATGAACAGCACCCTGTCATGAAATTGCTCCTGCAATGTCTTTGCATGGGTGGAAAGTACGGTATAGATGCCTCCGACCTTGTTGCAAACTTCCCAGCTTGCCTCGAAAATGTAGTTGGGGATAAGTCGTTCTTTAAGCATACGTTATGTATATTTCCCTGTTTTTCGTTTGGGGTGCAAAATTACACATTATTATTGGAAGTCGGAGCATACTCCCTATAAAAACCATTAAAAAGCCTGCTTACGCCCGAGCCGCCCGGGGCGGAAAAAGGACGTGCGCACCACCTCTGGACGTTGGCAACGCCTCGGCTAAGCAAAGGCGATGTCTTGGCTAAGCAAAGGCAATGCCTCGGCTAAGCAAAGGCGATGCCTCGGCTAAGCAAAGGCAACAGCTTGGCTGAAGGGAGTGCACAGGACGTGATAGGACAAAAAGAAATGCCCTCCGGAAGAGCTGCTTCCGGAGGGCGGAATATGGCGGCCGGCGCCGCATATCAAATCATCATCAGCGCGGCCACGAGCGACAAGATGGCGTAAAACTCCGGCAGGGCCGCGTAAATCATCGTGTTGGTCTGCACGTCATGGCCTTGCGCAATGCTGGCGATGCCGTTAGCGCAAATCTGCCCTTGGCGGATGGCGGAAATGAGACACACCAGCCCCACACCCAGGCCGATGCCGAGCATCAGCGGGCCGTCGGCAGAAAAATCCTTACCCATGTACATCAGGAAAGCCACAAAACCGTAAAGCCCCTGCGTGGCCGGCAAGGCGGACAAAATCATGTAGCTGGCCGACTTGCCCGGCTCTTTCTTCAAAGCGCCTTCGGCTGCATTGCCCGCGATGGTCGTCCCGTAACAACTTCCTATTCCGGAAAGGCCCAGCATCAGGCCCAAACCCAGATAACCTAAAATCTCATTCATAATTGTTCTGTTTTATTTGTTTTTCCCATTAATATCTTTCGCGAGTGCAAAGGGCTTATACGGCTCGCCCTTGCCGTCGTATCCGGAGTTCTTGAAATATTCCACGAATGTCAAACGTAGCGGATGCACGAACGCGCTCAAACATGACATGGCGATGTTCAACGAATGGCCGAATACCAATATCAATCCGCAGCATATCCAACCCAGCACGCCCCCGGCCGCATCGTTTACCTGGAAGGCCAGCAGGTTGAACACGCCGCCAAGCATTCCCCCGGCCAATCCCAAGGCATAGAGGCGGATGTAAGAAAGCGTGTCTCCCATCAGACCGGTGGCCATGTTGTACGTATCCCAAATGCCTGCACCAATGTTCAACAGCACATTCCTGTGGATATTGTTCAGCAGATAGATGCCTATGGCCGCCACTCCGCCTATGATGGCGAAAGCCCATGTGGAGACATGTTCCGATATGAGCTGGAAGAAGGACAGGCTGCCCGTGACGATGAATCCCACGACCAGCAAGAGCCAGCCCCACGTGCTCAACGAGTTCAGGAAGCCGTAGCGCACCGTCTCGCCAATGGCCTTTACCGTCATGGCAATGCAGATGTGCACCACACCGATTATCAAGGCCAGCAGCATCTGCTTGTCGAAGCTGGTTCCATCCACCTTGCCCACAATCATGAACTGTTTCAACCAACCGGGCAGCTCCAAGTCGAAGAGGGATACGCCGAAGCATGTCCCCAGTATGGTGCCGAACACCGCGGTAACCGCTCCCAACGTGATGACCAGATTCAAGATGCCGGATAGCGACTTCGAGAGTTTCCGTTTCAAGAACAAGGCCAATGCTATCAGAATAAGCCCATAGCCCGCATCACCAATGCAGAAGGCAAAGAACAAGGTGAAGAAGGGCGCGATAAGTGGCGTCGGGTCAAATTCCGCATAATCGGGCATGCCATACATCTTGGTCAGCACCTCGTACATGCGGACAAAGGGGTTGTTCTTGAACTTGATGGGAGCAGCATCTTCTTTCGTGGCATTCCTCATCTCGTAATAGATACCGCTCTTGTCAAGGAAGTCTTTCACCTCCGGCTCGTTTTCTTCCGGAATCCATCCCTCAAGCAAGATTACGCTGCCCGATGCCAAAGCTTCGCCATTCAGCTTCACGCCTAAGAGGTCTATGTCCTCACGCGACTTCACACATGCCCGCGCCATCATGCTGCAATGGCTCCGGCAGAAGCTATCTAATGCATCTTGAGCCTGGGTAATGGATTCTTCAGCTGCAACCCTTTTATTCCTCAATTCTGACAAGCTCTGCGCGGGAAGCCGTACAGGTTCTATATCCAACGAGGGAATATCCGGGGTAACGGTGACAAAATACAAGTTTCCTTTGTCTTCGTTTATTACGATTGCATTGTATTGTTCTGACCAAGTATCATCATAGTCCCGTTTTGGACACACATAGAAGCGGATATGATATCCGGCTTGCTCCAAACTTTTAACTGTATCCCAACTGAAATCTCCCCAACTCTCCATTTGAGAAATCTCTTTGTCGACCGAAGCAAGCGAAGCCATATAGTCTTGTACTTTGTTGCACAAAGATTCATAAAGAGCCACGAGAGTATCACCGTCAAGTTTTTCCTCAACAGGCTTTCCCTCCTCGGCCTGCCCGGTTGCCCGGGAAAGCATTTTTTTATATATATCCTTATAGTGGGCATGCTTCTGAAGCAATTGCAGCAAACCTTCATCCAATTGCCCACATTGCTTTTGCACTATATGAACTACTCCCAATTCACGCAATTGCATCAGAAAGTGTTCGTACTCTTTATGATACACCAAGAGCGTCAGTTTCTTCATTTTTGCAATCATACGTCTCCCTCCTTCCTTTCATGATGGGACTTCATGATTTTCTGCGACGATTTCGAGAGGTTCTCCTCATCCTCCATAAAACGCTTGATTTTACGCAAAGCATCCTCATAACCAGGAATCTGCACCTTCTCGAACAGATTCACCTTCTGGGTTGTCTTCTTGCGCGCATATTCCAGCAAATTCAGTTTTGCTACGGTAAACTCGCATTCAATGGCTATACGAGCCAATTCTTGGAGCTGATGCAGGCCGTCGGCATACCATCTCGGAGCATTAAACATACTGTAGGGACGCACCTTAAAATCAACTTTCTCGAGCAAAGGCACGCAGACTCCAGCTATTTTCTTCACTCCCATATGAACATTGTCAACAGCCACCAATGAAGGGTCGAATTCACACCAAAGTGCCAACATATCCTCGTAAGCCTGCACTTTTTCGTCCAAACTTTTCTCTAATGTAGCGGCTTCGGCTTTACAGCGTTTCACTTCCATACGCAAAGCACTTTCCTTATTCTTAATAATGGGAAGAGTACGGACACGTATCTTCAGCTGCTTTTCCAACTGCTGCAAAGAAGTCTTATTATATTGAAACTTAATTGCCACTTCTGTCCAAGTAATTAATGATTAACTTTCCGTTCCAGTTTTTGGCCAGAACTCATCAACCAGTTCTTTCTTGATATTTACTTCCTCTGCACGGAAGTATTTTCCAAAGAGTCCCCATGCCACATCGAGCATCTCCGTTGTGTTCAGGTTCACATCTATCGCTAACAATTGATTAGAGTAATCCTTGGCAAAAGCCAAAGTACGTTCATCATAGTCCGTCAAATCAAAGCCATTTTCCAACTTGGTCTTGGCATTTGCCGCATCTGCATAAAGACGGACAGCTGCATTCATTACTTGCGGATGGTCTTTACGGGTTTTCTTCCCAGTAACCAACTGCTTCAAACGGGATAATGAACGGAATGGGTCAATGATTACTTTTCCAATGTCACTATCACGGCGCAGGAACAACTGCCCCTCAGTAATATATCCTGTATTGTCTGGAACAGCATGCGTGATATCACCTCCGGAAAGAGTAGTAACAGCAATAATCGTAATAGAGCCACCAGTTGGGAACTGTACTGCCTTCTCATATATCTTTGCCAAGTCGGAATATAAGGAACCCGGCATAGAGTCTTTCGAAGGAATCTGATCCATACGATTGGACACGATGGCCAATGCATCAGAATAAGATGTCATGTCTGTCAATAATACCAATACTTTCTCGTTCTTCTCCACAGCGAAATACTCTGCAGCAGTCAAAGCCATATCAGGAATCAACAAACGCTCTACAGGTGGATTCTCTGTAGTGTTCATAAAACAGACTATGCGATTAAGCGCTCCTGCATTAGAAAAGATATTCTTGAAGTACAGATAATCGTCATTGGTCATGCCCATACCACCAAGTATAATCTTGTCTGTCGCCGCACGAAGTGCCACATTGGCCATCACTTGGTTAAACGGTTGATCAGGGTCGGCAAAAAAAGGTATCTTCTGCCCAGACACTAACGTGTTGTTCAAGTCGATGCCTGCAATGCCCGTAGCTATCAATTCCGACGGTTGTTTACGACGTACCGGATTTACAGAAGGACCACCGATTTCCACTTCTTTACCTTCCACCATAGGTCCACCATCTATTGGTTCGCCAAAAGCATTGAAGAAACGTCCCGCCAACTGTTCACTAACTTTCAGCGTAGGAGGCTTGCTCAAAAATACAACCTCCGCATCAGTTGGAATGCCTTCCGTCCCCTCAAAAACCTGTAGGGTCACATTGTCTCCTACTATCTTCACCACTTGAGCCAACTTACCGTTTACTGTAGCCAACTCCTCATATCCCACTCCCGACGCTCTCAACGAGCACGTTGCCTTGGTTATCTGTGTGATATGGGTATATATTTTCTGAAAAGCTTTTGTTCCCATGATTTTATTCAATTCAAGACCATACTTAAACTCTATAAAAGCTATCTCTTCCGTTCGTTTATCAACTCCTGCAACTGTGAATGGTATTGCTGATATCGTTCTGAACGGAACTCTGAATAGTTCATCTGTTTACAGATGTTTATCATCTTCTTAAAATAATCAATGACTTCGGTAAAGGTATCAAAAGAAAACTCAGTATGGCATATATCAATCACCAAGTCTAACATTTCCTCTTGCCGTTCTATCGGAGTAACAGCATCTATTTCATCAAACGCATCCTGTTGCAATATGACAAAATCTATAAGTTCCGACTTCCAGAACACCACATGATACTCGGTTGGTACGCCGTCATCGCCCAAGATATTAATCTGTTCGGCAATCTCTCGCCCTCGTTGCAAACGAGTCTTTAGCTCATTGACTTTCTGAATCCACGTGTTACCTATGTGCTTCGAAATGTATTCCTCAAATTCAGGGTATTCTATATACTTTGAATATGATTCTATCGGATTAACAGCAGGGTAACGTTTTTTGTCTGCACGATCTTGTTCAAGTGCATAGAAACAACGGGCCACCTTCTTGGTATTTTCAGTAACTGGTTCTTTCAAATTACCACCGGCTGGCGATACTGTTCCAATAAAAGTGATTGAACCCGACTTGCCGTTATTTAAAACCACATAGCCAGCACGCCCGTAGAAATTTGATATGATAGAAGACAAATCCATTGGAAAAGCATCTGGCCCTGGAAGTTCCTCCATACGGTTCGACATCTCACGCAAGGCTTGTGCCCAACGCGATGTAGAGTCTGCCATCAATAGCACTCTTAACCCCATCGCCCGGTAATATTCGGCCATCGTCATTGCTGTATAAACGGATGCTTCACGAGCTGCCACTGGCATGTTTGAAGTATTGGCAATAATGATGGTACGTTCCATCAGTTTACGGCCCGTATGGGGATCCACCAGTTCAGGGAACTCCGTAAAAATTTCCACGACTTCATTAGCACGTTCTCCACATGCCGCAATAATTACAATATCGGCTTCCGCTTGTTTAGAAATAGCATGTTGCAAGACGGTCTTTCCTGTACCGAAAGGTCCGGGAATAAACCCTGTACCGCCCTCCACCATAGGATTCAACGTATCTATGACACGCACACCTGTCTCCAACAGTTTAAACGGGCGAAGCTTCTCTTTATAATTCACCATAGCCCTCTTTACCGGCCACTTTTGTATCATATTGACTGCTATTTCACGCCCTTCTTCATTAATAAGGACAGCAACAGTATCCTCTATACAATACTCGCCCTCCGCAGCAAGCCATTTTATCGTACATTTTCCCTTTTGACCAAAAGGAACCATTATCTTCAAAGGCTGGAAGTTTTCTTCGACCTGCCCTAACCAAGCCGCAGCTTCTACCTTGTCGCCGACTTGTGCCAATGGCAGGAAATGCCACTTCCGCTGCTTATCCAACGGATATGTATACTGGCCTCTATGCAAAAAAACGCCCTCCATTTTATCAAGGTCGTTCTGCAAACCATCATAGTTCTTCGAAAGCATTCCCGGCCCCAAGAGCACCTCAAGCATATGACCGGTAAACTCCGCTTGCGCCCCCATTTTCAAGCCGCGAGTACTCTCAAACACCTGCACATAGACCAATTCACCCACTACTTTTATCACTTCTGCCATCAACTTGTCGTCACCGACAGAAATATAACAAATTTCATTCTGTGCAACCGGTCCATCTACCTGAAGGGTCACCATATTAGAGATTACTCCGCTAACAGTTCCTTTTGTTGCCATATCAATAATTACATTTTTAACTTTCGACAGGAATTTCTATTTCACTCCTCAATTTTGCGATAACACCATTGAGCATTTTCTTCCCATTTTCCTTATCCAACAAAGACCAGCGTTCCGTGATAGCCACCTGCTGTAAGAAAGCGAACAAACGCTCAATCGAGAATACATTGAAAAAAGTATGTTCTTCCAACCAATCCCAACGGAACAAATCAATAGCCCGCTCCCGCTCCAACAGATTTTCCATTTCGCTTATCCTTATCAACCTATCCATTGCATCTACATCATCACTCAAGCCAAAATCACGAGCCTTCGATGTGCGCAAAGCCATACACACATCCGTATTCCCTACAATAAGGGAAGCTACATCCTGCTGATATTTACGGGCAGTCAACGCTAACAAGATATTATTCATGTTCAAATTGAGCTCAAACCACAAAGATACAAAGTGATTCTTACACATCATGGCATAAGCATAATACGAAGCTGTCAATTGATTCTCATGATAAACATCATCTTCCACAGAAGAACTTAAATAGTCCAGAATAAAAGCAGACAAATAGGAGGGGAATTTGTCAGAAGATATCACATCTCCTTCCTTCAAGGAGGAAATGTACTCCGACAAGACCTCAGGCGAATAATTACCTACACGTTCAATTGCAGAATCCGCACTTTTCAGTAACTTCAACACATTCGCATTATCATATTGTAGAAAGAACAAGTCCACTATCATCTTATCATCGTCAGAAAGGAAAGGATAGAAATCCGACTTGAAATCTGCCAATCTATAGTCAAGCCTTTCGCCATCAAACGACAATGATGGCAGACCTGATATCAAATAATAATACTTGCTCATGTTTTCCCCACAAGATTTTCAAAACAAGACTTCCAACAAACGTGGTCTCAAGAACGACTTTAGATAATCGACGAATTCTTCTTCACCAAAATTTATCTTATACGAACCATCTGCCGGAGCTATGGAGAAAGAGGTCTTAAGGCCATTTACCTGCTCAATCTTAAGCCCTTTATCCAACAAATCTTTGGCTTCGCTCAGAAAATAAGCGTTCAATTTTTCCGCATCCTGTGTGGAAATAACGACAGGTTCGTTCTCAAGCCAGTTTTTAGCCATGGCAAGGATTAAGGAGTGCAAGAAGTTCTCATCGCTGAACAATTTCTTCACATCCGAACGCACTATCTTGTCCGTCAGCAACGTGGCAACTTCTGATTTCAAGGCATTCACAGCCTGCTCCGCATACAGGTGCAAGTCAGACTTTGCATTCTCAGATAGCTTGTCAGCCTCTTTGCGTGCCGCATTTACTATAGAGTCTGCAACTTTATGGGCATTTTCTATGATACTCGAAGCCTCTTCTTGTGCCTGCCGCACAATTTTATCCGCTTCTATATTACCTTTTTCTACACCATCATGGTATATTTTATCTGCCAACTCCTGAATCTTGTTTTCCATAATAAATTCTATATAGTAAACTATTATAAATGCCTATCAGCGCTTACATCAGCGACCGCCCAAAAGTACGAAAAAGCTTTTGATATAAAAAAGAAATGCAATACAAAATATTGCAAAAAAATGGCAGATAAATATCCCAAGAAAATGGAACTATTGATAAGAAAAAACATCAGCACAGGCAAAACAAGGACCTGCCAACACGCTTTCAACGTCACGTAGCATACCTATATATAATGTATATTCCACGCATTTGCCCCGGACATGTTCCCAGCCCGCTCCCGACATGCCGCGCCCGCGCCCCCGACACGTCCCGCGCATGGCCCCGGCACGTCCGGGGCGGGGGGCGGAAAGCACG
>CALUGY010000069.1 GCA_944320295.1 uncultured Bacteroides sp.
GCCATTTTTGTACCTTTTCTCATCAAAAAACGGCATTTTTCACAAGTTTTTGTACCGCATATTTTGATATTCAAGAAATTACACTTACTTTTACTTTCTAAAATGGAGGTACAAGCCGAGAATGGTGCTAAAAATCACTAACTTACACATTCTCAGATACTTGCCAACCTACTGGTTGTACCTTTTAGAGTGCTATACTATTGATAATCAACGATATACACATACTGCATCGATAGCTCGCCGCCCCTCTCTTACAGCTCACTCCACGTAGCCCGTAATACCCAGCGTACCCCCCCTCCGAGCCATCCAGACTGGTAGGGTCGTAAGCCAGCTACTCCATACCTTTGGACACGAGGTTGCGCATAGCCACGAAGCCTTTAGGGTTACCCCTCGTGCTGGGGCACAAACTGCACGCGCACGGCGCGCAGTTGCTTCTGGAAATCGAACTCGCACCTGTGGCTCCACCACCTCGTCAGGAGGCTGGGCGAAGAAGTGTGGATCGCGGTGGGAGAAGAACTTAATAATGAAGAATCTACTTTAATTAAGGATGAAGAATGGCTGCCATTGACGGCAAAATGAAAAATCCCCCGCCGCCACGCGGCCATTCTTCATTCTTAATTTATTAAAGTACCGATACTTTTCCCGTCTTTTGCGGCTTCTTGTCGGCATCGAGCACCTGCACGAGGTAGATGCCGCGCGGCAATGCACCGAACGTTTCGCGCTCCGCTGTAGCCACGCGCGTCTCCACAAGGCGGCCGGTCACGTCGTACAGGCGGAGCACGTAGCCGGAAGCTATGCCTTCCACGGCTATCTGCCCGTAGGCGGGCGAGTAAACCCGGATGCCGTCCGTGCGCTCCTCATCCATGCGGACGAAATTCACCGTGAAACGGCCCTCCACATCACCCCCCGCAGAGAGGGAGAAGGTATAGGGCGACTTGAGCAAGTCGGTCACGGCATGGGTGTGCGCGTCGGTCAGCATCACGGCCTCGTAGGCGGACGTGTCACACGTGTCGGGCACGCTGATGACATAGTTGCCCGCCTGGCTGGTACGGATGCCGATGGCTGCACCGCTCTCACGTCCCACAGCCGACAACAGCGAGTAGCGTCCGCCGTTGCGCCCGGCATAGATTTGCGGCACGGAGGGGTCGGGGTTCATCCACTTCACGCCGTCGGAAGCCATGTCGAACTCAACCGAGGCATCAGCATCATCCACCGCATGGAGGCGAAGCACATCGGTACCGCTATCCGACGACAGAGCCAGCGTCAGGTCGCCGTCCGCCGTCTGGTAGGCCGCGCCACTGGCAATTGCCGGGTGCTCCACGCTGAACGTCTCCTCCGTCTTCAAGGTAGCCGTCTGCGTGAACACGGCATCGCCTGCGGGCACATGTCCCTCCGCAGCGTCTTCCGTGTCGACAGGCGTATACTCTGTGGTACCGTAAATCATGCGTCCATACTCCATGTCGGCATAGTTCATGGCGCAGAGGTAGGGCGAGCCGAAGAGGTTCCAGCCCATGTTTTCCTTGTGGGTAAAGCGGTTGCCTTCCTTGCTATTATCGCGCCACGGCTCCCGGAAGTTGTATTGTGTCAACTTAACAGACTTCCCACTTGCATCCTCTGTATAGCTCTTTCCATAGAAGCGCACACAGGCTTCCGAGCCTGCCGTATTCTCCAACAATACGCCGGCATTTCCGGCATACGTAGTGACATCCTGCCATGCGCTTTCTTCCCCGTTGAACTTATAGTGGTAAGCGGCACGCGTCGCACCGTCGTAAGCTTTCATTGTCACGTTGCCGGGGTTTTCCGTCTTCGTCACAGCGAATGGCATATAAGCCAAGTCGCTACCTGAAGCGGGCATATTACGCTCCACGGCAAAGTTTGTCAGGTCTATGTGGTTGCAGTTGCCGCGCAGGCCGGCTTGGTGCTCCAGCAGGAGGAAGCCGGGGGTGAAGGCCGTCCCCCTGTCGGGATATACGCCGGCAGCGATGGACAGCTCTTGCCCGGCACGCACATATACCACGTGCTTGTTGGTGGGGCGGTCGGCTGCGGTAACTTCCGGCGTTTTGGCGGTCGTGGCAATGTTCCATGTCTCAAAGCAGCCGTTGTCCACCTTGCCGCGCACACGACTGGTACCGGAAATGTCTTTCTCGTGCCCGGCCAGCGTCATGTACTTCGTGATGTCTTGTGTGTTGCCTTTATCTATGTCCGTCGAAGTTTCCATCAGCTGGTACGCCCAGTAGCCTTCCGTTACGTAAGTATTATCGCCCGTTACCGAGGCGCGGCTGTTCTTTGCGTCCGAAGGCAATGTGCCCGTAGCAGTAACATTCACCACTTCACCGGTGCCCGTCACGCTGCCTTCCAACAGCGTGTTGTAGAGGATGCCGCCGTTCAGGGTTGCACCTGGCTTCACGATGGAAGTGGAGAGCATGCCGTTCTCTATGGTGGCCGCGCCCGTCACCTCAAAGCCGTCCACTACGCTACCCTCGGCTGCCAGGTGTAGCGCACCGTTTAAAGTGGAATGCCCCGAAGCAGTAAGCAAACCTTGGCGTTTACCCAGTATGCCGGCAGCATCGGCACCCGTCTCGTCATTCATGCCGCCATACACCCTGGTATTGCCGAGCGACACGTTGAGCGGAGTGTTGAGCGTCACGTTGCGGTGCACGAAGACAATGCCCGCAGCATTCTCTTCCTGCTTCCCCTGTGCATAGATGCCGGCCAGGTTGACCGCGCCTTGCAGGTCTCGCCCGGCTATGGCATTGACCCAGCTGTCGCCGCTGCCGTCTCCACCTACCACGCCGTCCTTCACATATACCACCGGTTGCAAGGGAGCGGCATATTCGTAGGCACCCACGTCAATGGTCTCCACCCGGCGGACAGTACCGCCCAAGTCTTTCTCTGCAGCCAGCAGGGTTTCATCGCCTCCCAATACATTATTTATATATGCCTCGTTGCTGCCCTTGTTCAGCAAAGTAAGGCTCGGGTAGATGTGGTAGTCGCGCGAGAGCACCTCGGCATTCTCCGGGTCTACGAAGTTCGGGCCAGCCTGCATGTCGTCGTTTGCCGTGCTGCTGGCGATGGCCACGTTGCCTTGGGTGGCCTCGTCCAATGCGAGGTTTTGAGTTGTGTTATTCCAAGACACCGTGTTGTAGACCTTTGTCAGCCCTTGGGACATGTCCGTGCCGTTATTGGCGAAGGTGGCGTTTACTACCGTCACGTTGTCCGCGCCACTTGCCACATCGAGGCCCGTACCTTTACTATCGGCAAAGAGGGCATTGGCTATCAAGGTCTGGTCGTCCCCTGTCAGCTTCAGCGCGCCGCCATGGTTCATGCGAAAAGCCACGTGCGTCAAGGCCAGCGAGCCGTCGGCATCCACCGTGGCCTCCACGCCCAAGCCGCCGTCCGTGCGCTTATTGATGAAGCTCAGGCCGTCTATGGTGACGGGCTTGCCGTTAGTTTGCAGGTTGAGCAAACGCCCCGTGCTGGTCACGCTCTGCTCGTGCGTGGTGATGACCGTAGGGTTGGCATAGTCCTGCACGCCCGAAGCGTTGTAGGATCCGCGTATGGTGAGCGAAGTACTATAATCCTTGCTCTCAGCCATAATCAACGAATAAGCATCTCCTGCAGAAAGCCTGGGCATGGAGTATTCCCCATTGCGAATACGCACTTCCTTGTCCGTCTTTTCCCCTCCGGTGGGGTTGGCCATGGCCACAATGGCCCCGCGCAAGTCGGACGTGGCGTTGGCCCAGCTGCCGCCGCTGCCGTCGCCACTCTCTTGTGTGGCCACATAAACAATATCCAGTTCTGCAAATGCCGGTTTATACTGGTACTCATACAGCCCGATATCTATCGGCTTATCGGTAGGCTTTCCGTCATCATCCAATGGACCGGCATAACGCGAGTAGTTTGCGTCACCCATATACTGATCCTTATATTCGCCAAGCCCGGCATTTACCCACCAACTTTCATAAGCACCGGTTGCATCTCCATTTATAGGGTCTGTACCGTCTCCGGCATCCGTCAGTACGGAGATGGAAGCCGGATTCCATTGGTTGTTGGCATCATTCCCTGCGACACCCGCCGTACCCGACGGTTTGGCGAAGCGCGGACCGGATACCGACATGTTATCTGCGGCAAGTTCAATATTATCCGTCCCCTTCAACAGGGCATCGGCAGCAGAGTGGGATACCGTGACATTACCAGACAAGAGGCCGGTAGTGCCTTCGTTGCCCCACATGGCCGTGTTGGTGATGGTATTCGTGCCGCTACCAAGGCTGGCCACGGACTCGCCATTACAAGCCTTGTTGCGTGCAAAGGTATTGTTCATGAGCGACACGGACACCGACTGGCCATTTTGCCCTGTGGCTATCGCACCACCACGACCTGCGGTCTCGTTATTCACCCACAGGGTATTGACGGCACGGAACGTACATGCCTTCCCGCTACCGGAGAGGTAGACGGCACCTCCGGCGGCATCCGACCCCGCGCAGCCCTCTACTGGGCCGTTGCCCGCCACAATAGAGCCCAAAACCGAGAGGTCGGCATTGCGCACATAGATAGCTCCACCTCGCACAGCATAGTTGTTGATGAAGCGACAACGGTTCACCACCACAGGCACGCCGTTACTGTACAGCCCTGCACCACGGCCCACCTCGTTATTATCCGCATCTGTCGACAGGGTAGCTACCGTCTCGCCCTCCATCACCGTCAGGCCGTCCAAGACGATGGGGTTCAGCGTTACGGCACTTCCCGCATCGGCATAGAGCACGTGGTAGACGTTCCGTGCGGTCTCCGAGGTATTGACGTTACCTGAGAGTATAGTTTGATTGGTCAATTCCCATGACTCGGCAATGCCGTTTTGGTTGAAGTCCGACCATGCACGGGCATTAAGGATTTCGCTTATGTCACCATCGGCCGTGAATGTCACGCCGTCCACACCCGGCACACTTATTATGTCGGAGGAAGATATGGCTTCCGTCCCCTCAAAGCCGCCATAGATACTCACACCCTGCGGAATGACGTAGGAGTTTTGCCGGTGGCTCACCGCTCCCGTTGCGGCATCCGTACGACGGTAGCTCGGCTTGTAGGTGCCTTTGGCCAGCAATATCTCGAATTTCGTATTTTCATTGGCCAACGAAGTCTTCCTTATCTCGCGGATGTACTCCAGCGCATCGTCCAGCCACGACAACGAGGTGTAGAAAGTGCGGCCCATGTAGTCGTCCATATTGATATTGTCACCCAATTTCACGTTGGCTCCTTGCGACACGAAGATGCGGGTTATCAGTACGTCGGTGGGTATCAGGCCGCCCTCAAAAGCGTATGCACCAGCATCTATCCGCTTCGCACCTTGCTGCTCACGCGCAATGCCCTGCATGTCGGTCTCCGCAATCCCCAATTTCTCTACCATGCTATTATGATACTCCGCATCCATACCGTGCTTGATAAGGGGTGAATAAGCCTTCGGCGTGCGGTATTCGTTGGCGAAGTAAAGGTCTTCATCGCTCTCCATGGCCGTGTTCTCGAAGTTGGAGGGCATCTCGTAGGTCTCCACGAAGGAGTGGTTGACAGGATAGAACTCACCGCCCTCTACCGTCTCCACAGCTGCCCAAATCTCGTCCTTGAATGTCTGGCTCAGCACGCCGCTCACGTTCTTGTCCGACGGGGCGGTGTTGCCCCACAGCACGGAGTTGCTCACCATCATGGCGCCGTCCTCCAGATAGAGGCCGCCGCCGGTGGAAGTAGCCGTGTTGTCCGTCACGGTGGACGATACCAGGTGGGCGCGGTTGCCTTCATCAACACCTTCCCCATTAGCATAGATGCCCGCGCCGGTCTCAGCGGTGTTGAGCATCACGCCGCAGCCGGACACGATGCCGCCGGGCATCACATACAGTCCGCCGCCCTCTATGGCCTCGCAGTTACGCACCACGCAGTTGCGCACATGCGCCCACGCCGGCACGATGGCTCCGCCGCCACGGGTATTGGGGTTGCCCGTGCCCGCCATGGACGCGGCTTTGCCATCCTCCAGATATACTCCATCCAGTATGGTGCGTTTGTCTGCGCCCGTCCAACCTTCGGGTTTCTCGCCGAAGGTCACCACGTGGTAGCCGTTCACGCTTTCGGCGGTGGCGCTCGTCGGCTCGTATATCGCGCTGAGTACCGTCATGTATTGGGCGGCATTGCGGGCGTCGTCGCTCCAACTGTCCGGATCGGCTTCGTTGTATCCGCCCATCACCGTCACACCGTAGGGTATCACGTAGGTGTAGCTCTGTGGGTCGTCGGGGTTGCTCAGGGTGTTGGCGTGGTAGGTGAATGAGTTGCTTTTGTAGCCTGCCAGCTTGACAATGGCGGTCTGCTCTGTCTTGGCGCGTTCGCCTGCCGCATTGAGCACCTCTTGCAGTTTCATGGCACAGGCGGCGTTGTCCAGCGAACTGCCGTTGGCTGTGCCCGCACCGTTCTGCGTCACGTAGTATACGCCGTAGGCATCGGGTTTTACATTGTCTTGGTTGTTGCGCTCGTAGGCGCCGATGTCCACCGTACAGTCCTTGATTCGGGCGGTGAAGTCTACGTCGGTTTCGGGGAGAACAATCTCATTACCTGAAGCATCTTGCCCCAAATCGTCCGTACCATGGTTCAAACATAATGTTGTACCATTTAAACGGAAATTATTAGCTGCTTGTGCTCCATTGCCCAATTCAAAAGGATTGTCAAGATCCGTACCGTAAACAGAATTATGCAAGCGATTTCGTATGTCGGTACTCAAAGCAGTTTCCGATTGTACATAGCAATAGTGGGCACCGTTGAACTTTGTGACATCTTCAAAACCTAAAGCACCTCTTTGGTTTCCATAAAACAGGCAGTTGTACAGATGAAGATTGGAGCCACTATACTGGTTGCTATAATATTGATGCAGGCCTCCCGTGCCCTCTTGCTTATCACCTGTGGCATCCGACCGGTTATAAGCAATTGTATTATTGTAGAATGTGGCCGCTTCAATATAGATGCCGCCACCATTGCTCCCCGCATAATTGTTGGCCACCAAGTTGTTATATCCCGTACCGAGAATCATGTACATACCGCCACCATACGATTCATTGCCTTCGTTGCGGTTGTTCAAGATAAAGCAATTGATTACCATACTGTTGGCACCATCGCAATAGATGCCTGCACCACGCGAACAATTATCAGCCCCATAGTAGTTTTCCGTTACCACGCAGTTTTGCAGGGTCACGCCACGGAACATGCGCACGCCCGCACCGCCGTCACGGTTGGCCTGGTAATCGGTATAAAAACCGTGGCGAATGGTGAAACCATCCCATATAGCACCTTCATATTCCACATATCCGCCTTCTTGACTTTCCCAACGGTAAGTGTTGGAAAGGCCATCATCCGTTGTCTCGGGCACGGAGCTTCCATAACCATGATTTTCCCATCCACGCCCTATTCCTAAAAAACCGTCATGCCATTCCCAATAAGAGAAAGAAGACTCACGCCCTGAAGGAGACTTCGTCGGCAGGCACACATCCGGCTGAAAAAGCACAGGCTTGCGAGTTCTTTCGGGCAAGCTATTAACATTATCTATCGGGTTAAAATCTTGTACCTGCAAGATGGTTTCATATGTACTCACAGTAAGTTCTTCTGATTCTTCATTGACCGGAATGTATTGCGACACCAACGGATGCCGGTCGTCCAAACCTGGCGTACCCTCATTAGGGAAGCCACCCAACACTTCCACCTTGTCGCGAATCACAAAACCTTTGTAGTCAGTATATGTGCCTCCGGCCACCCAGACTTGCACTCTGGTGTCATCGGTGGCCGATGCGGCTGCGCGCTCCACGGCATATTGCAGACCGCCGACATATCGCTCATCACGTTGATTCCGGATGTTTATCTCGGACGCACCGGTCACATGGGTTACCCCGTCATGCGTCTCTGTACGATAATTCACATTGGCCGCCTCCAGATTCCTTTCATCCAAATGCTCGAAGAACAGCTTGCTGGCACCCGAAGTCTCACCGTAAGGACGCGCCGTAGCATCATAGAAGCCTATGTAGTGGCTATTTGTTGTAGGAATATCCCCTTCTACTTTACCACTATTTATATCATAAATCAGGTTGCCCGCAATGGCGTTTTCCCATGACGAACCATCCATTGTACCTGCACCATCTTGTGTGACATAAATCACGCTGCCATTCTTGGGCAGGTTGGCTTCATAGGCACCCAAATCCGGCGTGCCGCCCAGGCTGCGCTCGTTGCCGGCAATGTCCGTAGTCAGGTCGGAGAGAGAGCCGGTAGCCTTGTTTATCAACTTACCTGCCTCGGCGGAGCTGGTGTTCGGTGTAAAGTTGGAGTAACCGCCGAAGTAGGTGTCAAAGCCCAGCGTGGCCCCTTGCTTGTTGGTGGGGTTGGCAAAGTTAGCCGAACTTACGGCCAGCGTCTGCTGCGGGTTGTCCGACGTATTCCCCGCCGAGAAAGAGCTGCCGCCCATTTGTGAAGGAGCCGCCCCGATGTTGTTCACCACCGTCACGTGGTTCAAAGTCAGATTTTGGCAATTGATGACCTGCGCCGCCTCCGTCCGGTTGGTATTGTTGTTCACCACACAGTTGGTCAGGGTGAGGGTGGCGTCGCGCGCATCGATGGCCGCACCCTCCAAGGCCGTGTTGTTTTCGAAGATGGAGTTCTGCACGGTGACGGTCGCGTTACCCAGCACCAACATGCCCGCGCCGTATTGCACGGAGGCCTCGCCCGCCGCGTAGCCGTTCACCACATGGAAGCCGTCAAGCACCACGTTGGCCCCGGTTTCCACGGTGAGGCAATGGTAAAGGCCATCCTCCAGGATCTTGCCCTCGTGGTTGCCGTTAATCATGGAGCGGTAGAGCAAGGGGTTGCGCTCGTGCGTGGAGCGCGAATAGCCACCATAAATATATAAGGTAGCATCGCTGGCCGTGGCCGGAATGCTTACTGTGGCCGTCTTCGGGTCGAGGTTGGTAAAGGCATAGCGCGGCCACAGGTCGCCTTCAAGCACATGCACTTCCAGTCGCTTGCCGTTCACCTGGTCGGAAGGAAGTGAAGCCAGATAAGCCACCGCCTCGTTGAGCGAGCGGTATGCAGTCTGCCACGAATTGCCGTTGTGGCTGGCCACGGTACACTCCGCGTCCACATAGACAATGAGGGCTTCTGTCGTCTCTTCATACTGAATAGCCGTCTGTGTCACCGCATACGCGCCCACAGCAGGTTTCTGTGCAAAAAGGTTGCCCTCGATGTCCAGCTCCGGAGCAAGCAGCACTTCGGTGGGCAATGTGCCCAACGTCATGCCTCGTGCGCGGAGGTTCGAACCGTTCGCGGCTGGTGCCCAAAAGTAAGACACCTCCGTCAAAGAGCCATCCACACCGGCAAGAGTAGGCATACCAGTCGCCTCAAAGTCGGGCGTCAGTCCGGCGGACTCGTCCGCGCTGTCGTTGTTGTCGGACAGTTGTATAATTTCCTGCTGTAGCGTATTGTTCCACACGGCATTGTTCGTTCCCGACAGGGCAGTATACATAAAGCGCACCTTGTCCACGGAAGGATTGCGCGCAAACATCGGCACATCGCGTCCTTGTATGGTATTCCTCCACAACACGGAGTTGACCACCAAGGCATAAGAATCTATGTACAGGCCTCCCGTCTGCGAGGCGTTCCCCGAAGTGTTGTCCGTGGCCGTGGGACAGTTGTTGTTCACGATGGTGTTTTGCAGGAGCACACCGCCGTTGTCGCAATACACCGCCCCGTTGAGGCGAGCCGTATTGTTCGACACAATGGAAGTGGAGAGTATCAAATATTCGGGATGGAGATTACCATCATCCCAATTGCCCGTATGAGCCAGATAAACGCCCGCCCCGTTGTCCGCCGAGTTGTTGGTCATCATGGAGGCCAGCACGATACCGCCGTTGTCCACATACACGCCGCCGCCGTTGCCATCGGCATTGTTGTCATACATCAATGAATTGAGCACGCGCCCGCCGCCCAGGTATACTGCACCACCATTCCTGGTGGCGCTGTTGGCCCTTACCACACAATGGGTCAGGTAAGCATTGCGCCCCATATAGACACCCGCACCACAGTCGGTCTTGAAATCGTCCAAGCCAAGGCCTCCCTGTGCGTAGCCTCCCTGTATGGTGACACCGTTCAGCACCGTCACATTACCAAAAGCCTTTTTGTCCTCATCAGGCATGGGGGCAAACCATACCACATGGCGCGAGTCGCTCGTCACGTTCCAACGGTTGTTGCTCCATTGCAGGTTGGTCTCGTCATAGGCCGCACCGGAAAGTATCGTTTCATTGACAAATTGCCACGGCATGCCGCTACCCTCTTTCTCACGCCCGTCTTTAGTCTCCCCGTCCTCTCCTTTGAAACCGCCATACACGCTGATACCGTCGCGCATGCGGAAGGACGCGGAGTAAGCTGCACCATTAATGATTTGCCTTTGCGGTTCGTAAGTACCTGCCGCCACCCATACCTCGCCCGGCTGGTTCTGCGGATTGTTGTCAGCCAAGGCGTCTATCATGGCCTGCAGGTCGCCGGAGGCATTGTCCCACGACGAGCCGTCGCCCTTGCCATCCGGCTTGACATAGCGTATGCGACTGGCTGGTATCTGCTGGAACTCGTAGGCACCGATATCCAAAGCGCCGGACACACGTGCCATGCCAGCCATGTCCATGTTGCCATATACCTCGGCGGCATAAGCCGCGTCATCGCCCTTGTCTATGAGCCACGAGCCTTCGAGCAAACTCCATGACCAGAGCGGATAGGCATCTCGCGTCCAGTCGAAGTCGCGGTCGAAGCTGGTGCGCGACGAGGGCGACTCGAACATGGGTACCTCGGCCGCATCGCGGTTCTTGTCGCTCACATAGACATTGCCATTACCATCATCCGCCGTAGCTTCGTGATAAGCCGAATTATGGAAACTGGGGCTATACTCGGCAAAGAGGGTAGTATTACCCCAAATGACCGTATTATATACTTCCGGAGTAGCCGCGCTCGATACTGCGTCAATACCACCGCTGGTATTGCGTGCCACGGTGCAGTTCACTACTTGCGCATCAGAAGAAAGACAGAGTCCGCCATTCTCGTTGTTGAATACGGCGGTATTGACCACATTGCCAGCCCCCTCTATCCAGATGCCGCCACCGGCGTTCCTTATGGTGCTGCGCTTGCCCGCCGCGTTGTTATACACGGCGCATTGGCTGATGAGGCACGTGTTGTTGTTCACATCCTCCACCTCATCGGAGACGTAGATGGCACCTCCCTCTTCAGCATAGTTGTTCAACAGAAAGCAACGCTCAATACGGTAAATGCCACCACCCGAGTTGTTACCCGTGACAAAGATACCACCGCCCGTATTGTTGCCCGTGTCCGTTGCATGACCTCCGGCTATGGTGAAGCCGTCCACCACGGTGGGAAAAGTATTGTTATTGCCGCTTGCCTGCGTGGGCTCCATGTTGAGCGTCAGCACGTGCACGGCATTGTCGCTGCGCGTGGTGTTGGCGGGGAAGATGAGGTTTACGTTATCCACCACGTCATTCCCGCTGATGTCGCCCGAAAGGACGGTAGGGTATTTGAATTGGTAAGGCTTGCCGAGCGTCTCGCGCTGCTCGATGGACATTTCAGTACCGGCAAAACCGCCGTAGAGCTTCACACCGGACTTCAGAGTGAAGCCAGTAGCCTTGGCATCGGCAGGCACAACGTAGTGGTTACCGCGCTCTGTGGACTTCTCGTAACCTTGCACCCAGATCTCATCACCGGCCTTGGCTTTATTAAGTGCATCTGCCAGCGTGGTAGTCGCCTCCCAGGAAGAGCCGTCTCCCCCACTCTGTGCCTGTAGGGAAACACGGTAAATATTTTGCTGGCCGTAGGCATGGCCGCCTACCAAGAGGAGGAAGCACAATGCCCCTGCCTTCCAGATATTACTTTGCTTCAAACGTCCCATATAGCCTTTCATTGTCTTGTCTCCTTTCAATTACCGCTTGTTAACGTAATTTCCGTATCGTTGCCATTGGCAAAACCTTTATCTCCGCGCACATTCAACGTGACGTAATACCATGCGTTGCGGTGCAATGCTTCGCCGAAGGTGGCGGTATACTTGGTGGAGCCATCACCTCCTTCAAACTTTGTCTCATAAGTCACAATAAAGTCGAACTTATGCTTTGTAGCGTCCCTATAAGGGAAGGTATAGAAATACGTACGCCCGTTTACCGCGCTAATACCGCCGTCCACCACATAATGTCCGGCGGAGAGTTCCCTCTGGGTTGCGGCGGTGGATGCCTTGTCGGGGAAGAAGTAGCCGAAGTCGGGGCCATAGAAGGTCATGTTGCTCAGCTGCACGTCGGTATAGTCTCCGTCCAAGGCGTCGGCCATATCGTATTGCACGTCCACTTTGGAAATGATGCGGGTAAGGGTGACACTTGCCGTCGCTGGATTCTCGGCATCCGCCACGATTTCTATTTTCTCTGTCTTACCGGAATAGAGGTTTTGCATGTAGCGGCGTTGCTCGTCGGCCGAAAGCTTGAAAAAGTCCGTGTTTTCGCCAATCGACAATGTCCGCAAGTCATACACATCCTGCGGCGTGGCGCAATGCACATGCTGCTGCGGCTCAGCATAAGCTATGGCATAAAGATCGGCCGTTCCCGTCCAGGTGGAGAAACTTACGGGGTTCTCGCTCTCCAACTCCGTGCGTGTCACCGTGTGCTCCGTCACCGTGCCGTCGGGGTAGACTAAGTAGAGCGAGAGGTTGTCCCACCACTCTTGGTCTTCCATGTGGTCGGTGCCGGGGTCTCCGGCACGCGTGTCTGCCGCCGTGCTCACGTTCACCGTCACCAACACCGCGCCCTGCTCGCCCTCACCGGGCACGGGGGGCATGTCTTCGCCCGAACAGGCGGCCATGCCCAGCACAATACAGGCAGCCAGCCAACGGGTATGTATGTTTCTTGCTTTCATATAGAAATCCTCGGTCCCTCGACCCCTCGGCCTCTCCCCAGCCCTCCCCCATAGGGAGGGAGTATGAGCCTGAGAGAGAGCCTCTCCCCGACCCTCCCCCGTAGGGAGGGAGAAGGTGCCTGAGAGACGTTTATTGTTAATAATTCATTTACCTATCACTTATAATAAAGGAATCCGCGTCATCCGCGAAATCCGCGTCTAAAAAATCATCCTCTCGCCTTCCGCCCGGTTGTCTGTCATGCTGAAGCCCACCAATACGTGCGGGAGATTCTTCGCTCTGCTCAGAATGACAGGAAGCCTCAAAATCAATCCCCTCACTTGCCCCAAGTCCCCTCCCCTTGGGGGAGGGTTAGGGAGAGGCCGGAGGGTTAAGGAGGGGCTTACACCTCCGGCTCATACACCCCGCCCGGCTCCCAGCCGAGATCTATCACCACGCCTGTGGTGGTCTCGGCCTTACTCAAGTCAAAAGTAACCTCAGTAAGTTGGCCCTCGCGCAAGTCCATATCCGGGTCGGAGATATAATATGTCATTTGGTCTGTACGTCCCTCGCGTTCCACGCGGAATATCGCCTTCCAATAATAAGTGTCGGGCAGACCGGTATTTGCCTTGGTGCCCGTGTCCTTCTCTCCACTAGTGGGAAAGGCAAAACACTCAAAGTCCGTCTGCGTGCCGCTTATCTCGGTTGCCACCCCGTTCAGGTCGAGCAGCAGGGTATTATCGTGTTCGTGCGTGTCGTCGGCGGGATGGTAGCAGCAACCCGCACCGTCCACGTAGGCACGCACGTTGTCATATTCTTCAGGATAAAGCACGTGTATCCTCAACTTGGAAACACATGGGTAGAGTTTTACCGGAACGACCTGGTCGCCCTTGATGGCCGTAAGGTCCACAGAGGTGTATCCGGCATATATTTCACAATCGATGTGCGGGATATACCCGTCTTCCGTCTGTTTCAGACGAAGCTCCGACTCGGCCATCTCCTCTTCGAAGGGCGAAGCGGGGTCGAGCATGGTGTCGTCCACAGGATGGTTGGCCACGGCCAGGTGCTGGTATTCGTCCATGGGCAGCGTGACGCGATAGATGTTACCGGGCATCTCGTCTGCCGAAATGCGGTCGGCAAAGGTTTGCGATGACGGCGTGTCCCAAAAGCCGACATCCAATGTACGGATGGTTCCGTCGAAAGCATCGGATACGGTTTCGGCCTGCACTTCGTACTCAAAAGCCACAGTCCTCCCCTCCGGCTCATCGGGCGGACAGTCGGACAAATCTTCGTCGATGCACGACGTGAAGCCAAGCGCCAACGCGGCCACAACTATGCAGGATATTTCGTAAAATGCTTTCATAAGATGAGAGTCTCTCAAGCCCCACCCTGACCCTCCCCCGTAGGGAGGGAAGTGAGAGCCTCTCCCCCGCCCCCTCCCCGTAGGGAGGGGAGATGGGTTTGAGGTGGTTGTTACTATTAATACTTATATGGTTCACAAGGCAGCCATTCTGAGCATCGTGCTCTGTCATTCTGAGCGAAGCGAAGAATCTCCCGCATATTTTATGCTTCTGGGAGATGCTTCACATACGTTCAGCATGACTGCCGCATCAAGTTATGCTTAGTCGATAGTCTCGTTGAACGTGAAACCTGCTTTCCAAGACAGATTTACCGTTACGTCGAGGTTTACATCGGTCGGCGTAATATCGGGCAGGTCGGTCGTGGCATTAGCCAGCGAGTTAATCTTCAGATTAGCCTTCGTTTCGTAGTACTTCTGGAAAAGGCAAGTCTGGCCGTTGCTTGCACCATCTTCAGCATTAGCAGGAGCAAGCACGGCTCTTACATAAAATTCTTCATTTGCATCAACTTTCTCATATTTACCCTCAGAATTTATAGCATAAATAGGCGTATCAGAAGTCAGTCGCAATACCACAGTAGCTTGTTCGCCAGCTTTAGTCTGGAAGAGAGTAGTGTAGTTGTTTACAGCAACAGAGGAAGCATTATCATTCTTAGTGATTTCATCATTAGCGATATCTCCATCTCTCACAATACGGGTTTTCCCGTCTGCTTCCATCGGTTCGAACTGAGCATCAACCATCTCCGGCTGGCTACCTACGAATAAGCCTGTTAAAGTCAAGTTACCGTTAAAAGTCGTTTCCGTACCTGTAGTAGAACCTGTCTCATCAACATATTTAATAGTAGTAGCGGCTGCAACCCTTGTTGTCAGCAAGCCCACAGCATAACGAACGCCTGTGATTGAGATGTCCGTCGTACTCTCAGATACGGCAGCTTCTTCTGTCTGATCGGCTTTGATAATAAGATTATCGTTACTATTTGTAGCTACATCTGCTACCATTGTTTCCCCATAATAATACAGCCCGGCAGGATCATAAACGATTGTAGTGCCTTCTTGGGTAGAAGATTTTATCAACTCGAATGTCTTATCAGTTGTTATAGGAGCTGCCACCGTTCCAGTTTCTCCGCCATACACTCTGAACTTGTTCACGCCACGGTTGATGGCTACGTTTGCATATGACTGCGTGGTGTTCAGACTTGCATTCAAAGCACCGAGGTTAATGGCTTCTTGCCAAGTGTCTGTTCCGCCTGCATTCACCATCGGCACAAGCACGATGCTGGGAATGTCTTTGGGAGTACCATCCTGATTCACATCATCCGCACTCTGCTTCGTCTGCGGCAGGCCGGTCACACCCATGGTAATCTTGGCCAACGTAGTCCCTGTGGGAGGAACATTCGGCTCGTTGTCGTTACTGCACGAGCCCAAGCTCATGGCGGCCATGAGGCCGATTGCCATGAAAGAAACGTACTTCGTAGTAAACAGTTGTTTCATAATAAAAACGATTAAGTTAATGAATATAGAAATTGATTATACGTTGCATTTGCGTCATTCGCCCAGCTGGCGTGCCAGTTGCTCGGCGTTGCGCCGGGCGTCCTCGTCGCCGAGTGCGGCGGCACGGCGGTAGCAGTCCAGAGCTTCTGCCTTGCGACCCGTCATGTAGCAGGCGGTGCCCAGGGCATTGAGGCTACGCGGGTCGTGCTGCACGGTACGCAGCAGGCGCAGGGCCTCGTCGCATTGCCCGGCACGCAGTAGGTCAACGGCACGGTTGATGGTCTCGCCCTCCACATCGGGCTTCGTGGCATAATACACGCGCACATAGCCTGAGTTACGCTGATCGGCAAAGGCCTGTTGCTTGAGGTAGCGGAAAGGCTTGCCGCCATTGAGACGGCGTAGCAGCTGCTCGCGGCGGTCGGCATCGGGCGTCCCGTCTATGATGGAGAGAATCTCGTCGCGTTCGGGCAGGTTGCTTTCAGCCACCACGTCGCGCAGGTCGGCCCAGGCCTCACCGCCGTTGGCCACCTCAAACAGGCTGTCGGGCATCTGCGCCCGGTTGGCAATGTAGTCGCGCAAGGCTTCGGCACGCCGCCCGGCCAGCTTTTCGTTGAAAGCTATCGGTCCTTCGGGCGAGGCAAGTCCCACGATGAGCACCTTGGCCATGGAGGCCAGCGTGTCGTCCCTAAGCAATGCCACCAACCGCTCTATGCGTTGCAGGGCGGCACGGTTGTCGCGAAAATCGGGGTCTATCTTATGCTTGTTGACGGGGAAATACACCATGACGGCGCCCGGCACCCGGCGCAAGGGCACGTGGCGGTCGTAGGGACGGTAATGCTCTATGGGTTGCAAAGCAGGCTCTTCCTCGGCCACACGGTCGGCGGTGCTCAGGCGGGGCGCAATGTCCGCAAAGACCGGCTGGAAGGGCGGCACATAGCACGAGGTGGCCAACGTCTGTTCGGGCAAGTCGGACGTGCGGCAACAGCCTTCCGTCTCGCGGCGCAACACTACGCGCAGGGGTGTATGCTTCATCCACTCCTGCACGGGCACCTCGGCCTTGTAATCCAGGGTTTCACCCACGGGCAGGGCGTTGTAGCTTACCCCTGCCAGATGGGCGGCGCGGCGGTTGTAACGCAATTTACGCTTGCCGGCAAACTCCACGGGGGACAACTCCAGCTCGTGGCCGTCGTCGCCACAGATATAGGGCGTGACAATGAGGCGGTAGTCGCTCCGCAATGCGACCCCCTCCGCGCTGACGGGGAAAGCCACCGTGAGCAGGGTGCTGTCCGTCCATGCCACGCGCACGCTGTCAGCCTGCGCGGCTCGTGCCTCCGTGCCCGGCCACATGCCGCACAAGAGCGCGAGGCAAAGGGCCTTCATACCTTTCTTATATATAACGATGCCATAGTTCATAATCCATTCCTCCGCTTTTCGTTATTTGATGACGTATATCAGCGACACGGCCGCCTTGGTGGGCATGAAGCGCACCTCGGTGTCGGTACGCAGCTTGTCGCCGCAGGTGACACATTCGTACTGGCTGTAGTCCACATAGCCCACTCCGAGTCCAATCTCAGCCTCGATGCTCCAGCGGTTGTTCAAAATCCAATGGTAGCCGTAGCCTATGCCGCCGCCCCAAAGGTTGCCTTGATAGCGGTAGTCTTTCATGCCGTTGGCCAGGCCGAACGTGAAACCGATGTTGCCGGCATTGAAGCGCATGTACATGGGATGTACCCCGATGAAGTGTCCTCCAAAGGGTTTACAGAACCAATAGCGGTATTCGGGCTGCACCAACAGGTGGCGCCACTTCTTGTTGTCCTTGAATGTCCAGGGATTCCATGACAAGCCCAGATTCAACGTGGACTTGGAGCCTATGCGTACCTCAGGCTCTATGTTGAGCGAGGCGGTGCCCCATTTCACCAAATCGGTTTTCACGGCCACAGTCTGCCCTCCTGCCTTAAGACAAAACAACAGGAGCACCAACATCCAGACAAGGTTTCGTTTTTCACTCATATCCATAATTCGTTTCAGCCGGTTCGTTATTGTTTGTATCAACCACTTCCGTCCTCCCGGAAGCCCGTTTTCCCCACATTACGCCTCTTATGGAAGAAAGCCGGAAAAGAGTTCTTTGCACAAAAAAGGCACAGGCATTCTTGTTTTTGCGAAATTTTCTTATCTTTGCGCCAGTTGCAACATAAGCCTTGCGCTTTCCACTCTTTACCTAGCGACAAAAATACGGATTATCGCTGTATTTTTTAAAATTTTACGCGATATATTCGGTAAGAAATTTTCTTTTTAACACTTTGCGGGCTTCAGAGGCTGCCAAAATGCGGAGTGCAGACCGCGCTTTTGGTGCTATTGTCGCGAAGCCTTGCCTCTTTCCCACTCCGAAAACCATTCAGAAAAAGTCGGACATCACGGCGCATATTCCCGCGCGTTTGCTCCGAACATATAGGACGCCGGAGCGCAACATATTCCGCTTACGGACGCAACAGATACGAAGCACGCCCGCAACGCATTGCGGAAAAACGGCCTATGCATCGTAGAAAAAAGCGGAATGCGAAGGAAAACCAACCGACTGGTAACAAAGAAAATAGTTGAGAAAAGCAGGGAAAGATACGGAGGCCGGGAAAAACAACGAAAAAGTACGGGTAACAAATTCGGAAAAGAAAACGAAAAAGCACGTACACATTATTATATATAAGACACCTCAACAGTCCCCGCCGGAAGGTAACACCGTGTCCGGATTCATGACTCACATGGAAGTGCCATGGCCGCTACATTCATACGCCTGCCCCGGCATACGACCGAAATAGTAGGCATGTTGCCGTGATATACGAAAAATAGTCGTATCTTTGCCACCCAATACATACAACAAGAAGCAATTATGGCAGAAGTGAGGAACGAAGAGACAAGCGAAAAGAAGAGCTTGAACTTCATCGAACAGATAGTAGAGAACGACCTGCAAGAAGGCAAGAACGGCGGACGGGTACAGACGCGCTTCCCGCCCGAACCCAACGGCTACCTGCACATAGGCCATGCCAAGGCCATTTGCCTGGACTTCGGCATCGCCGCCGCCCACGGAGGCGTGTGCAACCTGCGCTTCGACGACACCAACCCGACAAAGGAAGACGTGGAATACGTGGAGGCCATCAAGGAGGACATCCAATGGCTGGGCTACCAATGGGGCAACGAATACTACGCATCGGACTACTTCCAGCAGTTGTGGGACTTCGCCATCCGGCTCATCAAGGAAGGCAAAGCCTACGTGGATGAACAGACCTCCGAGCAGATTGCCGCCCAAAAAGGCACTCCCACCCAACCGGGCGTGGAAAGCCCCTACCGCAACCGCCCCATCGAGGAAAACCTGGAGCTGTTCCAGAAGATGAACACGGGCGAGATAGCGGAAGGAGCCATGGTGCTCCGTGCCAAGATTGACATGGCCAACCCCAACATGCACTTCCGCGACCCCATCATCTACCGCATCGTGAACCACCCGCACCACCGCACGGGCACGAAGTGGAAAGCCTATCCGATGTACGACTTCGCCCACGGGCAGAGCGACTTCTTTGAAGGTGTTACCCACTCGCTCTGCACGCTGGAGTTCGTGGTGCACCGTCCGCTTTACGACCTCTTCGTGGACTGGCTGAAGGAGGGTAAGGACCTGGACGACAACCGCCCGCGCCAATACGAGTTCAACAAGCTGAACCTGAGCTACACGCTGATGAGCAAGCGCAACCTGCTGACCCTTGTCAAAGAAGGCTTGGTGAGCGGCTGGGACGACCCCCGCATGCCGACCCTCTGCGGCTTCCGCCGACGCGGCTATTCGCCCGAATCCATACACAAGTTTATCGACAAGATTGGTTATACCACATATGACGCGCTCAACGAGTTCGCCTTGCTGGAGAGTGCCGTCCGCGAAGACCTCAACGAGCGCGCCACCCGCGTATCGGCCGTGCTCGACCCGGTGAAGCTCGTCATCACCAACTACCCTGAGGGACAGGTGGAAGAGATGGAGGCTGTCAACAACCCCGAACGCCCCGAGGAAGGCACGCACCTCATCGAGTTCAGCCGCGAACTGTGGATGGAGCGCGACGACTTCATGGAGGTGGCTCCCAAGAAATATTTCCGCATGACGCCCGGACAGGAAGTACGCCTGAAGAATGCCTACATCGTAAAGTGCACGGGCTGCAAAAAGAACGAGGCCGGCGAAGTGGTGGAAGTCCACGCAGAGTATGACCCCGACAGTAAGAGCGGCATGCCCGGCGCCAACCGCAAGGTGAAAGGCACGCTGCACTGGGTGAGCTGCGCGCATTGCCTGGAAGCCGAGGTACGCCTCTACGACCGCCTCTGGAAGGTGGAGAACCCGCGCGACGCGCTGGCCGCCATCCGCGAGGAGAAGAACTGCGACGCCCTGACGGCCATGAAGGAAATCATCAATCCGGACTCCCTCCACATCTTGCCGCATTGCTACATCGAGAAGTTCGCACAGGGCATGAAGCCGCTGACCTACCTCCAATTCCAGCGCATCGGCTACTTCAACGTGGACAAGGACTCCACGCCGGAGAAGATGGTGTTCAACCGCACCGTCGGACTGAAGGACACGTGGGGCAAAATCAACAAATAACAACAACCGGGCTCCATTTTATATTACTCATGAGCAAAAAGAAGCTGCTATCGGGAAGAGAACGGGAACTGTTTGAAATGGCCGGTCAGTACGAAGACGCCAAGGCCAAGGGCAAAAGCATCTACCTCGATGCTGAAGACCTGGCAGACTTGGCAGACTGGTATGCCGTGCACCAACAGCCGGCAATGGCGATGGAAGTGGCCGAATACGGACTGAAACTCCATCCGGGTAACTCATCCTTGCTGATAGAGAAAGCATACCTGCACCTGGAGTCAGACGAGCCGGAAAAGGCCAAGGAAATAGCCCTCCAAATAGACGGGGGGCTTGCGGAAACGAAGATATTGAAGGCCGAAATCCTCCTCACGGAAGGAAAGGAGGAAGAAGCCGCCCGGCTGCTTGCAACCATAGAGAACAAGTCCGGTTATGACAACATGGTGAACGTGGCCTACATGTACATCAACATGCAGTATCCCGACGAGGCATATGAATGGTTGAAACCTGGTATAGGCAAATATCAGGACCAAGAGGACTTCTTGTCCGTCCTGGCCGATGCCTATTACGGGAAAGGGATGCTGAAGGAATCGGAAGACACTTACAACAAGCTCATCGACATCAACCCGTATTCTGCCTTGTATTGGTTCGGGGCGGCACGCTGCTACTTCGACCAACAGGATTACAACAAGGCCATCGAGGCATGCGACTATGCCATCATCTCCGACGACGAGTTTACGGACGCTTACCTGATGAAAGGACATGCCTACTTCTACCTGAACAACGAGGAAAAGGCCTTGGACAACTTTAGAATCGCCTTGAAGCAAGGCGCGATATCGCAATGCTTCATCGACACGTTCATCGGGCTGAACAAACTTGAAAAAGGGGACTATGCAGAGGGGTATAAGTACATAACAAAAGCCATAGACAACTATGGCAACGACACGACCATCACGCTACCGGCCCTTTATGCCAATGCAGGAGCCTGCCTCTACAAAATGGGGGACACGACACAAGCATTGCACTATTGGCAAAAAGCACACCGGACAGACCCGACCGACGTGGATGCTTACCTCATAGAGGGACGGGCTTACCTGAACGCGAACAACAAAGAAGAATGCCTGCAATGCTGGCGAAAAGCCCTTGAATATGCACCCTATGCGACGACCTGGCACGAAATAGGCCTCTACTGCATTGAGGCCGGCTATCTGAAACTGGCCCAAGAGGCCTTGGAAAAGACAAAGGCATTGCAACCGGACTTCTACAATATCAACGAAAAGCTGGCCGCACTCTACCTCGTGCTAAACGACGAAGAGAACTTTGAGAAATATAACGCCTTGTGCAAACGTCCTATGCGACAGCAGGAGGTTGACAAGTTCCGCAAACAGGCCACACTCCAAACCCCGAATGAAGCCATGCAGATAATAAACTCCATTCTCGACTGCCTGCAATAAAAAAAGGAGCTACTGTTTATAGTAACTCCTTGATTTGCATCCTGTCGGGGTGAAAGGATTCGAACCTTCGACCCCCTGCTCCCAAAGCAGGTGCGCTAACCGGACTGCGCTACACCCCGAAGGCTTCCTTAAAAAGCGAGGCAAAGGTAAGCAATCTTTCAATAGCGAACAATAGCCCGGTGAATAAAAAGTGCGGCTTTTCTGTTTTTCCTTCAAAAAAAGAATGGACTTCCAAGTTCTTTCCAGATTCTACCCTGATATTTGTAACCAGAAAAGCATAAAACATTTATTCACCATTAAACAACATGTAATATGAAAAAGCTCGTTTTATTATTCGTTTGTATGTTTGCAGTTAGTACAATGACCATGGCAGACAATGACAAGCCTATCCCGGTAACCCAATTGCCCGCAAAAGCCCAGACATTCCTGCAAACCTATTTCAAAAACAGCAAAGTGGCACTTAGCAAGCAAGAAAGCGACTTGTTTTACAAAAGCTACGATGTGGTGTTTACCAATGGCGAGGAAGTTGAATTCGACAAATCGGGCGAATGGACGGAAGTGAATTGCCGTATCAACGGAGTACCTAATTCCATCATACCGGAAGCCATAAAGAACTACGTCTCCACGAATTACCCTGACACTCAAGTCATGCAAATAGAGCGAGAATCCAGAGGAGGGTATGAAATCAAGTTATCCAACCGACTGGAAATAACGTTCAACAAAAATCTGCAAGTAATAGACATCGACGACTAATATCGCTTCACGCGGTATCTGCAACAGGGGAAGGGTGTACCATGTCTTTGGTACGCCCTTCCTGCATTCTGTACGCTCTTTCACCTTCCTTGCGGATGATTCACACCGTAACCAAACAAGGCGAAATCACCCAAGCAGGGGTCTCCCGGAAACACTTCCGAAAGCGCTTGGGTAATGCGGCGGGCATTGCACAAAGAAAAGCTCTCGCTTGAAACAAGCCCCAAAGCATGAGCCACACGGCACACATGGGTATCCAAAGGGATAATTAAATCACGGCTGTCGAAACGAGTCCAAATGCCAAAGTCCACCGGAGAGGCTTTGCGCACCATCCAGCGAAGGAACATATTCAACTTCTTCTGCGGACTTTTTGCCGACACGCCCAAGAAGGCGCACAACTTCTCCATCGGTATGCCAGGATAGGCAAACAACGCCTCTTCCAAACTATCATAAGCCGTATAAGCATCATACAGACGGGCATACACGGCATGGAAATCGGCATAAGACAGCATACGATAAAAACTCCGCTTGTCCGATGGAGAAAAATCATCCATCCAGCGACGCGACAATACGTAACGATAGGGAGAAGGTTCCATCAGCTTGTGCAACGCTGCCGCCTTACGCAAAATCTGCGTCCGGTTTCCAAAGCTCATCAGGGCTGTCAACAAGCCGCTGGTCTCGATATCCTGCTTCCGGACATAACGATGAGGGAAACTTACCGGGTCGCCGGGAATGAAGCTGGCACGGTGATACTCCTCCGCCCACGCCCTTAACTGACGGACTACCGCTTCGGTCATTTATTTGGATTTACGGTAATCGCTGATGAAACAATCCCTCATCCAGTTGGCCAATGCCTGGCGGTTGTCGCTGATGACAAGGCGGCGTTGGTCGAAACTGTTTTGTATGTTACCCAGTTCCACATACACGGCAACCGGGGTGGAATGGTTCAGGACATACAGGTTACGCGCACTCACCGTGCCCTCGAAGCCCCGGTTGGGCTGGTGCTTGTCATACTTCGACTCAAAGGTATTCTTCATGCCTTGAGCCAGACGTTCACCCAACGTACTGCCTTTGGCATGATAAAAGAAAACATCCACCTGCTTCCCCCTTCCCCGGCTATCCACATGGAGGAATATGGAGCGGCAATATTTGTACTTGCCCTTGTCCGTGCGGTACAATGTGTTTATCTTGTCACAACGTTGTTGCAGGCGCTCCACCTGGTTCAGCGGGATGGCATCGCCCATGCAAGTTTCGCGCTTGCTGTTCTTCAGGTAACGGTCGTTGCGGATACCGTCTTTCCTGTCCTGTATTATAATATGTACTTCCGCCCCTTCCTGCATTAGGTTGCGCGCCAGGCGCAGGGCCACGTCGTAGGCATACTCGTCTTCGTGTAGCTCATGCCTGCCCACGCGGCCTATGGCACCAGGGTCGGGACCACCGTGGCCGCTCACCACATAGAAACAGGCACCTTTCAAGCGATTGCCTATGACCTTCACCTTGGAAAGGCTCTTGCCGAAAAGCGGTTCGTGCACCTCGGCATTCCCGCCTTGGGCGGAAGCCTGCCCTTCCTGCAAAGGCGGCAGGAGGTACTTCACGCCATATTGCAGTTCCTCTTTCCCGCGCAACTTCTTCCGGTTCAGCTCAAGGAAGGCATCGTAATATGCCTTGCCAGGACGGTGGTTGCGCTGCAAGAAAGCCGATATGCCTTCGCCCTTACGGGGCGTATCGGTCTCATGCTGGGCACATGCAAGAAGGGGGAAGCACAGGAAGAGGAAGAGTATTATAAAACGTGTCATACCGCTAAAAAACTATTAACGTGGACAAAAGTACATTATTTTACTTATTTTTGCGGCGATTAAAACGTTAATTGATAAGAAACCGTTTAAACTATAAAGACAACATCATGGCTAAACAACTGAAACCCGAGACCCTCTGCGTGCAAGCAGGATGGTCTCCCAAGAAAGGCGAACCGCGCGTGCTACCCATCTATCAAAGCACCACGTTCAAATATGACACCAGCGAGCAGATGGCACGCCTGTTCGACCTGGAAGACAGCGGATACTTCTATACCCGCCTGCAAAACCCCACCAACGACGCGGTGGCCGCAAAGATTGCCGCCCTTGAAGGCGGTGTGGCCGCCATGCTGACCTCCAGCGGACAGGCAGCCAACTACTACGCCCTGTTCAACCTGTGCCAGGCAGGCGACCACTTCGTGTGCTCGTCGGCCATCTACGGGGGCACGTTCAACCTGTTCGGCGTGACAATGAAAAGGATGGGCATCGACGTGACCTTCGTCAACCCCGACGATTCGGAGGAAGAGATAAGCAAAGCCTTCCGCCCCAACACCAAGGCCCTGTTCGGCGAGAGCATCTCCAACCCCTCGCTCGAAGTGCTGGATATCGAGAAGTTCGCCCGCATAGCCCACAAGCACGGGGTGCCCCTCATTGTGGACAACACCTTCCCCACCCCCATCAACTGCCGCCCCTTCGAGTGGGGGGCCGACATCGTGGTGCACTCCACCACCAAATACATGGACGGGCACGCCTGCTCGGTGGGCGGGGCCATCGTGGACAGCGGCAACTTCGACTGGGAGGCACACGCTGACAAGTTCCCCGGCCTGTGCACGCCCGACGAGTCGTACCATGGACTGACCTACACCAAGGCCTTCGGCAAGATGGCCTACATCACCAAGGCAACAGCGCAGCTGATGCGCGACCTGGGCAGCATACAGTCGCCCATGAACGCCTTCCTGCTCAACCTGGGCCTGGAGACGCTGCACCTGCGCGTGCCCCAGCATTGCCGCAACGCGCAGGCCGTGGCCGAATACCTACAGCAAAACGACCGGGTGGCATGGGTGAACTACGCCGGACTGCCGGGCAACAAGTACCATGAGCTCGCCCGCAAGTACATGCCCCACGGCACCTGCGGCGTCGTATCCTTCGGCCTGAAGGGCGGGCGCGACGTGGCCATCCGCTTCATGGACCACCTGAAGCTGGCCGCCATCGTCACCCACGTGGCCGACGCACGCACCTGTGTCCTCCACCCCGCCAGCCACACCCACCGCCAACTGACGGACGAACAGCTGATGGAAGCCGGCGTGCGCCCCGACCTCATCCGCTTCTCCGTGGGCATAGAAAACGCCGCCGACATCATTGCCGACATAGAGCAAGCGCTTAACGCATAAGGACATAAAACACACGGGAGAAACGCTCCATCGCCTCTCCCCCACGCAAAGCTGCACCGGGACAAAGCCTACAAGCCGTCCCGGCGCAGCTATTTCTATGCCTTAACCGCTTCAAGCCGGCAACGTGTCATATCATCAATACGGATGATGACTACCATCAATACGGATGATGGTAAGCGAAAAGGCAACAAAAGGGAGGCTGAGACAGGGGATGAGGGCACACGACACGGGGCATAAGGCCACGCCACATCCAGCCCGGACGGCGGCCACACAGAGCAGCGGCAGGACAAATCAACACTATTTCACGTATATTCGTTACATTTGTCAACGATAATCCCTATATTTGCGCACCGTATGACAAAAACTAAACAATAAACACATACCATCATGGCAAAAATCACCAAAGAAGCTGCCTTGCTCTACCACTCGCAAGGCAAACCGGGCAAGATAGAAGTAGTGCCCACCAAACCCTACAGCACGCAGACCGACCTCTCGCTGGCCTACTCGCCGGGCGTGGCCGAGCCTTGCCTGGAGATACAGAAGCAACCGCAAGACGCATACCGCTACACGGCCAAGGGTAACCTCGTGGCCGTCATATCCAACGGCACCGCCGTGCTGGGCCTGGGCGACATAGGCGCGCTGGCCGGCAAGCCCGTGATGGAGGGCAAAGGCCTGTTGTTCAAGATATATGCCGGCATCGACGTGTTCGACATCGAGGTGAACGAGAAAGACCCTGAGAAGTTTGTCGAGGCGGTCAAGGCCATCGCCCCCACCTTCGGCGGCATCAACCTGGAGGATATCAAGGCACCCGAATGCTTCGAAATCGAGCGGAGGCTGAAGGAAGAGCTGGACATCCCCGTGATGCACGACGACCAGCACGGCACGGCCATCATATCCAGCGCCGGCCTGCTCAACGCCCTTGAGGTGGCCGGCAAGCGGATAGAAGACGTGCGCATCGTGGTGAACGGCGCAGGAGCCTCGGCTGTGTCATGCACCAAGCTCTACGTGGCCCTCGGCGCACGGCTGGAGAACATCGTGATGCTGGACAGCAAAGGTGTCATCCGCAAAGACCGCACCGACCTGAACGAGCAGAAACGCTTCTTCGCCACCGACCGCACCGACCTGCACACGCTGGCCGAGGCCATCAAGGGTGCCGACGTGTTTCTGGGCCTCTCCAAAGGCAACGTGCTGACGCAAGACATGGTGCGCTCCATGAACAGCCACCCCATCGTCTTCGCCCTGGCCAACCCCACGCCCGAGATCTCATACGAAGACGCCATGGCCGCCCGTCCCGACGTGCTCATGGCCACCGGCCGCAGCGACTATCCCAACCAGATAAATAATGTAATAGGCTTCCCCTACATCTTCCGCGGCGCGCTCGACACCCAAGCCCGCGCCATCAACGAGGAGATGAAGAAGGCCGCCGTATACGCCATAGCCGCCCTGGCCAAGCAGCCCGTGCCCGACGTGGTGAACGAGGCCTACCACGTGAACAACTTCACATTCGGCCCCGACTACTTCATCCCCAAGCCGGTAGACCCGCGCCTCATCACCGAGGTGTCGTGCGCCGTGGCCCGCGCCGCCATGGAGAGCGGAGTGGCCCGCCACTCCATAACCGACTGGGATGCCTACAAGCTCCATCTGCGCGAACTGATGGGCTATGAAAGCAAACTCACCCGCCAGCTGTATGACACGGCACGCCGTGCCCCGCAACGCGTGGTATTTGCTGAAGGCATACACCCCAACATGCTGAAAGCCGCTGTGGAGGCCAGGGCCGAAGGCATATGCCACCCCATCTTGCTGGGCAATGACGAGGCCATAGCCAAGCTGGCCAAGGAACTCGACCTGAGCCTGGAAGGCATAGAAATCGTGAACCTGCGCCATCCGGACGAGGCTCCCCGCCGCGAACGCTATGCCCGCATCCTGGCCGAGAAGCGTGCCCGCGAAGGCGCCACCTATGAAGAGGCCAACGACAAGATGTTCGAACGCAACTACTTCGGCATGATGATGGTGGAGACTGGCGATGCCGATGCCTTCATCACGGGCCTCTACACCAAGTACAGCAACACCATCAAGGTGGCCAAGGAGGTGATAGGCATCCGTCCCGAATACAAGCATTTCGGCACCATGCACATCCTCAACTCCAAGAAAGGCACATACTTCCTGGCCGACACGTTGATAAACCGCCACCCCGATGCCGATGCGCTGATAGACATAGCCAAGCTTTCGGCCCACACGGTGCGCTTCTTCAACCACACGCCGGTCATGGCCATGCTGAGCTATTCCAACTTCGGAGCCGACACGGAGGGAAGCCCCGTAGGCGTGCACCAAGCAGTAGAGTACATGCAACAGCAGTATCCCGACCTCGACATCGACGGGGAAATGCAGGTGAACTTTGCCATGGACCGTGTGCTGCGCGATAAGAAGTACCCCTTCACACGCCTGAAAGGCAAGGATGTGAACACGCTCATCTTCCCCAATCTGAGCTCAGCCAACTCCGCTTACAAGCTGCTCCAAGCCATGAACACGGATGCCGAACTCATCGGCCCCATCCAGATGGGACTGAACAAGCCCATCCATTTCACGGACTTCGAAAGCTCGGTGCGCGACATCGTGAACATCACCGCCGTGGCCGTAATCGATGCCATTGTGGATAAAAAGAAAGCAGGGAAATGAGACGACCGTTATCAAAATTCCAGATGGTATGCATCGTGCTGTTGTGGGCAGCGCTATGCTACATCGTGTTGGTCACAGCCAAACGGATAGACGGCCCCATAATATTAATGATACTGCTATCCGCCGCTTTGATATTTGTCCCGGTAATTAAATCATTGAAGAAATAATTGGTAGCAACAAACCGATTTTTCTTACCATAACGCCCGGTTTTGCGGGATAAAGCAACAAAAATGCAGCTTTATCCCGCATTTTCTTTATATTTTGTTTGCTAGTTCCATTTTATTATTTACTTTTGCAAGCGTTATCTAAAATAGGAAGACAAATAGACACAAAAGAATCTATTTATGCAACATAATGGTATTAACAATTAACTAAAAGCTCAAATCATGAATGCAACTAAGGTATTAGAAGACTTGAAAAGAAGGTTCCCCGGAGAACCAGAGTATCACCAAGCGGTAGAGGAAGTGCTCTCCACCATTGAAGAAGAATACAACAAACATCCCGAATTCGACAAAGCCAATCTCATTGAACGTCTTTGCATCCCCGACCGCGTTTATCAATTCCGCGTGACATGGGTTGACGACAAAGGTGAAGTCCGCACCAATATGGGATATCGCGTACAACACAACAACGCCATTGGCCCTTACAAAGGAGGTGTTCGTTTTCATGCTTCGGTAAACCTCTCTATCTTGAAATTCCTTGCTTTTGAGCAAACATTCAAAAACTCGCTCACCACACTCCCAATGGGTGGTGGCAAAGGAGGTTCCGACTTCTCTCCCCGTGGGAAAAGCAATGCGGAGGTAATGCGTTTCTGCCAAGCCTTCATGCTGGAACTTTGGCGTCACATCGGTCCTGAAACGGATGTCCCGGCCGGCGATATTGGCGTAGGAGGACGTGAAGTAGGCTTTATGTTCGGCATGTACAAAAAACTGGCACACGAGTTTACCGGCACTTTTACTGGGAAAGGTCGTGAGTTCGGTGGTTCGCTTATACGCCCTGAAGCTACCGGGTATGGTAATATCTATTTCCTAATGGAGATGCTGAAAACCAAGGGTATGGATCTAAAAGGCAAGACTTGCCTCATCTCCGGTTCGGGCAATGTAGCACAATATACGGCTGAAAAAGTACTGCAAATGGGAGGCAAGGTACTTACCATGAGCGACTCTGACGGTTATGTATATGACCCGGACGGCATAGATCGCGAGAAACTGGATTATATCATGGAACTGAAGAACTTATACCGTGGCCGCATCCGCGAATATGCTGAGCAATATCCCGGTGTGAAATACGTAGAAGGTGCACGTCCGTGGGGCGAGAAAGCAGACATTGCCCTACCGTCGGCCACACAAAACGAGATTAACGGCGATGATGCCAAGCAGTTGGTTGCCAATGGTGTGATTGCCGTATCGGAGGGCGCCAATATGCCTTCTACTCCGGAAGCCATACGTGTATTCCAAGAAGCTAAAATACTTTATGCCCCAGGAAAAGCAGCCAACGCCGGCGGTGTATCCGTATCAGGTTTGGAGATGACACAAAACTCCATCAAACTAAGCTGGAGTGCAGAAGAAGTTGACGAGAAACTGAAAAGCATTATGCGCAACATACATGAGGCATGTGTACAATATGGCACAGAGGCCGATGGATACGTGAACTATGTAAAAGGCGCTAACGTGGCCGGTTTCATGAAAGTGGCACGAGCCATGATGGCACAAGGCATCGTATAAACCATTACACATACGGTATCAGAGTGAACCATATCTTGCCCGGCATAAAGGGGCTCGATATGGTTCTTTTTTATGCTATAAGAGTTTTAGCGGACAAGAGAGGAAAGAGTCCGAAAAAATATCTACTTTTGTCCCCACAATTTATTAGCATGTTATAAAGTGGTACGGAAAAAGAAAGAACTCCCTGTATTGGAAAAGGTTGAAATTATTGACGTAGCAGCAGAAGGAAAAGCCATTGCCAAAGTCGATGACTTGGTTATTTTTGTTCCCTATGTAGTCCCTGGCGATATCGTAGACCTGCAAATCAAAAGGAAGAAACACAATTATGCTGAAGCCGAAGCGGTACAGTTCCACAAATATTCTTCCTTGCGGGCAACCCCTTTTTGCCGTCATTATGGAATATGCGGAGGATGCAAATGGCAAGTACTTCCCTATTCTGAACAATTGAAATACAAACAAAAGCAAGTTGTTGACAACCTTACCCGTATCGGGAAAATCGAACTTCCGGAAATATCAACCATATTGGGATCGGAAAAAACAGAGTTCTACCGCAACAAACTGGAATATACCTTTTCGAATAAGCGTTGGCTGACGAAAGAAGAAGTGAATCAGAATGTTGTCTATGAGCAAATGAATGCTGTCGGGTTTCATATCCCGAACTCCTTCGACAAAGTGCTGGCCATTGACAAATGCTGGTTGCAAGACGACATTTCAAACCGCATACGCAATGCGATACGCGATTATGCATACGCGAACAATTATCCCTTTATCAATTTACGTACCCATGAAGGGATGTTGCGCAATCTGATTATACGGACATCAAGCACAGGAGAATTAATGGTAATTCTCGTCTGCAAGATAGAGCAAGATAAAGAAAAGGAATTGCTTAACCGCCTGATGCAATACGTAGCAGATAAATTTCCAGAAATCACCTCACTTCTGTATATCATCAACAACAAATGCAACGATACAATAACCGACCTTGAAGTGCATACATTTAAAGGCCGGGACTATATATTTGAACAAATGGAGGATTTCCGCTTCAAGATTGGGCCTAAATCTTTCTATCAAACAAACTCTGCACAAGCTTATAACCTTTACAAGGTCGCACGTAACTTTGCGAAACTAACTGGTAACGAACTAGTATACGACTTATATACTGGTACAGGAACCATAGCCAATTTTGTATCAAAACAAGCCCGCCAGGTCATAGGCATAGAATATGTTCCTGAGGCTATTGAAGATGCCAAGGTGAACGCCCAAATAAATGGAATTGAGAATGTGAAGTTCTTTTCCGGTGACATGAAAGACATCCTCACCCAAGATTTCATCAACGAGTATGGCCGCCCTGATGTCATCATCACCGATCCCCCTCGCGCCGGAATGCATCCTGATGTAGTGAACGTCATTCTATTTGCCGAACCGAAACGCATTGTATATGTCAGTTGCAACCCAGCGACTCAAGCCCGAGACCTCCAACTGTTAGATGCAAAATATAAAGTTAAAGCCATACAACCGGTCGATATGTTCCCGCACACCCACCATGTGGAAAACGTTGTACTGTTAGAATTACGGGAAAACAACTAACAAATATATCATAAACATATACCCAAAAACGAATCAAAGTGTCAGAAAAACGAGCCAAAGCCCAGTCAAAATATACCAACTATGTGGTCAGGGAACCAATGGAACTCATGGCATTCCTATCGGCCAAGATGCCACAGGCCAGCCGCACAAAGTTGAAATCCATCTTATCAAAACGCATCGTATATGTGGATAACGTTATTACCACCCAATACAACTTCCCTTTGCAGCCCGGCATGAAAGTCCAAATAAGCAGGGACAAGAATACAAAGGAATTCCACAACAAATTACTTAAGATAGTATACGAAGATGCATACCTCATTGTAATAAACAAAGCAGAAGGTGTGTTGTCTGTCAATACCGACAGACAAAAAGAACGTACTGCATATACAATCCTCAATGAATATGTGAAACGTTCCGGCCGCCGTAACAATGTATATATTGTACATCGCCTCGACCGTGACACATCCGGGTTAATGATGTTTGCCAAAGACGAAAAAACACAACACAACTTACGTGACAATTGGCATAAGATTGTATTCGACCGCCGTTATGTAGCTGTACTATCCGGAGAAATGGATCGAGACAGCGGAACTGTCCGGTCATGGCTCACAGACCGCACGTTATACGTATATTCCAGTCCTACTGATGATGGAGGAAAAGAATCCATCACGCACTATCGTACAATCAAAAGAAAAAATGGCTTCTCCTTAGTGGAATTGAACCTTGAAACAGGACGGAAAAACCAAATCAGAGTCCACATGCAAGATTTGGGACACCCGGTCATAGGCGACGGACGTTATGGGTGGGAAGACATAAACCCCATAGGACGATTGGCACTACATGCTTTCAAACTATGCTTCTACCATCCCGTAACAGGAGAAATAATGCGTTTTGAAACACCATACCCGCCCGATTTCAAGAAACTGTTCCTCTAAAACAAAATTAAGCCCCTCCCTGTACCCGAATAAACGGTAACAGAGAGGGGCTTGTGTTTAAGGTAAGGTTAAAGTATTATTTACTTAAGATTAAGGGCATTTCTTACCGACGTAACCTCCGCCCCGGAAGATACCGTGGCTTGACGGGTACAATAATCAAACTGTGTTGATTTATCACCGCTAAAAGACTTCCACTTCAACGTCAATTTTACAGTTTTTCCCTCGGTATCGGGCAACTGGTCCAGCCTGAAAGCGACCAAGCCATCACCTGGCACACCATATGTATCGCCATAAGCATGATGACGGAATTCCACTTCATAAGGGTCATCCGGATTTCCTGTCGATATCAGGTTGACAAAATGCGGAGTACTGTTATTATTCCACAAGGTGCGGAAACGCAAAGTCAGATAGCCATCTTCAGCGATTGTCACCCAGTCATTCACTATCTCTACCGGATCTGTTCCATATTTCTCATTGTTGTCTGTCTCGCCAAGGTTCGGAGCCATTTGTTTAGTAAGAAGACTGTCAATCCAATTAATATGGACAGCTTGATCATAATCCCCGCTCGGTTCGTCTACCGACGTATAGTTCACAAGGGCACGTACTTCCTTGTCCCCGAATGGAGATTTTGTGACGTTGGTAGGCAACAAGGTCGTTTTATCATCCAACTGCAAGAAAAAAGCATTGTCTGCTGTAGTTTTTACCGTAACCAATGCATTAGGTAACGCCTTGGTATAGGAATAATCGTCATCATTAAGGCATGATTGTAATCCAACCGTTCCAAGCATCATGCTTGCAGCAACAAACCACTTGCAGTACTTTATTTTACTTCCCATACATTTTACTCTTTTAGATTAAACATTCTAATTAAAGCTACTTTATACAGGAAATGTAATCAGAAGGAAAAGACTGCATGAATAATTGTTAATTCTATCTGCCTTTTCACAAAGGCACAAAACCATAACGTGAAAACATGCAACATGTCCCCACGGCATCTTACAAAAATCAAACGTTATGGTTCAATATAAAAGCTAATTATTGGAAACATGTTCCGCACGTAATCCCGGCGTGTTCCGCACACGAGCGCAACACGTTCCAAGCATGAGCGCAACACATTGCGCATTCAGGTATCACCTATCCTGCATCCTGCGATACTCATTCGGAGTATAGCCTGCATTCTTCTTAAAAGCACGATTGAAGTGCTGCGGATATTGGAAACCCAATTCATAGGCTATCTGTGTAATGGTCTTGTCTGTACCCAATATCATCTCTTTAGCAAGGTCTATCACTTTGTTCTGGATGTACTCTTGGGCTGTCTGTCCTGTTTCTTTCTTTATCAAATCACCGAAATAATTAGGAGACAAGCACATTTCACCAGCGAAATATTTTACTGTCGGCAACCCTACAGTCTGAGCACGGTTATCAGAGAAATACGTATCAAGCAATGACTCGAATTTCACCAAGAGACTCTTATTTACTGCCGAACGTGTAGTAAACTGACGGTCGTAAAAACGCATGCAATAATCAAGAAGAAGTTGTATATTTCTGGATATAAGACGTTTACTATGTTTATCAACAGAATAGGTCAACTCCCGTTTAATCTTCTCAAGACAATCTAAAAAGAGGCTCTTTTCATCTTCAGACAAATGCAACGCCTCATTCGAAGCATATGAAAAGAAAGAATATTGTTTGATTTCTTGCCCCAAAGAGGTACCTTTTATCAGATCAGGATGAAACAAAAGGCCATAACCAGAAGGAACCACCCCTTTTTTCATATCTATTGTCACTACTTGACCAGGAGCAAAACTGGCCACCGTCCCTTCCTGATAATCATAAGGCTGTTTACCATAACGGATATCTCCGCACAAGGTATTCTTTAAGAAAAGGGCATATACGCCATAATTGAATGTAAAATGCAGGGGATGGGATGTCGTAACCTTAGACAAATCGACCACGCTCACCAACGGATGGAGAGTCTCCAATCCAAAGAAACGATTATAGCTATCTACACTATCCAGTTTAATCACTTCTTCCATAAAACAAATTCTTTCCTATTCTGCAAAACATTATATACTTCCAGAAGCAACACAACAGCCTCATGCCTCCGTATCTCCATCATCCTCATCTTTCGGGAGCAAACGAGGAGAGATTTTCTTTTTGGGACTCAGACTCATGTTTCTCAACATTTCGGCTTGGCGTACCACACTTCCGTTCCCTTCAGAAAGTTGGTTCAATGCACGTTCATAGCTCTGCTGGGCGGATGACAATTTATCGCCAATGGCAAGGAACGTATCTGTAAATCCCACTACTTTTTCATATAACGCCGTACCGCGTTTCACAATAGCTTCCACATTTTTCACCTGGCTCTCACGCTTCCACAAATCGAGGGACAAACGCAAAGCACTAATCAAATTGGTCGGGCTCATGAGGACAACCTTCTTACGGTAAGCATATTCCCAAAGCGTGGAATCGGCCTGCACAGCCAACAGATAAGCCCCTTCTGTCGGGATAAACATCATGACAAAATCTGGAGCCTTTACATCGTAATGCGAGTAATCCTTGCGACTCAACTCATCTATGTGAGCACGCACCGACTGCAAGTGTGCCTTAAGTTGGCGATTTTGCTCGGCTTTATCTTGTGTGGCAGTATAAGCTGCATACGCAGTAAGCGATACTTTAGAATCGATAATCATCTCCCTGTCATCCGGATAACGTACTATGACATCGGGCTGCATACGGCTGCCACTCTCCTCATTGGTCAATGGTTCACCCTGCTCATCTTTTAAAATCTCTTGACGAAAATAATGTTCCCCTTCTATCAACCCCGAAGCCTGCAAAATACGCTCCAGAATCATCTCTCCCCAATTCCCTTGCATCTTCGAATCGCCTTTCAAAGCACGTGTCAAGTTATTGGCTTCCTCACTAAGGCGCATGTTAAGTTCTACCAAATCCTTAATCCGCTCACTTAATGAGAAACGTTCTTTAGCTTCCGTGTTATAGACTTGTTCCACTTTATCACGAAAATCTTTCAACTTATCTCCCAACGGACGTAACAAGTTGTCCAGTTGCTCTGCATTCAACCGCTTGAAATCTTCGGCCTTGCTTTGAAAGATACGATTTGAAAGATTTTCAAACTCGACATTCATGCGTTTCTGTAAAGCTTCAGTCTCTTCGGCAGAATGTTTCAAGAGTTCATTTTCCTTTTGTAACGCAAGGTTTCCCGCTTTCAATGCCGCACATTTCCGGTCGGCCACAAGATAACCGATGAAACAACCTACCAGGATACCAATAAAAAGCAACAACACCTCCATATTACCATTTTTGTCACATCATTGTTTCCGTAATATTATTCCGTCAAGATTTCATTCCCGTCTTCGGTTATCAGGATTTGACTCTCCCATTGGGCAGATGGTTGCCCATCGGCAGTAAATACCGTCCAACCATCATCTTCATCAATAAACACCTCATAAGTACCCATGTTTATCATCGGCTCTATGGTAAACGTCATGCCGGGAACGATGAGCATTCCTGTGCCCCGGCGCCCGAAATGTTCCACATCCGGTTCCTCATGAAACTTCACGCCACATCCATGACCGCACAAATCGCGCACTACACTATAACCATTACGTTCTGCATGTTCCTGTATCGCCGCGCCTACATCGCCTAAACGGGTCCAAGGCTGGGCGGCTTTTACCCCAATGTCGCGGCACTCCTTGGTCACCTGCACAAGACGGCGCATTTCGGGGCTGACTTCACCTATCAGAAACATGCGCGATGCATCCGCGAAATATCCTTTATAAATAGTAGAAACATCGACGTTGACAATATCCCCGCTTCTCAAAAACTCTTTGGTAGAAGGTATGCCATGACATACCACGTCATTAATGCTTGTACAAACACTTTTAGGAAATCCTTCATACAGGAAAGGAGCCGGAATGGCATCATGATCGGTAGTGAAACAATACACCATATGGTCTATCTCGGCCGTACTCATGCCTTCACGGATATTCTCGGAGAGATAATCAAGAAGGGCGGTATTGATCTTTGCACTTTCACGGATGCCAGCCATTTGTTCCGGGGTACGCAGCAAATGGCGTTGCGGCAACCTGTAACCTTCACGCCTATAATGTTGCAGTTTCGCTTCGACATCATCCGAATAGCTTTTAGGAGTAAAACGCGCTCCATGCACGAACTTTTTCATAATTTCCATCTTAATTTACCAGATACAAAAATAGCCAATTTATACAGGTCAAAATAAAGCCTTGACTTTTCTTAACGCAAGTACAACATAAGACTATGATTTCATCTACTCATTTGTTCTTACACGTCACTATGAGTATGCGCCGGGTAGAAGAAGTTATCCGGAAACGGTTATCAAGCCTTTCTCCTACCAACCAAACAATATCATTGCCGGAACAAAGCACCCATAAGCACTCTTTCTGCGAAAGGGAGAACTTGCGGTCAGTCAGGTAATCGCTTACCTTTTTCTTTCCAGTCATACCGAAAGGCACAAACACATCACCATGCTCCCAACGGCGTAAAGCAAGAGGGAGCGAAAGTCTGTCTGCATCCAAACATGCAATATCCGATGTACGAGAAATTACAAAATCAGGAGTATATTCGCGTTCTTCCATATCCAATGAAGGCGGAAGCCCCTCGGTTACAGGTTCTAAAAGAAGTGACTCTCTGTCTTTAATCACACGCCAACCGGAAGCGAGGAAAAACTTTCCCGGCTGCCCGTCCAATGAACGATAAATATCACCAACCTGTGCGGCATTGAATCCTAAAGGGTGTAATATTTCGAACAATACTGCCTTGGGAGAAGGCTCCTTCAAAAGAAGAGGAATGGATATGGTACGACCGTCACGGCAAATACGCCGGACAGCTTCACCCATCGCATGGCAATAAACATCGTATGCTTCAGACAGGTGTCCTGCCGTTTTCAAAACACTTTCTTTTGCATTCGGAACAATGCCTTGCATCATAGGCAAAAGGTTAAGACGGATTTTATTGCGCAAATACTCATCTTCCAGATTGGTACTGTCTGTCACATAATCCTGTCCGATACGTTTCAAATATTCTTCAATCTCTTGCCGATCCACGCACAACAAGGGACGAACCACATATCCGTTTTTAGCACGTATACCTTGTAAGCCTGCAATGCCTGTACCACGTAGCAAATTGAGCAAAAAGGTCTCGACACTATCATCGCGATGATGCGCGACAGCAATAGCACAACAATCCAACCCCTCGCGCAACTGCTCGAACCAAGTATAGCGCAATTCCCTGGCTGCCATTTCAATGGAGATGTGTTTGCGCTGGGCCTCCTTAAACGTATCAAAACGGACTACATGGAGAGGGACATGCAATTCATCGCACAAATCACGAACAAAGGCCTCATCTCTATCCGATTCCTCTCCACGCAACAGGAAGTTACAATGGGCAGCCTCGCATCTATAACCCAAAGCAAGAAGCACCCGTAGCAAAGCCACGGAATCTGCCCCGCCACTCAGGGCCACAAGAACTTTTGCCTGCTGCGGCAAAAGTGACTTTTGCTGTATATAATGAGCAACTTCCTTTTCCATACGGCAGCGAATTTAAGTCTTTATCCTATGCTCTAAACAAAAAAGGACACATCATACTACTCTGATGTATCCTCTTGAGAGCCGCTAGCCAGACTTGAACTGGCGACCTACGCGTTACGAATGCGTTGCTCTACCAACTGAGCTATAGCGGCATATATTTGCTTCTTTTTACGGGGTGCAAAGGTACAACTTTCTTGGAAACTACAAAAGAAATATATGTTTTTTTGAAGATATTCTTTAACCCGACTTCAAACATCCTTTCACATTGGCTCAAAATAAAACAAAGCCGACATGGATACTCTTGCATATCTCACGGATTTTGACGAATATTGCGGCCGATAGACAGGATAATCTATGAACAAGTTCGAATTGGTGTCAAACTACCAGCCTACGGGTGACCAACCGGAAGCCATAGCACAGTTGACCGAAGGGGTGAAACAGGGCCTCCCCGCACAGACTTTGCTGGGAGTAACGGGGTCGGGAAAGACGTTTACCATAGCTAACGTGATAGCCCGCATCAACAAGCCGACCTTAGTGCTGAGCCACAACAAGACGTTGGCGGCACAGCTATACAGCGAGTTCAAAGGTTTCTTTCCCCACAATGCCGTAGAGTTTTACGTTTCTTATTACGATTACTATCAACCGGAAGCTTACTTGCCATCGACCGACACATATATAGAAAAAGACCTCGCCATCAACGACGAAATAGACAAATTGAGATTGGCCGCGACATCTTCACTGCTTTCCGGCAGGAAAGACGTAGTGGTAGTATCTTCCGTCTCTTGCATATATGGCATGGGAAATCCAGCGGATTTCTACAATAATGTGATAGAAGTAACACGAGGAAAGACTTTCAGCCGAAATGTATTCCTGCGTAACCTTGTGGACAGTCTGTATGTACGTAACGATGTGGATTTGCAGCGCGGGCGCTTTCGGGTGAAAGGAGACACCATAGACATCTTCCTGGCATATGCAGACAACCTGCTACGGATTGAATTCTGGGGAGACGAGATAGACAACATAGAAGAAGTGGAGCCGATAAGTGGAGTTACCGTAGTCACATATGACAACTATAAGATTTATCCTGCAAACTTGTTCATGACAAGCAAGGAAACCATGGAAAAAGCCCTGCACGACATTGCTGAAGACATGCAAAAACAGGTACACTTTTTCGAAGAAGAAGGAAGAATGCTTGAAGCCAAACGGTTACAAGAACGTGTGAGTTACGACATGGAAATGTTACGTGAACTAGGACATTGCTCCGGCATAGAAAACTACTCGCGATACTTCGATGGACGGAAACCCGGTACACGGCCATACTGCCTGCTCGACTTTTTCCCTGAAGATTTCCTGATTGTCATAGACGAAAGTCATGTAAGCGTGCCGCAACTTCGTGCCATGTATGGGGGCGACCTTGCCCGCAAGACAAATCTTGTGGAATACGGATTCCGTCTACCCGCTGCCAAGGACAACCGACCGCTCAAATTCGAAGAATTCGAGGAGATGGCCAAACAAATCATATTCGTCAGCGCGACACCAGCTGAATACGAACTGATGAGATCGGAAGGCGTGGTAGTGGAACAGGTCATCCGCCCGACCGGATTACTAGATCCTGTCATCGAAGTACGCCCAAGCCATAACCAAGTGGACGACCTGATGGAAGAGATACATTTGCGAACCGAACGCAATGAGCGAGTGTTGGTCACTACGTTGACCAAACGCATGGCGGAAGAACTGACCGAATACCTGTTAGACAACGGAGTGAGATGTAACTATATTCATAGTGATGTGGATACCATGGAACGCGTACAAATCATGGCAGACTTGCGCGAAGGAGTGTACGACGTATTAGTAGGAGTCAACCTCTTACGTGAGGGGCTGGACTTCCCGGAAGTATCGCTCGTAGCTATACTTGATGCAGACAAAGAAGGGTTTCTCCGCTCGCAACGTTCACTAACACAAACGGCCGGACGTGCGGCCCGCAACGTGGACGGAAGGGTTATCATGTATGCCGACCGCATAACCGACAGTATGCGGCTCACCATAGAAGAGACCAACCGCCGGAGAGAGAAACAGTTACGTTACAACGAAGAACATGGTATCACTCCGCAAGCCATACAAAAGAAGAAAATGATTAATGTATTTGCCGAAATACAAGGCAACGCGCCAGCCGGAATGAAAGGCCCAAAGAGTCATCCATACGCCAAACAATCTGAATCACCGATTCTTGCTGTGGCCGACCCCATCGTGAAATACATGAAAAAGGAAGATTTGCAACGCAGCATAGCACGCACGAAGAAACTGATGCAAGAAGCAGCCAAACGTTTGGACTTCCTCGAAGCCGCCCAGTATCGCGACGAATTGCTAAAACTCGAAGAAATACTCCAAACAAAAGAATAAAAAACATAACTATGGACTTTACTGCGCCAAAGTCCATAGTTAGAAATGCCAAGTCCATTTTTAAGATAGCCAAAGTGGCACTTGGCACACGGTATCATTCAAGCCTTTTCTGACATCTGCCTCCTGTAGGCCTGGGGAGATACGCCCGTATAGTGTTTGAAATACTTTCCGAAAAACGATTGTGTAGGAAAATGCAGATGGAAAGCTATCTCTTTTATACTCATGCTACTTGTCTCAAGCAAACGTTTCGCTTCGGTAATGACCAACTGGATAATCCAGAAAGAGGCGCTATTCCCGGACTGCTCCTTGATTACCGATGAAAAATACCTCTCGCTCAAATGTTGCAAAGAAGCATAAAACGCCACATTGCGCTCCTGCTTATAATACCGGTACAACGCCATCACAAAGTTCTGGAAAATCGTCTCCTTCTTTCCCTGTGGCAAAGCATGTATCGCCATCTGTCCGAAATAGATGTACAGTATCTCATAACACAACGCTTGGCAAGAAGATTTCAGGATTTCCCAATACAACTCTTGCCGCAATGCCGGAAGTTTTTCTGTCTGGAAAGCGGCATTTATCCTTTCATAGAGGATTGTGATGGTTTGTTCCACATGAGTACATTGCCTGTCCGGCAAATACACACAAGGATTGGCACGTATGTACAAAATACCCTCCACACTAAGCACTTTGGATACAATAGGCAAAATGTAGTCCAACGAACTAGACATGACAAAACCGTCCGTTCCGTCATCACATTCCAATACGACAAAAGGGGTGAAAGGTTGACGTATATATAAATGCCCCCTGCAAAGATGGCAAGTCTGCCGGCCATCTGTTACCGTTATGTGCCCCCTCGTACAAAAGAAAAAGCCACTCCGCACAAGCTCGAACAGATGCTTCTTATCACTTATCTTATCATCGGACAACATGAAGAGTTGAAAAGGAAGAGTATCCATGGTTCTTTACATGCATAAAATAAGAGAACAAACTCTACTGACACAAAAGTACAAAAAGAATCCTATGGAGAAGAAGGAACTGGCATTTTTATCAAAAAACAGAACGATAGTAAAATAGGAATATATTAGGAATAAGCTACTTATGAGCCTTCCTCAAAGAACGAGGTAATGGCTTGGCAACAGACCTAAATTCTGCGATTTGCAGTACATTTCTGTCAAAACAACTCTTTGTACTGCAAATATACATACCTTGAATGAATCAAGGTGTAATCAATCTCTTATTTTTGTAGTGAAATTGCATTTGAATTGTTAGAATAGCAATTTTCGGGTCATTGTTTAGAAGATAGTGCAGTAACTTTGCACCACAATCTAAAAGCAAAACGGTATGAGAATAAAAGTTTTATTATTGACAGTCTTGTTAGCGGCTGTAAGTAATACTAATGTATTTTCACAAGATATGGAAACAAAGAAAACAGTAACACCGCAAGGAGTGGTTGAAAACGTCCATAAGGCGGCAGAGTTGCTTAAAACCAAAGGTAAAGAAGGGCTTGAGATATTGCGCGACCCTCAGTATGAACTTAACACAGGCGACGCCTACATCTTTATCATTGATGTGGAAGAAAGCCTTGTGGTTTCCAATCCAAGGTTTCCGGAGCGCGATGGCGGCAACATCCGTGAGCATTTGGATTGGGCAGGGAAACATTATGGCATAGAATTGTGCGATGTAGCTATGCGAGGCGGAGGTTGGATAGAGTTTGTATGGCCAAAACCGGGTACAACAGAAGGAGTGCGCAAGATTTCGTATATTTACCCAGTACCAGGTCTTCGTTATACGGTATGTGCGGGCATTTACGACGATACAATGAGCCTTGATGAACTGAACAGAATGTCAGGTGTTTCGGCCGAATCTCCCAAAGTTGCCGTTTTGTTTGAAGTGAAACCCAAAACGGAGGGGAAAGAGGAATATCTCAAACTGGCTGCGGCATTGAAAACGGAATTGGCAAAGATGCCAGGATTCATCCGCGTGGAGCGGTTCGCCAGCTTGAATGAGGAAGGTAAACTGTTGAGCCTCTCGGTATGGGAGAATGAGGATGCAGCCGCTGCATGGCGCAACCAA
>CALUGY010000070.1 GCA_944320295.1 uncultured Bacteroides sp.
GATGAACAAGTACTTCAAACTGTTCAAATTCTACATGGGTGGCGAGGAAGACATCGCCTACAAGAACTGTGTCGGCACCCGCGAGGCATTCGACAAGTATGGCATCAAACATGAATATTCTTCCATGAACGGAGGGCACACCTGGTACGTTTGGCGCCACAACCTACATGACCTTGCCCCCTTGCTGTTCAAGTAAAAGGATGGTCACATTGATTCAAGGCAAGGAACCGGCTAATAGAAATTACGAGTTCCTTGTGCATAAAATACAAAGTCCGTAACGAAGCTACTCTAAGTTACGGACTTTATTTATCAGCATTACTGGTTATCTGGGTTGAACTGGGCATCGTAACCCAACAGATACTTCGCCAATGCCGGATCGTTGAAGTCGGCAGCCAACGGATGGCCGGTATCCAAACGGCGGATGGCTTCCCGCTCTTCGGCTGTCAGTTCAAAATCGTCAAGGGCGAAATTGCTTGCCATGCGCTCCGACTTGGTGGATTGCGGAATGACAATGACGCCTTCATCCGTCAGGAATTTCAGGCAGATTTGGGCAATATCTTTGCCGTGGCGGACGGCGATACTTTTCAGCGTTTCGTTGCCGAACAGGTTATTCATGCCTCTTGCCAACGGGCTCCATGCCATCAGGCGTGTGCCGTATTCTTTCATCAGTCCGCGCATTTTCACTTGCTGCGAGAAGACGTGCGTTTCCAATTGCACTACGGCAGGCTTAATCTCCATGTTTTCAGCCAGGTCCACAAATCGGGCATCGTAGAAATTGCTCAGCCCGATAGCACGTACCTTTCCTGCCCGATAGGCGCTCTCCATAGCACGGTAAGTACCATAATAATCACCAAATGGCTGGTGGATGAGCAACAGGTCGATGTAATCCGTCTTCAGCTTGCGGAGGGAGTCATCGATGCTTCGCGCGGCTTTCTCGTCACCGGCATTGCTAATCCATACCTTGGTGGTCAGGAAAAGCTCCTCACGGGGAAGGCCGCTCTTGCTGATGGCAGCCCCTACTCCTTCTTCATTGTAATAAGCCTGTGCCGTATCGATGGAGCGATATCCGGCTTTCAAGGCTTCCGACACATATTGCTCACATTCCGTGGGAGCAATTTGCCAAACACCGTAGCCCATCAGAGGCATTTCGACGCCATTGTTCAAAGTAATTGTCTTTTTCATTATTGTACGTTGTTCTTTGTTTTCAATCTTCTTGATGAATTTCGCCGGAATTGTTTGAGTACTGCGAAGTTATACCATCAGGCCCCGTGTATCTTCTTACGGACAATCAGTCGTGAATCCGGTGCGTCCCGATATACTTTGTAGTCGCCAAGTCCATATCGTCGTAGATGGGACTGCGCGCTGTATCCAGTCCGGCAATGGCCTGCATGTCGGCATCGGAAAACATAAAATCAAAAATGTTCAAGTTCTCCCTCATTCTTTCTTTGTGCACCGTTTTAGGTATGACTACCACGCCGCGTTGGTTCAACCACCTGAGGATGACTGCCCCCACGCTTTTCCCGTGCCTGTCCGCAATGCTTTTCAACACGGCATTGTTGAATATCTCATTCTGCCCTTCGGCAAACGGTGCCCAGGCTTCGTGTTGAATGCCTTCTTGCAAGAGGAAAGCGTTGGCAGTTTTCTGCTGGAAGAACGGGTGGGTTTCCAACTGGTTGACGACCGGTTTCACCTCATTGTGCAGAAACAAATCCTGCAACCGTTCGCTGGAAAAACTCGTCACACCGATGGCACGGACACGGCCCTCCTTATACAAACGTTCTGCCGCACGCCAAGCCGCATAATAGTTACCATAAGGCTTATGCAGCAGGTATAAATCCAGATAATCGAGCCCCAGCAGTTTCATCGACTTGTCGAAAGCACGCAGGGCATCATCGTACTCATAGTCCTGCACCCAGAGTTTAGTGGTGACAAACACTTCCTCACGCTTCAGTCCGCTGTGGCGGATGGCATTGCCCACTTGCTCCTCATTGAAATAGGATGCTGCCGTATCAATCATTCGGTAACCCGTTTCAAAAGCCTCGCTTACAATACGTTCAGTTTCTTCCACAGGAATCTGGAATACTCCGAAACCAATAGCCGGCATCATCACGCCGTTGTTCAGTCTTACCTCTTTCATAGCTTTGAATTTTGTTGCAAAATTACAGGGAACACATCGGAATCCAGATATGAAATTTGCGGCAGTTTATTCACTTTTCGTGATTTATTGTATCTTTGCAACAATTCTATGATATGATTTTCAGTATGGGCAGGCAGACAAAAGACAAGGTTTTCTTTACCGATTCAATGGAGGATTATGACGTTGTGAGTCTACTCAATGAAGTAGTGCATATACTTTGCCTGGAAGGTTCCATGAGTTTTACTTTCCGGGAAACACGTTATAACACCACGCGCGGGGACTATGCCATTCTCATCAATGCATCCTTGGCTTCCAGATTTACCCGGTCGGAAGATTTCAAGGGCCTTTTGCGGCCAGCCCGCTTCCTACTGGATAGACCGTTTTACCCTCCAGGAAATAGTCCGGCTGCTCTGCCGGAAAGAACTTACCCTGACAGAAATTGCAGGGCACATGAGCTTTTCATCGGTCTCGTATTTCAGCCGGTATGTGCAAAAACGGACAGGACTGTACCCCACCGAATACAGGAACCGCCTGCTGAAAGGCAACGGTACGGACAACAAGCCCTGACGCCCTATTCGATAGGAACCAACAAGATGCGTTGCAGCTTCCGGATGTCTTTCTTGCTCAGTCCCACCCCTTCGCCCAGGTAAGTATCCACATCGCCATACATCCGCTCGGTTTCTTCACGGGCGGCATTCAGGAAGTCTTCACGGGCACTCAATATGGTAGCAATGGCATCTTGGGAAGATGGCGGCAAATGGCGGTCATACGGGAAGTTAGTCAGGTACAGATTGCTCAAGCGGTAATCATCCATAATGACCTCCGGGTTCACCCCCAAGGCGGCAAGCACCAATGCCGACATAATGGCGGTCTGCCCGTTGCCCGAGGCACAATGCAGCACCACGGGATAATTGTCC
>CALUGY010000071.1 GCA_944320295.1 uncultured Bacteroides sp.
CCTGCAGGATATCCTGCAGGGGCTTTGCTTAGTAGTGGATACGAGAATCGAACTCGTATTACATGCGTGAGAGGCATGTGTCCTAACCGTTAGACGAATCCACCCTCACTTAGTACACTCTCAGGGATTCGAACCCTGGACCCACTGATTAAGAGTCAGTTGCTCTACCAACTGAGCTAAGAGTGCATTACGCGGAAGCTGGGGGATTCGAACCCCCGGTACGATAAATTCGTACGGCAGTTTAGCAAACTGCTGGTTTCAGCCACTCACCCAAACTTCCTTAGCGGCCGGCATCTTTTTCAAATGCGGTGCAAAGGTAGGTAAAGTTTTGAATTCTGCAAACCTTTCATATTACTTTTTTTCGAATTATTTGGACTGGCAGTTGTAAATGTCTTAATCACAACTGTTAGGACTTCAATACGTATGAGTACATTTTCTTTGAAGGGATGTTTCCTTTTCTTGATTTAAAAGCTATCTTTGCAATGGATAAGAATTGGAATAGAAAGGCAAAGATGTGTATTTTGCTTTTTAATTGTATTTCACACGAATGAATTATGGACGAACTGCTCAAAGAAACCGTGAAGATTGTTGTCGATGCACAATATCCTGAAATGTCCTATGACGGTAGGAAACAGATAGAAAATATCCTTATTCATAAAGAAGTGGAGAAAGGGGAAATCATGCTGCAAGCGGGTCAAATAGGCCATTCCTTGATATTTGTGGGTAAGGGAATGTTGCGTCAGTTCTATTATAAGAACGGGAAAGATGTGACAGAACATTTTTCATATGAAGGCTCTGTGGTTATTTGCATAGAAAGTATCTTTAAACAGGAACCGACTAAGCTGATGATAGAGGCTTTGGAGCCGAGTATCGTTTACTTATTGCCCTATGAGCAATTGATGGATCTGACTAAAAAGTCATGGGAGGTGAATATGCTGTATCGCAAAATGTTGGAATATAGTCTTATATTGTCGCAAATAAAAGCTGATTCATGGCGTTTTGAGACAGCCAAGGAGCGTTATTTGAGGTTGATGGACAAACAGCCGGAAATTATAAAAAGAGCACCATTGTCTTGTATCGCTTCCTATTTGCTTATGACTCCGGAAACTTTAAGCCGGGTGCGTGCCGATATAGTATGAAAGTGTAAGGAAAACATATAGCGGTATTTTGTAAACGTTGTTGTAGCGAAGTGTAAAAGAGACGTGTTTGCTATGTTAGATAAAAGTACAAAGATTTATGTAGCCGGGCATCGCGGATTAGTAGGCTCAGCTATTTGGAATAATTTGCTACACCGGGGATATACCAATCTGATAGGGAAGAATCATCACGATTTGGATTTGTTGGATAGGGAAGCCGTGAAGAACTTTTTCGATAAAGAACATCCTGATGTAGTAGTTTTGGCAGCAGCCCATGTCGGAGGAATAATGGCCAATTTGCAGTATCGGGCGGATTTCATTTACCAGAATCTGCAGATACAGCAAAATGTGATAGGTGAGAGTTTTGAGCATGGGGTCAAGAAACTATTGTTTTTAGGCAGTACGTGTATCTATCCGCGTGAAGCTCCACAACCGATGAGGGAAGAATGCCTTCTTACGTCTTCTTTGGAATATACTAATGAGCCGTATGCCATAGCTAAGATTGCAGGGTTGAAAATGTGCGAAAGCTTTAATTTGCAATATGGTACAAATTACATAGCTGTAATGCCTACCAATCTATATGGCCCCAACGATAATTTCCATTTGGAAAATAGTCATGTTTTGCCTGCCATGATAAGAAAGATCTACCTTGCCAAGTGCTTGCATGAGGAGAACTGGGAAGGCATACGTAGAGATTTAAATTTACGTTCTGTTGGGAATGTTAATGGTGCGTCTTCAAAAGAAAGTATTGTGAAGGTCCTTGCACAGTATGGTATTGTCTATGGCAAGGTGACTTTGTGGGGGACAGGAACTCCTTTGCGGGAATTCTTATGGAGTGAAGATATGGCTGATGCAAGTGTTTATATATTGCTAAATGTAGATTTTAAGGATACTTATAATTCAGATTCTAAAGAAGTACGGAATTGTCATATTAACGTAGGAACAGGAAAGGAACATAGTATTAAGGAAGTTGCTGAAAGAGTAGTACAGACTGTAGGCTTTGAGGGGCAACTATGTTGGGATACCTCGAAGCCAGACGGAACTCCACGCAAGTTGACTGATGTCAGCAAACTGCATCGTTTGGGGTGGCACCACAAGGTAGAAATAGATGAAGGAATTCATCGTTTGTATAAGTGGTATTTGCAAAGTGATCGTGCATAACTTATGCAACTATTCCCTCAAGGCTTGGTGCAATTAATCGGTGGGGATAAGGGAGTAATTCGTCGATTGTGGTCATGCCGTGAAGTATGCCTGCAAAATCTACGTGAGCGGCCTGTGCCGTTTGGGCGTCTACCACGCTGTCGCCGATATAAAGCACATCGGCTGGTGTGAGGTCAAGGTGATGTATGGCAAGTAGCAAACCCTCGGGGTGAGGTTTGGCATGTTGTACGTCCTCACCTCCGATGATTATGTTGAAAAATCCTTCGTCGAAATGTTGCCTTAACAATTCGTTGATGCGGAATCGGAATTTAGTAGAGATAATACCTAATCGTGCTCCGCATTCTTTGAGTGACTGTAATACATTGGATGTTTCGGGGTAAAGGAATGTATTGGCTGTCATGTGTATTTTTGCCTCTTCCACATATTCTTCTTTGAAAGCGGCGATTTGCTGTTCGTTTGTTATGCCGGTCAAGATGGAAAACGATTCTTCCAATGTTTTCCCAATAGTACGTTTTATGTTGTACTCGCCCACTTGGTTGTATCCATGTCGTGAGAGTACGTTGCGGAAACAAGTGACTATGCCCCGAGATGAATCGACCAATGTATAGTCGAAATCGAATAGGTATGCTTTGTATGTCATGCTTGCGGAAGTTGTTCGTTTGGTGATGTCGGGGAAGTGGAGCCTTGTTCTTTTTTTATTTCTTCTTCTACACCGAGGTTAAAGTATTCTTCCAGTTCTTTTTCTGCTGAATTGTCCGTATTGCTGATGTCACGTAAGATTACACCGTGCTCTAGCAAGGCTATGCGAGGGCATATGTCTACCGTATGGTTCAGGTTATGGCTTGATATGATGACTGTAGCCTGATGTTCTTCGTTGTATCGCTTCAGTAAATGTTTGATAATGGCTTGCGAACTTGGATCAAGGAAATTGAATGGTTCGTCAAGTATGAGCAGACGCGGATAGTGCAACATGGCTGATATGATACCTATCTTTTGTTTATTTCCCATGGAATAGTTCCGTATGAACTTTTTCTGTCCCATTACTTCACCGTTCATGAATCGTTCGAAAGGAAGCAACCGTTCGTCCACCTCTTCTTTTTTCAATCCGTACATTTTACCTATGAAGTAAAAGTATTCTTCTGGTGTAAGGTAATCTATAAGGAAACCGTCGTCTATGAATGCGCCGGTCGTATTTTTCCATTCTTCGCTACGACTTACGTCCACTCCGTCTATGGTGACGTTACCGTGGTCGGCTTTTAGCAAGTCGAGTATCAATCGGAAAAGTGTGGTCTTACCTGCTCCGTTGTTACCTACTAGTCCTAATAAGTCGCCTTGGGCAATGGTATAGCTATCTATGTTTATGGCTTTGTTTGAGCCGAAGCTTTTCTCCAGTTGGTTGATTTCTATCATGGTCGTCATTGTTTATACAAATATATCATGTGTTTCATAAACTTGTTTTGTCTCATCGTTGTCTGCTGTTGCGGAAGCCTTCCATGTTTTTGTACCGGCGCTTCATAAATTGGCGGTATACCATCTTTAACCACCAGCGTGACGTAGCTATGAATCCTATGCCGATAACAATGAGCACCCAATATGCACCATCTTCGCCCAGCAAGAACCAGAATGGCATGTATAGCACATAAGGTAATGCAAAAACGGAAAAGGATATCAGGTTTTGTAGGCCCGTTCCCATATTTTGCCGGTTGGTGAGTTTTGCGTTGAGGCATACGGTCTGTGTATTATAGATGGAGGCCCAAAATAGTACGAAATACACGGGACCTGCCGTGGTACACAACCATGCCAAGTTTTGCAAGACATCTATCCGTCCAGTAACCATGGTAGGGATAGAGAGTAGGGCAGGCACGACTAGCAACAAGGTGTAAAGTACGTATTTGGCACATAGCAGGGAATAGATGGATTCTTTACGGCTCATCAGTCCGTCAATGTAGTTTCCTTCATATCCCATCAATGTGGACAGGCTGAGTAGTCCTACGATAATATAGTTGTAGAGGACAAAAAAACTGCGCAGCCCGCCTTGGTAAATGTCTGAAAAGCCTAAAATCACAGCGAAGATTACAATGATGCAGGCTACCGATATCATTGATTTGCGGCACATTTTGTTGCGTAGTTGCATCTTCAGTTCCAGACGGAGGTATTCACCTATTTCACCATAGCGGTCCAAAAAACGGTATTCCGACAGATGCTTCACTTCTACTGTGGTGTCTTCCACTTTATTCAGTTCGTTGTAGATGAGCCGGCGTATCACGTTACGGTTGATGTTCCACATTAAAGCAATGGCAGTTAGCATGCCAAGGAATATCCATCCGTTTCCTGTGATGAAACCTTCGCCGAGGCTGACGAAAAAAGTGTATACCACTCCCCGGTCTTCGAGAAACAGGGCAGCAGCAAGTGCCCCATATATCATGAGGGGAAGTGCCACCCACCAGATACGCTCGCTTATGAGTGTGCGGCACAGCAGGAACCAATAATTGTTGAACAGGCATAATAACCAAATGCCCGCACAATATGTCAGTATGCCACCTATGCCATAAAATTTGGTTACGGTAATGATGGCAAACGGCACGAACATGAACAGCCAGACCAAGTTGAACGTGGACAATCCTGAACGGATAAGTATGAAGTCTATCAGCCGGTTTCGTTTTACGGGAAGAAGCAGGTAGGGCTTCATCTCTTGTGTTGGTGTCTTCTGGAAAGGAAAACGTATCAAAAAGTCCAATACCAAGATAAACACCAAACCGGAGTTCATTACATGGTAAGGTTCGGTAGAACCGCCATCGAAACCGAAAGCGAACATCGTACCGAAAAAGATGAGATATCCGGCCCAAAATATGGACATGAAGTACATCCAAAACTTGCCGAAGCGGTTCTTTTCGTACATGGGATTCCGTTTTTCGGCCAGTTTTCCGTGTTGATACAGTTCTAAGAATAAATTCATGATGAAAAGGGAAAAGCCTCTCTTCCGACCCCTCCCCCGTAGGGAGGGGAGGCTGGAAGAGAGGCCGTTTGCTGTGTTACATTATATATGAGCTATACATAATACGACAGAGAGGGGACGTTATTCTTCCGGTACTGTCATCACTACCGTTATCTTGTTGTTTTGTTTCAACAGATTGGCGGTAAATTGCTGCACGTCCTTGGCCGTGATACTATTTATCAAAGCCTCGTAGTCCTGGGTGTTGTCCACGCCGGTTGAGAAGTATTCATGCAGGTTGTTCAGCCAGTAGCTGTTTTCTTTCTGATTGTCGTTATGTTTCTTCAGCATGTATTCCTTGATTTTCTGCATTTTCTCCTCCGATGGTCCGTCGGTGGCCATCTTGTCCAGTTCGCGGTTCACGATTTCATTCAACCCTTGGAATTTTGCCGGGTCGGTCTGGTAAATGATTTGCATCGCAAATGTCTCTTTCGGGAACTTGTGCATAACACCGTACGTGCTTACACCGTACGAGCCGCCTTCCTTTTCGCGGATTTCCTCGGTGTAAACCATGTCGAGGGCTTGGCTCAGGTAACTCATCAGCACGTTGTTCTTCAGGTCATACTGGCACGTGCCGCTGATTACCATGGCCACCGTGGCCATCGGGGTTTGCTGCTCTTTGGCGAAGATGTTCTCTATGTTGCCCTTGGCGATGTCCATGTGGCGGTCTATCACCGTTTCCTTGCGTCCTGCCGAAGGCAGCGAGCCGAGGTATTGGGCAATGAGCGGCTTGGCTGTCTCTATGTCGATGTTGCCCACGAAGAAGAAGCTGAAGTCGCCCATGTCGGCAAAGCGGTCTTTATACAGTTCCAGTATGCGGTCGTAGTCCAGCTGATCCACCATCTCAGGCTTCAGGCTGAGGAAGCGGGGGCTTGCGCCGTACATCTCCTGTTGTATTGTGTCCAGAAGCGTGGAGATTGGGTTGGCTCCCCTGCTTTCCAGTTGTGCCTTCAGGCGGGTCTTGAGTGAATTAAAGGCTTCCATGTCCTTGCGCGGGGCGGTGGTGTAGAGGTAGGCCAGTTGCAGCATGGTCTCGAAGTCCTTGGGCGAGCAGTTTCCCTGCACGTATTCTTCCGTACCGTTCACGCCTGCGCTGACCGACACTTTCTTTCCAGCCAGCATCTTGGTGAGTTCCACGTTGCTGAAGCTTCCGGCTCCTCCGGCCTCAACCACACCGTTCAACACGCCGCTGGTAAAGCTCAGCTTGTCCTTGTCTTCAAACTGGCTGCTACCACCCACGCTGAAGCCTCTCATGCGGATTTCGTCCGCTTTGAAGTCGGTCTTCTTAAGATATACCTTGATGCCGTTGGAGAGAGTGAGTACTGTCGTCCCGTAGATACCGTTGGAGTCTTCGTTTACGATACTTCCACCTTTGGGTGCCTCCTTCATCAGCGGTTCGTTCGATACCTTGTCCACATAGGGTTGTACATCGAGGTCTTTCATGCCTTTCAGCGCGGCCAGCACTTCTTCTTTACTTGGAACGGTGACACCTTCCTTGTCGGGAGCAGCGATGAATATCACTTGGTTGTTGTCTGTTATAAATTCTTTAATCACCAAGTTCACAGCTTCCACGGGAATACTAGGTGCCAGCTGGTTGTAGGTAGTATATTCGTACTCTATACCGGGGATAGGCTCCGCGTCGAGGAAGTTCGCAATGTACTCGTTCACATACTTGTCGTTCTTCGTCTTATCGCGCTCGTTATAGTTCGATTCCAATTCCTGGAGCAGGTTGGCACGGGCGCGTGCATATTCCGATTCGGTGAAGCCATAGCGGCGCACGCGTTCCAGTTCCGTCAACAATACATTGAGGGCTTCTTTCAGACCTGTTTCCTTGGTGTAAGCTCCCACGTTGAACGCGTCTTTCGTCTTTGCCAGGAAGAAGTTGTTATATGTACTGTATGCCATGTTGAAGGGCGGGTTGGCTGACTGGGCCAGTTCGCTGAAGCGTTCGTTCAGCATCATGTTGGCGGCTGCCAGTACATAATCTTGCAGCAGGTAGGCCATGTTCCCTTTGATGCTGTCGGGTGTGGCGTCTTGCTTGAAGTAGATGTCCACAATGGGGGTATCCACTTCCTTGTCCTTGCCAATGTATATCAGCGGTTCGTCGTTGTCGGTCACCGGGTAGTAGATGCGTTCCGCGGGGTTGACCGGCTTGGGCACGTCGGCAAAGAGGGTCTTGATTTGCTGTTCGATGGCATCCACGTCGATGTCGCCCACGATGATGATGCCTTGCAGGTCGGGGCGGTACCACTTGGCGTAGTAGTCGCGTATGGCCTGGTAAGGGAAGTTGTTGATGACATCTATGCTGCCTATGGGCATGCAGTCGGCATACTTGGAGTCGGGATACATCACGGGTTGGGCTTCGGTGTACAAGCGCATGATACCGCTGTTACGGCTGCGCCACTCTTCGCGGATGACACCGCGCTCCTTGTCAATCTCCTTGTCGGACAGCAGGATGGCATTGCTCCAGTCGTGCAGTATGAGCAGGCAGGAGTCTACCACGGCCTTGTCGTCGCTGGGCACGTTGCTTATTCGGTATACTGTCTGGTCCACCGATGTATAGGCATTCAGGTTCACGCCGAATTTTATGCCTTTGCTTTCGCACCATTGCACGATGCCCAGGCCGCGTTCATTGCCGGGGAAGTTCTTCGTGCCGTTGAAGGCCATGTGCTCCAGGAAGTGTGCAAGGCCGCGTTGTTGCGGTTCTTCGAGGATGGAGCCTACCTTCTGCGCAATGTGGAACTCCACACGGTGTTCCGGCATGTCGTTGTGGCGTATGTAGTAAGTCAGCCCGTTGTCGAGTTTGCCGATACGCACGTTCGGGTCGACCGGGATGGGGGGCAGCTGCATTTGCGCAGCAGCCTGTTGGATTCCACAGCATAATATCAATGCTACAATCCAAAGGGTTCGTGTCAATTGTTTCATCTTTATAGTTTCTGGTTTTTTTGTAATCTATCTGTCGGCGGGTGGGATGGAAAGTCACATCCGGACGTGTCTTTTTTGTAGGCGCGATGCTTATTTTATGGCTTCGCGGATGCGTACCAGCTTCTCCAGCAGTCTTTCGAGCAGGTCGAGCTTCAGCATGTTGGCGCCATCGCTCAGGGCGGAAGAGGGGTCTTCGTGCGTCTCGATAAACAGGCCGTCGGCACCCACGGCTATGCCGGCCTTGGCCACGGTCTCGATGAGCTGTGGCATGCCGCCCGTCACGCCGCCTGCTTGGTTGGGCTGTTGCAGCGAGTGGGTGGCGTCCAGCACTACGGGATAGCCGAACGCCTGCATTTGCGGGATGCCGCGGTAGTCGATTACCAAGTCCTGGTAGCCGAAGGTGGTGCCGCGTTCGGTGAGCATGATGTCCGTGTTTCCGGCCTCGGCCACCTTTTCGGCGGCAAAGCGCATGGCGAGGGGCGAGAGGAACTGGCCCTTCTTTATGTTGATGGTCTTGCCTGTGCGGGCAGCAGCCACCAGCAGGTCGGTCTGCCTGCACAGGAAGGCCGGTATTTGCAGGATGTCCACATATTCCGCAGCCATGGCGGCTTCGTCGGCGGCATGGATGTCGGTCACGACGGGCACGCCGAACGTGTCGTGCACTTTCCGCAATATCTTCAGGGCCTTTTCGTCACCTATGCCGGTGAAGGAGTCCATGCGCGAACGGTTTGCTTTGCGGTAAGAGCCTTTGAAGGCGTAGGGAATCTTCAGCCTTTCGGTGATGGCCGTGATGCGTTCGGCGATGCGCATGGCCATGTCTTCGCCCTCGACCACGCAAGGGCCGGCCAGCAGGAAGAAGTTGCCGGCGGGGTTGTGTTGGAAGTGTTTCATATATCGGTCTTTTTCGTTATTCATATCCGTCTCGTTTGCAGCCCTTGCAGGGGCTTTATTCAGGGGCTTTATTCGCAACGTGTTCGGAGCGTGCTCGCAACATGTTGCGCTCTTGCTCGGAACGTGTTGCGCCCGCGCTCGCGACGTGTTGCGAGCAACGGGGTGTTATGCACGCGTTCCGGGGCCTCTCCGCACGGGGGCTACTGGGGGATGATAAGCGTGATGGCTTCGTGCCGTATGCCTATCTCCAGCGGGAAGTGCTTGGGCAGGATGCGGCCGTCCAGGTCTACGGAGGCGTTTTGTGCCCGCAACACTTTGACGTGCTGCGTGCGGTAAGGCTTCACCATTTTATGGTTGAGTATGCGCCCCTCGATGAGCATCCACAGGCCAGTAAGCACTTGCCTCAGCTCCGGTCGGTAGATGACCGACACGTCGAGCCAGCCGTTGTAAGGCACGGCGTTGGGCACCTGCCCGTAGCCCCACGCGCTGCCCACGCAGACCGTCATGATGCGTCCGCGTATGTGTTCGCCGTTTATCTTGAGGTGCATGCGGTAGAGCTTGCGCTCGAAGATGAGCGAGAGGAAGGCCATGAAGTATGACAGGTATTTCACTCCCCAGAATCGTTTGCATTGGTCGGTGATTTTCACGATACGTGCTCCCAGCCCGATGTTGATGGCGTTCACGAAGTAGCGTGTCAGGTGTTGCCGTCCGTCGTAGTAGTGGCAGGTACCCACGTCTATCTTGCGCCGTCTTCCACCCAACAGGCAGTCCACGGCTTTTTTATATTCCGTGTCTATACCCCAGTACTTTGCAAAATCGTTGCCTATGCCGTTAGGTATGATGCCCACGGCTATGTTTTCCTTGTCTTCGGCATCGGAGAGCATGATGCCGTTTATGGCGTCGTTCAGGGCGCCGTCGCCTCCGACCACCACGATGGTGCGGTAACCGTTGTTGGCCAATATCCCGGCCAGACGTTCCACGGAACCGAAACCTTCGGACTGCACGTAGTCGTAGTCCGCGCCCTTCTTGTCCATGTAGTCCTTGATTTCTTTCCAGCGTTTTTGCACCTTGCGTGTGCCGGCTTTGGGGTTGTAGATGACACCCCACTTATCAGGCCCTATGCTCATATCGCTTTTATATATGGTTAATGTATTCCGTTCGTTCGGTGTGGCAAATTTACGAATCCTCTTGGAGTTTCCGTTCTATGCAGGCCATCTTTTCTTCGGTCGGCATGGCGGCATCCAGCCAATGGATGGTGAAGCCTCTGCGCTCCATCCCCCGGAACCACGTCATTTGCCGCTTGGCAAACTGGTGTATGGCCGTCTCCAGCCCTGTGAACATCTCGTCGTAAGTCAGTTGGCCCGTGACGTAGAGGGTGAGGTACTTATATTCCAGTCCATAATATATCAAGTCGTCGGGGTGCAGGCCGCTTTGCAGCAGGTGCGCCACTTCCTCCACCATGCCTTCGTCCAGGCGTTGCTTCAGACGCTGTGTTATTTTTGCCCGGCGCAGGTCGCGGTCTATGTTTATGCCTACGATGAGGCTTTTCAGCTTAGGGAAGGAGCGTTCGTCCACGGGGGTATGTGCGTAGTATTCTTCTATCTCGATGGCACGGATGGCACGTTTGACGGTATCCACGTCGGTGGTGTTGTGCAGGGTTTTGTAGGTGCGGAGCAGGTCGGTCAGTTCTTGCAAGCTCTTTCCGGAGAGACGTGCGCGCAACTCCGGATTTTCGGGGACGGGCAGCAGGCGGTATCCTTTCAATACGGATTCCAGGTACAGGCCTGTGCCTCCGCACATCACGGGAAGCAGCCCGCGGCGGCGCATGTTTTCGTAGACTGCAAGAAAGTCACGCTGGTATTCGAATACGTTGTACTTGTAGCCCGGCTCCACGATGTCTATCAGGTGGTAGGGCACTTGCTCGCCGTTTACCGTGTAGTCGTCCAAGTCCTTGCCGGTACCGATGTCCATGCCCCGGTACACTTGTCTTGAGTCCGCGCTGATTATTTCCGTGTGCCACTTTGCCGCCAATGCGGCGGCCAGCCTGGTCTTGCCCGAAGCCGTGGGGCCTACGATGGCCACCAAGTCGTAACCGTGCCGGGAGTGGGCTTGCATGTTGCCGTCTGTCATAGCTGGTGTTGCAGGTTGAGTATGTGGCAGGCCACGAGGGCCGCTGTCTCGGTGCGCAGGCGCGAACGTCCCAAACTGACGGGACGGAATCCGTGTTCTTGCGCTTTACGTACTTCTTCTTCGCTGAAGTCCCCTTCCGGACCGATGAGTATCAATGCGTCTTGTTCCGGCACGATAATGTCTTTCAGCAACGCTTTGTCGCCCTCGTAACAATGGGCTATGAATTTTTGTCCTTCGAAAGGCCGGGAGATGAACTCGTTGAAGTCGGTCATTTCGTTTACTTTCGGCAGGCGTGCCTTGAGCGACTGCTTGATGGCGGATACCACAATCTTGCGGATTCGCTCTGTCTTGATGACCTTCCGCTCTGAGAAGCGGCAGTTCAAGAATGTCAGCTCGTCGAAACCTATTTCGGTAGCCTTCTCGGCAAACCATTCTGTACGATCCATGTTTTTTGTGGGTGCCATGGCTATGTGCAGTCTGCCTTGCCACAACGGTTGCTGATATTCCTTGCCGGTAATGTCGAGCAGGCAACGTTTGTGGTTTGTTACGGATATTGTGGCATGGTAGAAGCTTCCTTGTCCGTCCGTTAACATTACTTTGTCGCCGGGTTGCAGGCGTAACACTCTTATGGCGTGTGCGGCTTCGTCTTCGGGCAGTTCCTGTAGGACCTGTATGTCGGGAGTGTAAAATACGTGCATGGAGACTATTGTTTGTGGAGTTGGTTTATTTGGTCACGCAATACAGCGGCCTGTTCGTAGTTTTCTTCGGCAATAGCTTTCTTCATGGCCGATTCGAGAGTGTCCAGCTTTTCTTCTTGCGAAGGTGGAACGTCTGTATTATGGCTTTTACTTTGGTAATAGCCGTACACTTCCTTTGCTTTCGTTTTCACGCATTCGTTATTCAATATGTCATCGTATGCCAATATGGGTGCATTTAAGTGCAAAGCCAAGGTGATGGCGTCGCTTGTGCGTGCATCGATACGGTATATCGTGTTTTCAGATTTCAGGTAGAGATATGAGAAGTACACGCCATTCTCTACTTTGTAGATAAGCATTCTAAGTAGCTTGACATTCAGCATTCTTAGCACGTTGGCGAATAACTGGTGAGTCAGCGGGCGTGGGGGCATGAAGCCTTTCAATTCAAGTATGACCGCTTGTGCTTCAGAGGCTCCTACGATTATGGGAATGCTTCGTTTGCCCATTTTTTCTCCCAAAACAAGGGCGTATGCACCGGCTTGTGTTTGGCTACTGGAAATGTTTTGTATATAGAGTTCTACTTTTTTCCTGTTCATTGCTTTACGTTGTTTTCAGGCACGTGCTTGTAGCGGAATACAAGTCCGAACAATATTCCGATAAGGAGGGCATAGCCTGCGAAAATTAGCCAGATGGGAGTCCATTCACGACTGATGACTTCGCCGCTTTCCGCATATACCGAGAAGAAATCTACTACGGCACCACTTGCATATCCGCCAACAAAGGCTCCTATGCCGTTGGTCATCATGAAGAACAAACCTTGTGCACTAGCACGGATGCTAGAGTGTGCCTCCATTTCAGTAAACAAGGAGCCTGAGACATTGAAGAAGTCGAATGCCATGCCATAGACTATCATAGAGAGAATGAGCATCCATAGCCCGTCGCCAGGGTTGCCCAATCCAAACAAACCGAAGCGGAACACCCATGCAAACATGCTGATGAGCATGACACGTTTTATTCCGAAGTGTTTCAAGAAAAACGGAATTGCAAGGATAAACAGGGTTTCACTCATCTGAGAGAAAGAGAGCAATATGACGGAATGTTGCACCCCGAATGAGTCGGCATATTCCGGAAGGTCTTTGAAGGAATTGAGGAATGTGTCGCCATAAGTGTTCGTTATCTGTAAGGCTGCGCCTAAAAGCATGGAGAAGAGGAAGAAAATAGCCATTTTCTTTTGTTTGAGAAGCACCAGCGCATCGAGTCCGAAAGCGGAGAGAACCGTCTTGTTCTCGCTACGGGCAGGCGGGCAAGGAGGTAGGGTGAACGCATACAGCCCAAGCACCAAGGCAGAGATGGCTGCCACGTAGAGCTGGGCGGCACCGTTCTTGAATCCTGTCAGGTCTACGGCCCACATGGCGCAAATGAATCCCACCGTCCCCCAAACGCGTATGGGGGGGAAGTCCTTTATAAGATCGAGGTGGTATTTTTCGAGCGCGTTGTACGATACCGTATTGGCCAATGAAAGTGTGGGCATGTAGGCCAGCATGTTGAGCAGCATGGCCCAGTACATTTCCTGATATGTGGTGGCGGTGGAGGCGTAGAACAACGCTCCTGCGCCAATGAGGTGGAGCAAACCGTACAGGCGTTCCGCGTTAATCCATTTGTCGGCGATGATACCCGTCAGACCCGGCATAAAGAGGGCGGCAATACCCATGGTGGCGAATATCGCCCCTATCTGTCCGCCTTCGAAATGCAATGTGTTGTTCATGTAACTGCCCAACGATATGAGCCATGCACCCCAAATGAAGAATTGCAAAAATTGCATGGCGGTGAGTCTGAATTTGATACCCATAGAGTTTGTTTTTAACGGTGGAACGTTTAATAAGGTTGGTGTATTAATTGCAAATGTACAACCTTAACGCAAGAAAAGCAAAAAAGGAGAAGAAAAAACAAGGGAGAAAGATGGATAGGGTATATAAAAAAAGAAGGGTATCTATCCCAGACACCCAATCTCTATTAACCTTAAATCTAATACCATGAAAAACACGTTGCAAAGGTAGGGCTTTTTCAATACGCTGCAATAGTAAACGAGGAAAATCTTTCTTCTATTAACGTTTTTTATTAGATATGGCCCGTTTTTACTGTTTTCAGGCTACAGATTTATGCTTTATGCTGCCGAACGGCCTTTTATTCCACATAGAGCACAAGCCCTTTCAGGTATTCGCCTTCGGGGTGATAGATGTTCACCGGATGGTCGGCAGGCTGGGTGAGCTGGTGCAGGATGCGCACGCTCCGGCCCGACATGGCCGCCGCGGTGAATACGGCTGTGCGGAAGTTTTCCTTGCTTACTGCCTGGGAACAGGAGAAGGTGAACAGGATGCCGCCCGGCTTTATCTTCTCGAAAGCCCGTGCATTGAGCTTGCGGTAGCCTTGCAGGGCGTTGCGCAGGGCATCGCGGTGCTTGGCAAAGGCTGGCGGGTCGAGGATAATGAGGTCGTAGCGGTCGCCCATATGGTCGAGGTATTTGAAGGCATCCTCGGCAAAGGCCGCGTGGCGCGTGTCGTCGGGGAAGTTGAGATCCACGTTCTGGTTCGTCAGGTCGATGGCTTTGGCCGAGCTGTCCACCGAGTGCACCAGCTGTGCACCGCCGCGCATGGCGTAGACCGAGAAGCCACTGGTATAGCAGAACATGTTGAGCACGTGGCGGCCTGCGGCGTAACGTTCCAGCAGGGAGCGGTTCTCGCGTTGGTCGACGAAGAAGCCCGTCTTCTGGCCTTTCAGCCAATCTATGTGGAACTTCAGCCCGTACTCCGTGGCGATGTTGTCGGTGCTGCCGCCCACGAGGAAGCCGTTCTCCGGATAGAGATCGGCCTTGAAGGGAAGGGTCGTTTCCGACTTATAATATATATTGTCTATTTGTCCTTGCATTACTTCTTGCAGGGCCTGGGCGATAGTCATCCGCTCGAGGTGCATGCCGGCCGAGTGGGCTTGCATGACGGCGGTGCGGGCGTAGATGTCAATTACCAGTCCTGGAAGGTTGTCGCCTTCGCCATGCACCAAGCGGTAGGTGTCGTTGTCGGGGCGGGATGCCAGGCCGATGCTCTGCCTCATGAGGCGGGCGGCGGAGAGGCGGCGCATCCAGAAAGCCTTGTCTATGGCTTCGTCTTGGCGGAAGGTGAGCACGCGCACGGCAATGCTGCCTATCTGGTAGTGGCCTTTGGCGATGAATTCATTTTTCGAGGTGTAGACCTCCACGGTTTCCCCTTCTTGTGGGGTGCCCTCCATTCTGGCTATTGCCCCGGAGAATATCCAAGGGTGGAAGCGTTTCAGCGACTCCTCTTTGCCGGGTTTCAGATAAAGTTTGTACATGTATGTCGTATGGGTAGGTTTATTTGTCTATGGGGATGGCGGCACCGTTCAGTCCGCGTGCGGCAATTCCGCCGGGGCTGGTGCGGGCATTGGCTCTATCTCGAAGTTGCCCGTACGCTTCAGCTCCTCCAGCAGGTTGTATATGTTGAGGCAGGCCCACGCGTCGGTGGCGGCGTAAAGCTGTTGCGGCCCGGTCAGGGTGGGGGCTTCCCAATTGCTCAGGCGTTGCGACTTCGATATCTTCTGCCCGAACAAGATGCCGTATATCTTTTGCAGGCTTTTATCTTGTATGCCGAACAGGTGGACGTATTCTTGTAGTTCCACGCAGGCGCGTTGCTCGAAGGGCGCGCGTTTGTGCAGCATCAGAAAGTCGTCTTTCAGCGAGAGGCCCACCTTGGTGATACGCGGGCTTTCGAGCAAGCTGATGACCGGTAGCGTCAGTCCTGTCAGGTTGAGGCGGAACAGGTAGCAATGTTTTTGGGATGCCACTTGCAGCAGGGCCACCTTGTGCACCTGTCCTTTGGAAAACGAAGGCCTCGTCTCGCTGTCTATGCCCAGCAGGGGAAACTGCTTGAGGTGTGCCACGGCGCGCTCGGCCTCTTGCGGTGTTTGCACCACGTGTATCTGTCCCGGGAAGGCGGCCTTGGGCATGTCGTTCAAGCTTTCTTTGGTTATGCTCCGTTTTATCAGGAGGGGTGTATCGGTCAGCATGGTCAGTAGGCGTTGTCTTCTTCGTTGTTGTCCGTGTCGTCATCGCTTTGCGCGTAGCGGGCTTCGTGCAGGGCGCGCAGCGTGTTCACCAGCTTCTGCCCCCAGTAGAGGCGGAAGTTCTCCTGGCAGATGGCCAGCGCGTCGTGCATCGTCTTGTTCAGCCCGAGGCGGAACACGAAGATGAAGTCTTTAATGTCTTGATATATGTCGGCCAAGTCTTCGGAGACGTAGCGCGTGACGGGCTGGTCGCTGTACTTCATGTCCTCTACGAACACGTCGAGGTACGCGTCCCTCTCGCCCATGATTCCGGCCAGCGACAGGCGCAACACCTCGTAGTCGGCCTCGGTGACGTAGGTCTCCGGTGCCTCGTCGCCCAGCGTTTCGCACGGGGGCAGCATGGAGGCTTTCAGGTAGAGCAGGGGGAGCATCTTCAGCGCCGTATCCATAAAGGAAGCGCGCTTGGAGCCTTCTGCCTGCTCGAGAAACTTGCAGTACTCGGCGGCGACGGTGACGAACTCCACCACGTTGCGGTCGAATATCACTTGGCTGTCTTCTTTCATCGGTCTTGGTCGTTTATAGGTGGCAAATATACGCCAAATAGCTCGCCGGCGCAAATCTTTTTCATTCCGTTTGCATGAAAGGTGCGCAAAACACGTGCTTGTTCCGTATTTTTGTCGTATCTTTGTCGTACTTCGGTTGCTTACCCACGGCCGTGGGTCGATCGAACCACCCGGGTGGGAATATCGTCCCACGGGGGTGGGGATATCGAACCACCCGGGTGGGTAAGCAAGCAAAGACGTACTTCGTGCGAAGCAAGGCCGTGCCTTGTGCCGACTGAAAGCGTATATTAATCATAACCAAAACACATAAGAACATCATGTCCATCTCATTCGACTGGTACGAGAATCCTCGTACGAACGGGCAGCAGGACGAGCCTGCGGCCCTGCATCCACGCATCCGGCTGAACGGTTCGGTAGGTACGGCCCAGCTGGCGGCGGAAATACAACAAGCCACCTCGCTCACGCGGGGCGACGTGCGCGCCGCGCTCAAAGCCTTGTCACAGGCAGTAGGAAGTGCCCTGGCCGACGGCCAGCGCGTGCACTTGGACGGCATAGGCTACTTTGCCCCCGTACTGGAATGCGTGGAGCCGGTAACGCGCGACACGAAGCGCAAAACCGCCACGGTGCGTCTCAAGGCCATACGCTTCCAGGCCGACAAGCAACTGCGCGCCGAGGTGGGGCGCGTGCAAGTGGAGCCGCTCAACCTGCGTAACCTCTCGGCATCGCTGCCGACGGACGACGAGCTGCAACGCCGCGTGGCTGCCTTCCTGAAGGAGAACGGCTTCATGCGCCGCATGGACTTCCAGCGACTGTGCGGCCTGTCGCGCACTACGGCCACGCGCCGCCTGCACAAACTGTGCGAGGACGGTTTCCTCGTGAACCGGGGCACGTTGCGCCAGCCTGTCTACGTGGCGGTCATGCCGCAGGAACAGCCATAGTCAAGCCCTTCCCGGTCTCCCCAGAAGGGGAGGGAAGTGGGCATTTGCCCCGTTGTTTCCCGGCTTCTGTTTCCCGTTATCTTTGTTTTTATTACTTTTGCACCCGTCTTTATATTGTTTTAAGAAAACAATCTCATGGCAAACAAGAACAATACAAATACCAAGGCGGCCAAGTCGCCTTCCTTTCTGGCCAAAGTGGCGGCCTTGTTGCGTAGCGAGACGTTGCGGTTCATTGCAGGGCTGCTGTGCGTCATCTTCGCCGTCTATCTGCTGCTGGCCTTCTCGTCGTTCTTCTTCACCGGCGCGGCCGACCAGAGCATCATAGACAATGCTACGGCCGAGGAATTGGCCTCTGTGAATAACGGCGTGCAGAACAATGCCGGTTCGCGTGGCGCCCAGCTGGCCAGCTACCTTATAAATGACTGCTTCGGCGTGTCATCTTTCTTCATCGTCATATTCCTTGTCATGGCCGGGCTGAAACTCATGAAGGTACGGCCCGTACGCCTGTGGCGTTGGTTCTTTATCTGCGCGTTGGCGTTGGTGTGGCTGTCCGTGTTCTTCGGTTTCGCGTTCGTGCACCAGTACCAAGACTCGTTCCTCTATCTGGGCGGCCGTCATGGCTACAACGTAAGCCGCTGGCTCGTGTCGCAGATTGGTGCGCCGGGTGTGTGGATGCTGCTGCTGTTTACCGGCGTGTGCTACTTTATATATATTAGTTCCCGCACCGTGCAGTGGTTGCGCGACCTCATTACACTCAGCTTCTTGAAGCGCAAGGAGAAGACCGTTTCTTCCGAACCCGAAGAAGGCGAAGTGCCCGAGGACTTCAATATATCGTGGGGTAAGGATGGCAAAGAACAACCGGAGGATGGAGAGGTTTCTTCCACGCCGAATGACCCCGTTATTATTGTAAACGACACGGAGGACGAGTCGCCCGGCACTTCTTCTTCCGATGGTGAAAAAGACCCTCCTATGCCGGATACGGCTGATACGTCTACGCCGGGCCAGTCCGAAGAGCTGGGTTTTGTGGTCGAGACGCATGAAGACGAGGCTGTTGAACAACTCGAACCGTATAACCCGCGCCTTGACCTGGAGCACTACCACTTCCCCACGCTCGACCTGATGAAGCACTATGACGATACGGCGCCCGTGGTCAACATGGAGGAGCAAAACGCCAACAAGGACGAGATTGTGACCACCTTGCGCAGCTTCGGCATTGAGATAAACAGCATCAAGGCCACGGTGGGCCCCACGGTGACGCTCTACGAGATTACGCTGGAGCGTGGTGTGCGTATCTCCAAAATCAAAGGTTTGGAAAACGACATCGCGCTGGCCCTGTCTGCCTTGGGCATCCGCATCATCGCTCCCATCCCCGGCAAGGGAACCATCGGCATCGAGGTGCCGAACAAGAACCCGCGTATTGTGTCCGGGCAGAGCATCATCGGCAGCAAGGCATTCCAAGAGTCCAAATACGACCTGCCCATCGCGCTGGGTAAGACTATCACGAACGAGGTGTTCATGGTAGATCTGGCCAAGATGCCCCATATCTTGGTGGCTGGTGCCACGGGTCAGGGTAAGTCCGTGGGCTTGAACGCCATCATTACGTCGTTGCTTTACAAGAAACATCCTGCCGAGTTGAAGTTCGTGCTGGTCGACCCCAAGAAGGTGGAGTTCAGCATCTATTCCGTCATCGAGCATCATTTCCTGGCCAAGTTGCCCGACGAGGCCGACCCCATCATTACCGATGTGAACAAGGTGGTGAAGACGCTCAACTCCCTCTGTAAGGAGATGGATACACGCTACGACTTGTTGAAGCTGGCCCATGTGCGCAATGTCAAGGAATATAACGAGAAGTTCATCAACCGCACGCTGAATCCGGAGAAGGGCCATCGCTTCATGCCTTACATTGTCGTGGTCATCGATGAGTTTGGTGACCTGATTATGACTGCGGGTAGGGATGTGGAGCTGCCTATTGCCCGTATTGCCCAGCTGGCCCGCGCCGTGGGCATACATATGGTCATTGCCACGCAACGGCCTACCACGAACATCATTACCGGTACCATCAAGGCCAACTTCCCGGCACGTATTGCTTTCCGTGTGTCGCAGATGGTGGATTCGCGTACCATCCTCGACCGTCCGGGAGCCAACCAGCTCATCGGCCGGGGCGATATGCTTTTCCTGCAAGGTGCCGATCCGGTGCGTGTGCAATGCGCCTTTATCGACACGCCGGAGGTGGCGGATATTACGGAATACATCGCCCGCCAGCAAGGTTATCCTACTGCATTCTTTTTGCCTGAAGTAGAGGACGAGAATGGCGGCAGCGACTTAAGCGATGTGGACTTGAATCATCTCGACCCGTTGTTCAAAGATGCCGCGCGGCTCATCGTGTCGAGCCAGCAAGGCTCCACGTCGCTCATACAACGAAAGTTTGCCATAGGATATAATCGTGCAGGCCGTCTGATGGACCAGCTGGAGAAGGCCAACATCGTGGGACCGGCTCAAGGCAGCAAGCCGCGCGATGTGCTTTTTGTGGACTTGGTGTCCTTGGAAGACTACTTGAACAATTACTGATACTGTATTGTTTTATTGAGACTATGAGGAAACTTTTCCATATGCAATGGCTTTCGATGCTGCTTCTATGTCTGTCTTGTGCTTGCCATTTGGCTGCGCAGGATAGAACTGATGCACGTAATGTGTTGGATCGTATGGTTGCGTCGTTTGCCAAGTCGGGCGGCGTGGAGATGGCTTTTACCGCAACGTCTCCGGAGGGTGAAACCGAGGGAGTCATCCGCTTGAAAGGTGAAAAATTCATGCTGGAGACAGACGAGGCACTTACGTGGTTCGACGGCCGCACGCAGTGGAGCTATCTCTTGTCAAGCGACGAGGTGAATGTTTCCGAGCCTACACCTGAGGAATTGCAATCCATCCATCCTTATTCATGGCTTTCCATGTATAAGCAAGGATATGCTTTGAAACTGGAAAGTGCGGATGCAACCTCTTATGGAATAACAATGACGGCTATGGACAAGATGTCTACGCTGCAGCGCGTGACGCTCTATGTGGACAGGGTAACCGAGCAGCCCCGTCGTCTCTCCCTGCTAATACAAGGAAGTAGCGAGCCTACTGAGATTGTCGTGCGTAAATATCGGTCGGATTGCTCGTATCCCGATAGCTTCTTTGTTTTCGACAAGAAGAAATACCCTACTGCGGAAGTGATAGATTTAAGATAAACGATAAATAAAGAGGATGATATGGAAACAGAACGTGTGAAATGCTTGATTATAGGTTCCGGTCCGGCCGGATATACAGCAGCCATTTATGCAGGTCGCGCCAATCTGGCACCGGTATTGTATTCTGGTTTGCAACCCGGTGGCCAGTTGACAACGACAACCGATGTGGAGAACTTTCCTGGCTATCCGGCAGGCATTGCCGGACCTGATTTGATGGAGGACTTGCGTAAGCAGGCGGAGCGTTTTGGTACTGACTTGCGTTATGGTGTAGCCACGTCTGCAGATCTTAGTACTGTTCCTTATAAGATAACGATAGACGATGAGAAAATCATCGAGACGGATACCCTTATCATCGCTACAGGGGCCACGGCCAAGTATCTGGGCTTGGCGGATGAAAAAAAGTACGCAGGCTTGGGAGTGAGTGCCTGTGCCACTTGCGATGGCTTTTTCTATCGCAAGAAAGTAGTGGCTGTGATAGGCGGGGGCGATACGGCCTGTGAGGAAGCCTCCTATTTGTCAGGATTGGCATCCAAAGTCTATTTGGTGGTTCGAAAGCCTTTCTTGCGTGCTTCGAAAGTGATGCAAGAACGGGTCTTTGCGAATGAGAAAATAGAAGTCTTGTTTGAACACAATGCTGTAGGACTTTATGGTGAAAAGAAGGTGGAAGGTATGCACCTTGTAAAGCGTATGGGTGAGCCAGACGAACAACGATACGATCTGCCTATTGATGGCTTCTTCCTTGCTATAGGCCATCAGCCCAATTCAGACATTTTTAAACCTTATCTGGATACGGATGAGGTTGGTTATATTCTTACAGAACCGGGAACTCCACGTACCAAACGGCCTGGCGTGTTTGCTGCAGGTGATGTAGCTGACCCGCATTATCGTCAAGCTATTACGGCTGCGGCTAGTGGATGTATGGCGGCCATTGAGGCTGAACGCTACTTACTGAGTAAGCGGTAATTCAAGTTTCTTATATCTTGATTTGGCGTGATTGTTTTATGCAACAAGCCCGGAATTTGTGGTGTCCCACAATTCCGGGCTTGTCTTTTAAAGTCGTTGAAAGTCCTTTTTAAGCTTCTTCAGCTACAACTTCGAAAGGAATTTCTACTGTTACTTCTTTGTGTAATTTCACTATGGCTTTGTATTGGCCAACTTCTTTAACCGTATCTTTCACAACAATAATCTTACGATCGATGTTGTGACCCAGTTTAGCCAGTTCTTCAGCAATCTGTATGTTGCCGACTGAACCGAAGATGGTGCCTGTTGAGCTGACTTTTGTAGCAATCTTTAAAGAAACATTTTGCAACTTTGCAGCCAATTCTTCTGCATCTTTCTTGATTTTCTCCAGTTTGTGAGCGCGTTGCTTCAGTTCTTCGGCCAACATTTTCTTGGCAGATGGAGAAGCAATGACTGCTTTTCCGGTAGGGATGAGGTAGTTACGGCCATAGCCTGACTTTACGTTTACGATATCGTTCTTGTAACCCAGATTAACGATGTCTTCTTTCAATATAATTTCCATACTATCTCCTCCTTAGATTATTTCATCATGTCAGTAACATAGGGCAACAAAGCCAAATGACGGGCTCTCTTTACTGCTTGTGCCACGCGACGCTGGTATTTCAGAGAAGTACCGGTAATGCGACGAGGCAGAATTTTACCTTGTTCATTCAGGAACTTCTTCAAGAATTCAGGGTCTTTGTAGTCAATGTATTTGATACCGCTTTTCTTGAAGCGGCAGTATTTTTTCTTCTTAACGTCTACTGAGGGTGGAGTTAAATATCTGATTTCTGATTGAGCTTGTTGTGCCATGATTAATCCTCCTTTTTAGCTGATTTTATATTTCTTCTCTTTGCAGCATACTCGGCAGCATACTTGTCTTGTTTGAAAGTCAAGAAACGAATCACACGTTCATCACGACGGAAATTCACTTCCAACTTTTCAATAACAGTCGGTTCTGCATTGAACTCGATTAACTGATAAAAACCGGTGGACTTTTTCTGGATAGGATAAGCCAGCTTTCTCAGACCCCAGTTTTCTTCATTTACAATCTCAGCACCCTCGTTAGTAAGAATGCCTTTGAATTTTTCTACCGCTTCCTTCATCTGAACATCAGACAAAACGGGAGTTAAAATGAAAACGGTTTCGTACTGATTCATACTCGTTTAATTAAATAAATAGAATGTTTTTGTGTTAAAGCGCGGCAAAGGTACGTATTTTTATTTTGAGTAGCAAAGGATTAGGAGGTAATTTCTTCCTGTTTAGGAAATATTCTACTCTAAAGTCTCTGACATAATAGGCGATGCCTTGTTAGGATGTCATGCAGGGTGGAATAAAAAAGAAAGGAAACCTCTGACCATGTAACGTTAAAGTCTTAGAGGCTTCCTTCTTTGTGATTCCGTTGCGATTCGAACGCAAGACCCACGCCTTAGAAGGGCGTTGCTCTATCCAGCTGAGCTACGGAACCAGCCTAAATGCGGTGCAAAGGTACGCTTTTCCGGTGACAATGCAAACATTTGGCCTAAAAAATCCGGGCCTGTGTAGCGGCGTGTTCCATGCAAGGGGCTGCGCCGTAGGGTATACATAAAAGAAAGGCTGTCCCGTTTCCTTGTGTGGGGGCAGCCTTTCATATAAAATGATACCGTATGTTTACTTCAGGATGGTGTTGATGTAGTTCAGCATGGTGTTGGCGTTGTCAAGCACCTTTTTCTGCTTGGCGTTGTCGGCAGAAAGCAGGGGTACGAGTTGCTCGAGGTATTTCTTTGCTGATTGGAACTCGACTTTGGCCTTTTCCAAATCGGTCTGTACCAAACCGGCACCGGTCATGTAATACAAAGTGCCCAAGCTGCGGAGTGCGTTTACGTTGTCCGGCTGGATGGCGATGGCCTGCTTGTAAGCCTCTTCGGCATCGGCCACTTTCTTGGCCTTTTGGGCAAGAACGCCTTGGTTCACGTAGTAGTTGGCGTATGACTTCACCAAGTTCTTATTGTCGGGGAATGCTTCCACAGCTTCTTTCAGCGTGGCGGCGTATTCGTCGTTTCGTTTCAGGTCTTTCAGGGCGTTGGCTTTGCCGATGTAGGCGTTCACGAGGTTGAACTTCTTCTGTATGGCTATGTCGAAGTACTTCAGCGCGTCTTCCGGCTTCTTGATCTTGTCGGCGCAGAAACCGCAGTTGTAGGCTACGACGGAGTCTTGGTTATTGGTTTGGGATAGGTAGCTGCTGAATTTGTCGAAAGCTGTTTGATAATCCTTGGCTTCGTAGGCCGAAATTCCCTCGTCACGCAGTTTGGCGGGGTCGGCATCTTGAGCATAGAAGTTGAGGGCTGCACAGCAGAGTGCAATAGATAAGAATAATTTTTTCATGTGCTTTATGTTTAAAAGTTGATGTCTCAAAGGTAACAGAAGTTACGCATAAAGAGCAAACGGTTTTGTTTTTTTTTATACTTCGGCCTTTAGCATAACATTTGTTATCACATGGGCCATTATTTCTTGATTCTCACCTCGTACAGGTCGTTGCGCCGGTCTTTGAGGTTGCGCACGCTGCCGTAGGTGTGCAGTTCGTTGAGCAGGTCGAGGTCGACGTCGGACACGAGAATCATCTCCGTGTTGGGCGTGGCCTCGGCGCGCTTGCCGTCGGTGGGGAAGGTGAAGTCGCAGGGGGTGAACACGCCTGACTGGGCGTACTGTATGTCCATGTTGTGCACGCGGGGCAGATTGCCCACGCTGCCGGCTATGACCACGAAGCACTCGTTCTCGATGGCACGGGCATGTGCGCAGACCTTGACGCGGCTGTAGGCGTTCTGCGTGTCGGTCATGAAGGGGACGAAGAGTATCTGCATGCCCTGGTCGGCCATGATGCGCGAGAGTTCGGGGAACTCGACGTCGTAGCAGATGAGCACGCCGATGCGGGCGCAGTCGGTTTCGAAGGTCTGCAGGGCGCGGCCGCCGTTGAGGCCCCAGGTCTTTATCTCGTCGGGGGTGACGTGTATCTTTTCATACATCTCGTAGGTGCCGTCGCGACGGCAGAGGAAGCCCACGTTGTAGAGGCGGCCGTCGTCCTTGATGAGGGGCATGCTGCCGGTGATGATGTTGATGTTGTAGCTGATGGCCAGCTGGAGGAACCGTTCGCGTATCTCGTCGGTGTAGGCGGCCAGGCCGCGGATGGCTTCGGACTCGCTCTCGTCGTTGAACTTGGCCATGAGCGGCGCGTTGAAGTACTCGGGGAAGAGGACGAAGTCGCTCTGGTAGCCGGAAACGGAATCGACGAAGAACTCCACCTGCTCGAACAGGTCGTCAAGCGTCTTGTAGTTGCGCATCTGCCACTGCACGAGGCCCACGCGCACGGTGGTCTTGGGGCTGATGGGTTTCTCCGTGGGCGGCTGGTAGTAGATGTTGTCCCATTGCAGGAGGCAGGCGTAGTGCTTCGACTCCTCATCGTTGGGCAGGTAGTTGCGCATTACCTTGCGGACGTGGAAGTCGTTGGAGAGCTGGAAGGTGAGCACCGGGTCGTATATCTCGCGCTGCCGCACCTTTTCTATATATTCCTTGGGGCGCATCTGGTCGGCATACTTGTGGTAGTTGGGGATGCGGCCGCCGAACATGATGGCCTTCAGGTTCAGTTCCTCGCACAGTTCCTTGCGGTATTCGTACATGCGGCGTGCCAGGCGCAGGCCCCGGTAGGCGGGGTGGATGAAGACCTCGATGCCGTACAGGATGTTGCCCTCGGGGTTGTGCGTGTCGAACGTTTCCTTGCCGGTGACCTGCGCGTAGGTGTGGTCGTTTTTCACCTTGTCGTAGTCCACGATGATGGAGAGCGCGCATCCCACGATCTTTTCGTCGACCACGGTGACTATCTGCCCTTCGGGGAATATGCGTATGAGCTTCTGTATCTGGCGGCGCGTCCAGAACACGTCGCTCCCGTCGGCGTAGACGCGGGTGAACGATTGCGCCAGCTGCTCGTAGTCATCCATTTGCAGATTGCGTATCTGCACCTTGTTTATCTTCAAGTCTTCCATGAGAATCTCCTTCCGTATTTGTTTGTCTATAGAAATGCTTTGCGTAAAAACGCCGCAAAGTTACGTTTTATTCGCGCACGTTGTCCCTGCGGGAGGGGGAAAATATGCGGGCGAAAATGCGTGTACGTCCCGTTAAAAATGCGTGTACGTCCCGTTGAAAACGCCTGTACGTCCATTTTCAACTGCCTGTACGTCCGTTTGTAACCGCGTGTACGTCCATTTCAAACTGCGTATATACGCGGTTGAAAACGGATATATACGCAGTTATAAACGCGTATATACGGAGTTCGAAACGCGTATATACGCATTTTCAACGGGATATATACGCATTTTTAACGGCGTATATACGCATTTTCGGAGGGGTGCTGCCGGGGTGGGGAAGGGGTGCGGTCAGCGGGGCCACTCCCCTACATTATTATATATATGGAACAGGCGGCGGGTGTCGTCCAGGAAACGTTGCATGCGCTGCCGCGCCTGGGGCGGCAGGCTGTCCGCCGGGCAGGTGTCGGGGATGAGGCGGTAGTTGCGCCAGCCCGTCAGCCGGGGCCGTGCCGTCCACACCAGCCGGTAGCCGCAGGCCGACAGGCGGCACTTGCCGGGCACGACGGCGGGCAGGGGCGGCAGGCTGCGGTCGGGGGCGATGCGGGGCGGGATGGCGCGCAGCGGGGCGAACTTTTCCAGTTGCAGCAGGAGGATGGCGCCGCCGTCCGTGCCCCGCGCGCTCATGTTGGAGATGAAGTTGCCCAGCGAGTACACCACCACGTGCTCCTCGCAGCCCTGGCGGCGCACCTCCATGGGCTGAAGCACGTGCGGATGCGACCCGATGACGTGGGTGACGCCCTCGCGCAACAGCCAGTCGGCCAGTTCCTTCTGTCGCGCGTTGGGCAGCGACTGGTACTCGTCGCCCCAGTGCATGCAGGCTATGATGGCGTCCGGCCGCAGGGCCCGCGCACGGGCTATGTCTTGGCGGATGACGTCTTTGTCCGTGTAGTCCACCACGTTGGGGTGCGTCGCCCGTATGCCGTTGGTGCCGTACGTGTAGTTCAGGAAGGCGATGCGGAATCCCTTCACGTCCACCACCAGGGGCGTGCGACGGCGCCGCTCGCTGTCATCGCGGTACGTGCCCGTGTGGTGCAGGCCCAGTGAGTCCAGCATCATGAGGGTGCGTTCCAGCCCCCGGCGTCCGCGGTCGAGCGAGTGGTTGTTGGCCGTGAGCAGCACGTCGAAGCCCGCGTCGGCCAGGGCGTGCAGGTACTCGTCGGGTGCGCTGAAGGTGGGATATCCCGTGTAGGGCCTTCCGCCGAGCGTCACTTCCAGGTTGCCCACGGCAATGTCCGCCCCGGCAATCAGGTCCTTGACCAAGGAGAAACACTCGCGGTAGTCGTATCCGCCGTCTGCCGTGCGGGCCGCCTCTATCTGCCCGCTATGCTGCATCAGGTCGCCAACAAAAAGCAGCGTGACCCTCTCCTGTGCGGAGAGGAGCACGCTGCACGTCAGCACTCCCAAGGCAGTCAGCAACCGTTTCATTGGTATATGGCTTTCCTGCCGGCCAGGAGCGTGTTCTTCATCAGCGAGACGATGGTCATGGGGCCTACGCCTCCCGGCACGGGCGTGATGTAGGAGCACTTGGGTGCCACCTCGTCGAATTTCACGTCGCCCGTCAGCTTGAAGCCGCTCTTGCGGGTGGCGTCCGGCACGCGGGTGGTGCCCACGTCAATCACCACGGCACCCTCCTTCACCATCTCTGCCTTCACGAAGTTGGGCTGGCCCATGGCGGCGATGAGTATGTCCGCCTCCTGGCACTCTTTCACCAGGTCGCGGCTGCGGCTGTGGCACACGGTGACGGTGGCATCGCCCGGATAGGCCTTCTGCATCATCAGGGAGGCCATGGGCTTGCCCACGATGTTGCTGCGGCCCAGGATGACGCACTTCTTGCCCTGCGTCTCTATGTGGTAACGCTTCAGCAGCTCCAGTATGCCGTTGGGCGTGGCCGACACGTAGCACGGCAGCCCTATGGACATGCGCCCCACGTTGATGGGGTGGAAGCCGTCCACGTCCTTGCGGTAGTCTATGGTCTCGATGACTTTCTGCTCCGAGATGTGCTTGGGCAAGGGCAGCTGCACGATGAAGCCGTCTACATCCGTGTCGGCGTTCAACTCGCGCACTTTGGCCAGCAGCTCTTCCTCGGTCACGTCCGCCTCGAAGCGGATGAGGGTGGATTTGAATCCGCATACCTCGCACGCCTTCACCTTGGCGGCCACGTAGGTCTCGCTGCCGCCGTCATGTCCCACCAAGATGGCTGCCAAGTGCGGACGCTTCCCGCCTTTGGCTACAATCTCTGCCACTTCGGCCGCTATCTCCTGCTTTACCTGCTCGGAGATGGCTTTTCCGTCAATCAATGTCATATCAGTTCTTGTTTAATAATGAGTTCAATAGTGTTTGTCAGCGTCTCAGTTTGGGCATCATCATGCGTCCCATCTTGCCGCCCGTCATCAGCTTCATGGCTTTGCGCGTCTCGTCGAACTGCTTGAGCAGGCGGTTCACCTCCTGTATGTTCGTGCCGCTTCCCTTGGCGATGCGCAGGCGGCGCGAACCGTTCAGTATTTCGGGATGCGTGCGCTCCTTGGGCGTCATGGAGTTGATGATGGCCTCTATGCCCTTGAATGCGTCGTCGTCTATGTCGATGTTCTTCAACGCCTTGCCCACACCGGGAATCATGCTGGCCAGCTCCTTGAGGTTGCCCATCTTCTTGATTTGCTGTATCTGGCTCATGAAGTCGTTGAAGTCGAACTGGTTCTTCTGTATTTTCTTTTGCATGCGTTTGGCTTCCTCCTCGACATACTGTTCCTGTGCACGCTCCACCAGCGATACGATGTCGCCCATGCCCAAGATTCGGTCGGCCATACGTGCCGGGTGGAACAGGTCTACCGCATCCAGCTTCTCGCCCGTACCCACGAACTTGATGGGCTTGTTGACCACCGTGCGGATGGAGAGCGCGGCACCACCGCGCGTGTCACCGTCGAGCTTGGTGAGCACCACGCCGTCGAAGTCAAGCCTTTCGTTGAATTCCTTGGCCGTGTTCACGGCATCTTGTCCGGTCATGGCATCCACCACGAACAGGGTCTCGTTGGGCTGGATGGCCTGCTTGATGGCGGCTATCTCGTTCATCATCTCCTCGTCCACGGCAAGGCGTCCGGCGGTATCCACTATCACCAAGTCGTAGCCCTTGGCCTTGGCCTCTTGTATGGCGTGCTGTGCTATCTGTACCGGGTCTTTGCTATCCGGTTCGCTGTACATGGGCACGTCTACCTGTTCGGCCAGCACACGGAGCTGCTCTATGGCGGCGGGACGGTATACGTCGCAGGCCACGAGCAAGGGGCGGCGGTTCTTCTTGGTTTTGAACATGCGGGCCAGCTTGCCGCTGAACGTCGTCTTACCCGAACCTTGCAAGCCCGACATCAGTATGACGGCCGGCCGGCCGCTGAGGTCCACTTCTGCTGTCTCGCCACCCATAAGGGTTGCCAGTTCGTCATGCACTATCTTTACCATCAGTTGGCTGGGCTTTACGGCGGTCAGTACGTTCTGCCCCATGGCTTTTTCCTTCACCGTGTCGGTGAATTGCTTGGCCACTTTGTAGTTTACGTCGGCATCGAGTAGGGCTTTGCGTACGTCCTTCAACGTCTCGGCCACGTTTATTTCGGTGATTTTCCCTTCACCTTTCAGTATCTTGAACGACCGTTCGAGCCGTTCGCTAAGATTGTCGAACATAAGTCTCTTTGTTTTTAATGAAGAATTAAGAATGAAGAGTTAAGAATCTTTCCTTGCCTTTGTGTCTCCTAATTCTTCATTCTCCATTCTTAGTTCTTAATTTATTTAGCTGTTCATGCTGAGCAAGAACTCGTCGTTGTTCTTGGTCTTCTCGAGTCGGTCTTTTACAAAGTCCATGGCTTCGATGGGGTTCATGTCCGACAGGTATTTGCGCAGAATCCACATGCGGTCAAGCGTCTGCTTGTCTTGCAGCAAGTCGTCGCGGCGGGTGCTGGAAGCAACGATGTTGACGGCGGGGAATATACGCTTGTTGCTGAGGTTGCGGTCGAGCTGAAGCTCCATGTTACCCGTACCCTTGAACTCTTCGAAGATGACCTCGTCCATCTTCGAGCCGGTGTCGATGAGGGCGGTAGCCAGGATGGTGAGCGAACCCCCGCCTTCAATGTTGCGCGCCGCGCCGAAGAAACGTTTGGGTTTGTGCAAGGCATTGGCATCCACACCGCCGGACAGTACCTTGCCCGATGCAGGCGAAACGGTGTTGTATGCGCGTGCCAGGCGGGTAATGGAGTCGAGGAATATCACAACGTCGTGGCCGCATTCCACCATGCGTTTGGCTTTTTCGAGCACGATGCCTGCAATCTTGACGTGGCGTTCGGCCGGTTCGTCAAAAGTAGATGCGATGACTTCGGCATTGACGGTACGGGCCATGTCGGTCACTTCCTCCGGGCGTTCGTCGATGAGCAGCATGATCATGTATACTTCGGGGTGGTTGGCCGCGATGGCGTTGGCGATGTCCTTCATCAAGATAGTCTTACCCGTCTTGGGCTGTGCCACGATGAGGGCGCGCTGGCCTTTGCCGATGGGGGCAAACAGGTCGACCACCCTTGCGGACAGCGAGTCGCGGTAATCGCCACGGCACAGGTTGAACTTTTCATCGGGGAAGAGCGGCGTGAGGTGCTCGAAAGGCACGCGGTCGCGGATGAATTCCGGGTCGCGCCCGTTAATCTTGAACACCTTTACCAGCGGGAAGTACTTCTCTCCTTCCTTGGGCGGGCGGATGACTCCGTCTACCACGTCTCCGGTTTTCAGGCCGAACAGTTTGATTTGCGACTGCGACACGTAGATGTCGTCGGGCGAGGAGAGATAGTTGTAGTCCGACGAGCGGAGAAAACCGTATCCGTCTTGCATGATTTCCAGACAGCCGGAGCCGGTAAGTATGTCGTCGAAGTCGTAAGCCCTTTCTGCTTCCGGCTGCCTGCGTTCGAAGTTGCTTGCCGAATCCCCGTTGGCCTGCATGGGTTGGCGTTGCGGCATGGGCCGTTGCATGTTATTGTTGTTGCGGTTGTTGTCGCGCTGCTTTATGCGGGGACGCTGTTGCTGCTGAGGCTCCTGGACGGGGGCGGCAGGCTTTTCGGCCTTTGTGGCTTCGAACTTGCCAAGCAGTTCGGACGGCAATTCCGCCTTTTCCGTGGGCAGGTCTTCAATGGGGATGAAGTCTTCGGTAGCTTCTTCTGCTATCGGTTTTTCATCGGTTACGGGCTTTTCCTTTGCCGGTGCGGGAGCCGATGTTGTCTCTATGGCCGGTGCATTGGACTGGGGAGCCGTTTCGTTTTGCCCTTTTCCTTGGACGGCTTCATTATTTGCCGCAGTCCCGGTTCTTTCTTCGCTTTTTGCTTTGCGGGGGCGTCCGGGTTTGCGCTTTTGCGCGGCTGCATTCTCGTCTGCCGCGTCACCAGGTTCTTTGCTGCCGTTTTTATCTACCTGCATCTCTTTTGCCTGGGCGGGTTCCACAGGTTTGAGTATTGCCGGGTTGTTGTTTTTGTCGGCGGCGGGAGCCTTGTCGGCATTATCTTTTTTCACGGCCGTGCGCGCGCGTTTCTGCTTGTTCTCTTTGCGCTCTTCTTTGAGCTTGTCGGCCGCCACTTTCTTGGTAGCCCCGACAATGGCCTGTTCGTCGAGAATCTTATAAACAAGTTCTTCCTTTTTAAGGGACTCTACCTTTTTTATGCCCAGTTCTTGGGCAATGGATTGTAGTTCCGACAGGTTTTTGTCGTTAAGTTGGATGATGTTATACATATTAATGTATATATGTGTATGGTTTAATAAAATGCAGGAAAGTGCGGGCGCATGATGGGCCGGAAGCAACCTTCCTTTTGATAGTTTTGATGTTTGTAGGATGTTTTTTATATGAGTTGAATTGAAGCCGTGTCCTTTGCCTCGGCAAAGCCGTCACAACTTCGATGCTGCAAAAGTACGAAATAATTTCGTATTGGTGAAGCTTTTGGCGTGTTTTTCAGCAATAAGCACTATCTTTACGACAAAAAAACGCGGGAATGGTAAAGTTTCCGGACTTTTCCCGGAACATGCGTCGTTTTTTCCCTGTGTGGAAGCCGGGGTACTGCACGGTAAACGCCATGAATTGATGTGCTTTGCAGGCCATTGTAGGCGTGTTTTTCCGGCCTTTGCTCCGCACATGTTCCGAGCGCGCTTCCAACGCATTGCGGACACGGGCGCAACACGTTGCGGGGACGGGCGGAACGCATTGCGGATTCGGATGGTGAATACATCCCTCGGAGGGGCGTTGCCCGTGGCGTAAGGAGCGGATAAATGAATATTGACAGACTAACAGATAGTGATATGGACATAGACAAAGTACGACTTGTATTCTTTTCCCCCACCCATACCTCCCGGAAGGTGGGCGAGGCGATTGCTCGCGGGTATGCCCCGAAAGAAACGGAGGTTTGCGATTTGACGCATGGCGCACTTCAGCCTGCGGAGAGTGTGAAGGAAGACACGCTGACGGTGATTGCCGTCCCGGTATACGGGGGACATGTGTCCCCCTTGGCTTTGGTACGTATGAAAGACCTGCATGCCGACGGGGCTCCGGCGATAATAGTCGTGTTATATGGCAATAGGGCATACGAGAAAGCCTTGGAAGAGCTCGATGCCTTTGCCACGCACCAAGGCTTTAAGGTGATTGCGGGCGGAACGTTCGTAGGCGAGCATTCGTATAGCAGCGAGCGCTATCCCGTGGCCGCCGGCCGTCCGGATGCCGCCGACTTGGAGTATGCCGAACTTTTCGGCAAGAAAGTGCGCACGAAAGTCTCCGCTGCCGAAAGCTTGGAGAAGCTGTATGTGGTGGATGTGCGGCGGATACAACGCCCCAGCCAACCATTCTTCCCCCTCTTCCGGTTCCTGCGCAAAGTGGTCAAGTTGCGCAAAAGCGGTACGCCCATGCCCCGCATTCCTCGGGGAAATGCCGAACGGTGCACGCATTGCGGCCGTTGCGTGGAAGCGTGTCCCGCACAGGCCATTGTGAAAGGCGATGAGTGCAACACCATTGCGGAGCGTTGCATAAAATGCTGTGCCTGCGTGAAGCAATGCCCCCAAGGCGCACGGACTTTCGACACCCCGTTTGCCCCGCTACTTTCCGACTGCTTCAAGCGGCAAAAGCAAGACAGGATTATCCTGTAAAGGGCATCGGGAGTGCGGTGAATGAAGTTACTGCGGGCATGTCCGGTCAATTTGTTGTTTATGGCCTTAACGGATAGAAGGAATGGAACGAGATAAGATAGAGATACGAGGAGCTAGGGTGCATAATTTGAAATCTGTCGATGTGGATATCCCCTTGAACAGGATAGTAGGCGTGGCGGGCGTGTCGGGGTCGGGCAAATCATCGTTGGCACTTGGCGTGGTCTATGCCGAAGGCTCCCGACGTTACATGGAGGCCTTGTCTACTTATACCCGTCGGCGCATGTCGCAAGCACCGAAAGCCGATGTGGACGACATACGTTATGTTCCGGCAGCCATTGCCTTGCGCCAGCGTCCCGGAGTGCCCGGCATCCGCAGCACCTTTGGTACCGGTACGGAATTGCTCAATAGCCTGCGTCTGATGTTTTCCCGTTTGGCAAGCCATCGTTGCCCGAACGGTCACTACTGCCGTCCCACGCTGAATGTGGCTGCCGGGAAGGAAATAGTTTGCCCGGAATGCGGGGCTCGCTTCTTGGCTCCGTCAGCCGAAGATTTGTCGTTTAATGGCGGTGGTGCATGTAAGAAATGCGGCGGTATCGGTACGGTGATGGCTGTGGATGAATCAACGCTCATTCCCAACCCGGATTTGACTATTGACCAAGGCGCGGTGGCTCCTTGGAACTCGCTGATGTGGGCTTTGATGACCGAGGTGTGCCGTGCGATGGGCGTGCGTACCGATGTACCGTTCAAAGAACTGACGGAGGAAGAAAAAGAAATCGTTTATCACGGTCCGGCCGTCAAGAAACACATTATCTACAAAAGCAAGAGTTCGGCGGTGTCGGCCGAGATGGACTTTACTTATTATAACGCAGTATATACCGTGGAGAATGCCTTATCGAAAGTCAAGGACGACAAAGGTATGAAGCGTGTGGAGAAGTTCTTGAAGCAAGATGTCTGTCCGGAGTGCCACGGTACGCGGCTCAATGACGTGGCATTGGCTCCGCTCATTTGCGGCATTAACCTGTCACAGGCATGTGCCATGACGCTCAGTCAACTGGATGAATGGGTCAAGGGCATTCCTGCTTGGCTTCCAGAGGAGATGCGCCCGATGTGTCAAAGCATCAGCCAATCTTATTTCGATACTTCCCGCCGGCTCATGGAACTGGGGCTGGGCTATTTGAGCTTGGATCGGGCTGCTTCGACTCTCTCTACGGGTGAACGCCAGCGTATGCAGTTGGCGCGTTGTGTCAGAAATCGGACAACGGGAGTAATATATGTACTTGACGAGCCTTCCATTGGCTTGCATCCGGTCAATATCGCCGGGTTGGTAGGAGTGATGAAAGACCTGACCGATGATGGTAATTCCGTTTTGTTGGTTGATCATGACGTGCAGATTCTCCATAGTGCAGACTGGATGATTGAATTAGGCCCTTGTGCCGGGGAAAAGGGAGGTGAAATCATTGCCCAAGGGACAGTCGGGCAAATAGAACGAAATCCCCGCTCCATGATAGCTCCTTTCCTTGCCGATAACCGCGTTAAGTTTATGCGCAAGCGTGCTTCTGCAGACGAGATGTTTTCAAATGGCGTTATTGAAATGGAGACAGAAGCGATACACACGGTTCACCCACTCAAAGTCCGTATACCTAAAGGACGTATGGTCGCCATTACGGGAGTATCTGGTTCGGGGAAAACTACGACTATCCTTGAAAGCCTAGTGCCGGCTCTTCAGGCTTCCGTGCAGAAAAGGCCTTTACCAGTACATGTGAAAAGCATCTCTGCTGAAGGTATCAAGAACGTAAAGCTGATAGATTCTACTCCCATAGGTGCCAACGTGCGTTCTACTGTGGCGACTTATGCCAATGTACATGACGACTTGCGTAAGTTGTTTGCTAAAACGCCTGCGGCAAAAGCCGCTTCAATAAAAGCAGGCGACTTTTCGTATAATACGGGGATTTTACGTTGTCCTGTATGTGATGGAACGGGTACGGTCAGCCTTGATGTGCAATTTTTACCCGATGTGGATATTCCTTGCCCGGAATGCTACGGGAGCCGCTATGCTCAAAAGGCGGAAGAGTTTCGTTATAAAGCTCCCGACGGGAACTGTTATTCGCTACCAGACTTGATGAAGATGGATGTGTCGGATGCCCGGAGCAACTTGGCCCATTACAAGGTATTGCAGGCGCGCCTTGCTTCGTTGGAACGTATAGGTTTGGGCTATATCACTCTTGGCGAAGCGACTACAAGTCTTTCTGGAGGAGAAGCCCAGCGGCTGAAATTGGCAGCAGAAATGGGGTGTCGGCAGGATGACAGCGTCTTTATTTTTGATGAGCCGACTATCGGATTGCATCCACTCGATACGCAGACGCTTATTAGAGTGCTTCAACAATTACTTGATTTGGGGGCGACTGTCATCATTATCGAACATGATTTGGATGTCATTGCCAATTCTGATTATGTCATTGATCTTGGTCCTGGTGGTGGCGAAGAAGGAGGGAGAATCGTTACCCAAGGGATTCCTGAACAGGTTGCTGCTAACCCGGATAGCCGGACTGGGCATTTCCTCAGATTTTGAGACGCTATAAGACGTTCGAAATATGTTATGTTGGCTTGTGGTATGAATGACAGCCATTGGACGGGTGGAGATCGACATGCTCAGGTAAGATTGAAATGGCGAAAGGATAAGAATCGTGTTTTTATATTACAATAGGAAATAGTTCTCTGTTGGTATGAAAAAGGCAGGTACAAAGGATATGTCTATCCATTTGTACCTGCCTTATAAAGTTATTTAGTAAGATAAAAGCAGTTACACTATAGAGGAGTTTTATGCTTCGTTATCAGGTGTAATAAGTTTATATCCTTTGCCGTGGATATTAATAATTTCGATAGAATCGTCTTCTTTCAAATGTTTACGCAGTTTCGTGATGTATACGTCCATACTACGTGCGTTAAAGTAGTTGTCATCTATCCAAATCGTTTTCAGGGCAAAGTCACGTTGCAGTATTTCATTGGCATGTGCACAAAGCAAACTCAGCAATTCTGATTCTTTAGTCGTAAGTTTCGTTTGTTTCTCTGGGGTCGACAGTATTTGTTTTTGTGTGTCAAAAGTGAACTTTCCGATTTTGTAGATACTGCTTTCTTTGTTTTTCTTTCCTCGTACTCGTCGTAAGATAGCTTCAATGCGGAAAGTCAGTTCCTCCATGCTGAAAGGCTTGGTGATGTAATCATCGGCGCCAATTTTGAAACCTTCCAAAATGTCTTCTTTCAGGGTTTTTGCCGTCAAGAATATGATGGGGATTTCTGCGTTTGCCGCACGCACTTCTTGTGCTAATGTAAAACCGTCTTTTTTAGGCATCATTACGTCGAACACACATAAATCATACTTGTTTTTTAAGAAAGCCTTATATCCGGCTTCTCCATCGGGATATAACTCTGCTGCATAACCCTTGGCTTGCAAATATTCCCGTAAAAGCATGCCGAGGTTCTCATCGTCCTCGCACATCAAAATACGCAATTTCTCGTCCATATCATTCATTTTTAAGTAAAGGTAATGCTATAATAAATTTGGTTCCTACGTTCAGCTCGCTTTCGGCTCTGATGGTACCTTTGTGGTCAGTTATGATTTTTTTCACATAAGCCAAACCTAAGCCGAACCCTTTTACGTCGTGCAGATTACCCGTATGCACGCGATAGAACTTCTCGAATATTTTCTTTATGTTTTCTTTCTTTATTCCAATGCCGTTGTCTTGGATGGCTATCATCAGACGCCCCGGTTCATTCCAGGTTTTTACTATCAGTAATAAATCTACGTCGTCCCGTTTATATTTTACAGCATTATCCATCAAATTGAATATCACATTAGTAATGTGCATTTCGTCTGCAAGAACAAAGGCGTCTGTGGCTTTTAAGTCTGTTTCTATTTTGCCGTTATAACGTTCTACTTTTAGAGTGAAGGTATTTACTACACCTGTTATTAATTCGTTGACATCAAGTTCTTTCATTTTCAAAGTTGCTTTTTGCCTGTCAAACATGGACATTTGCAGTACTTTCTCCACTTGAAATCTCAGTCGTTTTGTCTCATCGTTTATGACGCTTGATATATGTTGGAACATAGATGGTGATTTTCCTACGGCCGGATCATTCAGCATTTGGGCTGCCAGCGAAATAGTTGAAATAGGTGTCTTAAACTCATGAGTCATGTTGTTGATGAAGTCGTTCTTCATTTCCGTAAGCTTCTTTTGGCGGAAAATAATATAGATGGTAAATATGAACGTCATCAGCAATACGATTGTGAAAATCATGGATGGAATCATGACGCTTACTGAATCAAATATATAATCTTTCTTTTCAGGGAAGTGTATTTTCACAATACTCATGCGGGCAGGTGGATCGTTCAAAAACAGAGGCTGTGAATAGGAACTTTCGCTGCCTTCATCTGTATAATCGGAACAACGATAGACTTCTCTTCCGTCATAGTCTATTACTTTGAAATGATAATCCAAATCAATGCCATTGTCCACTAAACCCGATTTGAGGTATAAATCCAGATTCTTGAAGTTTACTCGTTCTTCTATAGGCTTGTCGCTGGCATGGTATATCATTTGCCATACCACCTCATCCACTAAAGCTCGTTGATAAAGGTAACGGTTCTTTATCATGTCGGCAATGGAACGGGATGTTTTTGGTATCGTCTTTGTACCATGCTTACGAGAAATCATGACTCTTGGTAGGGTAGATGGCTCTTGGCTGAAAGTTTGCAATTCGACAGATGAATGTGAACCATCGGGTGCAGCCATGATGAAGCGTCTGGTTTGTACTATGCCATTGTTGTTTTGTGATTGTTCCCAAGCTCTTTTTTCAGCTTCAGAGATGTCTTCACGCAACCAGCGGTCAACTTCTGCCGCCTCTATATTCTTTGATGCAGCCAGTAAAGCACGTTTTACAGATTCGTCGAATTGCTCACTACGCATCTTGGCCATCTTTTCTATATAGCTGAGTTGTAAATACAACAGGCTGAGAAAAGAAAGCCCCATAACAATGCCTAGTATCCATATGGTTGACTTTTTCATATCTGCAAAATTAACACTCCCTAATTAACATTCCTACAAGCTTAACTTGATTTAACGGCCACTTCTTGTAAATTAACCGAATGACTTCTTTGTAAGTAGCTTAATGAACATAGTAATAGAGGAATGTATCTTTGGTTTGCTAATATAACAAAAAATTAAATGTTTCTGTTCATTGAATCTGCTTTTTCAACGCTCATTTGAACAGGTCATGGTACATTTTATAGTTGTATGAGAATGTCATGGAAAAATATCTTTGCCCTCTTTTCGTTTTTTTTCCCAAAATAATTTCGCTTGTTAGATAATTATGCTTTTCTTTGTGACAGAATTACGTAGGAAATATAATAACTATAAAATACACACTCATGAAAGGCTTTTTAAAGAACTTGGGATTAATATTGATTGTGATAGGAGCTGCTATTTTGATAGCATGTTCGTTCACCCACAATGTAAACAACAATGTGATTTTGGGAACTTCATTGTTGATAATGATTATAGGTTGGGTAGGCTATATCTACTTGAATAAGAAAATTGTGGATTAAACATCACGGTGATATTAATAAACGAGGCGGTTGCATTGAGCGGCCGCCTCGTTTGTTTTTAAGGTACTCTTGGTATGCTTTTGTTAGGATACAAAAGCCTTTTGGATGTGACTTCCTTAAAAGCTTTTTCATTTTACACAAAAATAGGCCGCAAAACTTGTTCGAATCAAAGATAATCCATATCTTTGCACCGCATTTGAGAGATGCACTAACATGGTGGCTGTAGTTCAGTTGGTTAGAGCGTCAGATTGTGGTTCTGAATGTCGTGGGTTCGAGTCCCATCTGCCACCCAGAAAGTCCTTGATAATCCAAGATGATTATTGAGG
>CALUGY010000072.1 GCA_944320295.1 uncultured Bacteroides sp.
TGGCCGACGACGGCTCCTACATCGTCTATACCGCCGAGGGGTTGGATGCCTGGGCGGCCGACGTGAAGGACAACCTCAACACGTATGCCAACTGCATCCTGGCCAACAACATAGACTACGGGGGCAAGACATGGGGCGGCATCAGCACTTCATACTACGGCACCTTCGATGGCGGGGGCCACACTATCAGCAACATGGCTATCCCGGCATTAATTGGAGGACTGGTTGAATATCTCTATGGAACGGTGCAAAACCTGGTGCTGGATGGCGTGGAGCTGCAAGCTGTTGACGGCTATCACGGCCTCATTGCCGGAACCAACCATGGAACCATTGCCGGATGCACCGTCCTGTCCTCCTGCAAGATTATTAGCAACGGCTATGGATACATAGGCGGCATAGCAGGATACAATTACGGGCAGATAACCCGCTGCCATGCAGAATGCAGCTTCGAAGGCAGTAACAGTCTTGCTGATTTTGGCGGCATAGCAGTTAAGAACGAGGACGAGGGCTCGATAACGGCCTCCTCTTACAAAGGAAGTTATAATGTGACTGGCTATGCAACTGTAGGAAGCCTGATAGGAATCTATGATGGAGGCTCTGCCACCGCCTGCTGGACCTCCGTCAATCTTGTTTCCTCAGTCACGATGTCGGGCATGGTAGGCAGAGGGTCGGATAGCGGTGCCCTCACCGCCTGCTACTGGGAGGGCGACGGCATCACGGACAACGGCACCGGGACGCAAGTGACCGACGGCAACTGGACGGACGCCATCAATGACATGAACAACAACCTCCCCGAAGACTTCGGCTGGCAATATGTGAAGGGCGAGGACGGCCTCCCCACGCTGGTAAAGACAGAATAACAATTCCCTGCGGACATCCCGTCCGCCGGACACACACAGTCTCCGGCCGGTGACTGCAACAACCGGCTGCCAAACCGGGATGGCCGAGAACCCGGCAACACGTCCCCATCCGCACGCCCCCGAACGGGTCTTTTGCCTTTGCTAAGACAAGGCACCGCCTTTGCTAAGCCGAGGCGCCTCCTTTGCTAAGCCGAGGCAAAACCCCGCCACAAGGGCCTGCGGAGGGGGATGAACATTCAACCGCAAAAACAGACCATCATGCCATTTTTCAAAGTAGAAAAGAAGGCTGTCAACGACTTGTGGTACCCGCGCACCGTCACCGTGGGCCGCACGGTGGAGATGGAAGACGTGTGCAAGCGCATAGCCGAAATGTCCACCGCCAGCGAGCCCGACACCAAGGCGGTGCTCTCCGCCCTGGGCAAGGTGCTGGGCGACCTGATGAACACGGGCCGCACGGTGCACCTCGAAGGGCTGGGATACTTCTACTACTCCTGCCTCTCCACCGGACAGGGCAAGGAGGCCAAGGAGGATGTGGACGAGACGTGCATCGTGGGCACCCGCGTGCAGTTTTTGCCCGAGCGCCGCGTGCGCAAGGACGGTACCGTGACGCGCAACCTGGTGGACGACAACGTCTTCTGGGTAAACGTGGAGACCATGGGCGCCAACCCGGACAAAGTCTCCTCCCCCGACGACGAGCAGGAGGAAGAGGAAACCCCTGGCGGCGGCGAGGGGACGCTGGGGTAAAAAGGTGCTAGCCTCTCCTGGCCTCTCCCCCAAGCCTCTCCCCAGCCCTCCCCCGCAGGGAGGGAGAGCACGTAGCGGCGGGGCGCGTCACCCTGAATGACATGAAGGGTTTCCCGGAGGACATGTTCCTTTAGGAGACCCTTTTACATTATATATGCATGTCCTGCGGGAGATATTTTTTACCCCCCTGATGTCGAAAAATGGCCCCGGGCACTTGCCATTACGCGCACTTTCAGTAAATTTGCACGCCACGGCAAGCCGGCGCGACCGGCCCCCGTGCACTACTAATGTACCTGAATTATAAATTCTAACAGAAAACGACATGAGTTTGAAAATCGTAGTACTGGCGAAACAAGTGCCCGACACACGCAACGTGGGCAAAGACGCCATGAAGGCAGACGGCACCATCAACCGCGCCGCCCTGCCCGCCATCTTCAACCCTGAAGACCTCAACGCCCTTGAGCAGGCGCTGCGCCTCAAGGACAAACACCCCGGAACCACCGTGACCATGCTCACCATGGGCCCCGGCCGCGCCGCGGAAATCATACGCGAAGGACTGTATCGCGGTGCCGACGGCGGCTACCTCCTTACCGACCGCGCCTTTGCCGGAGCCGACACCCTGGCCACATCCTATGCCTTGGCCACGGCCATACGCAAGATTGGCGAGTATGACCTCATCATCGGCGGGCGCCAAGCCATCGACGGCGACACCGCACAGGTAGGCCCCCAAGTGGCCGAAAAACTCGGCCTTGCCCAGGTGACCTATGCCGAAGAAATCATCTCCGTGGACGAGGCGGCACGCAAGGCCCTCATACGCCGCCACATAGACGGCGGGGTGGAAACCGTCGAGGCACCCCTGCCCCTCGTCATCACCGTCAACGGCAGCGCGGCACCCTGCCGCCCCCGCAACGCCAAGCTGGTGATGAAATACAAACGTGCCATGGGCGGACAGGAGAAAGCCGCCCTCACGCAAGACGGCACGCCCCTGCCCTACGACAGCCTCTACCAGCAACGCCCCTACCTCAACATCACCGAGTGGAGCGTGGCCGACGTGGACGGCGACCTGGCCCAATGCGGCCTGAGCGGCTCGCCCACCAAGGTGAAAACCATACAAAACATCTCCTTCCAAGCCAAGGAAAGCAAGACCCTCACCGGCAGCGACGCCGACATAGAGGGCCTCATAACCGAACTTATAGCTAACCACACCATAGGATAAACATCATGGACAACGTATTCGTATATCTTGAAATAGAAGGCAACACCGTGGCCGAAGTAAGCCTGGAGCTGCTCACAAAAGGACGCAAACTGGCCCGCCAACTGGGCTGCAAGCTCGAAGCCGTGGCCGCGGGCCACAACTTGGACGGCATCGAAGCACTGGTGATGCCCTACGGCGTGGACACCCTGCACGTGTTCGACGCCGAAGGCCTCGCACCCTATACTTCCTTGCCCCACGCCTCGATACTCATCAACCTCTTCAAGGAGGAGAAACCCCAGATATGCCTCATGGGTGCCACCGTCATCGGACGCGACCTCGGGCCGCGCGTTTCATCGGCCCTCACCAGCGGCCTCACCGCCGACTGTACCGCCCTCGAGATAGGTAGCCACGAAGACAAGAAGGCCGGGAAGACCTATGAGAACCTGCTCTACCAGATACGTCCCGCCTTTGGAGGCAACATCGTGGCCACCATCGTCAACCCCGAACACCGCCCGCAGATGGCCACCGTCCGCGAGGGAGTCATGAAGAAGGAAGTCTTCGACCCCGCCTACAAGGGACAAGTCATACGCCACGACGTGGCCAAGTACGTGCCGGAGACCGACTACGTGATAAAGGTGATAGACCGTCATGTGGAGAAAGCCAAGCACAACCTCAAGGGTGCCTCCATCGTCATTGCCGGCGGATATGGTATGGGCTCCAAGGAGGGCTTCGACATGCTTTACGAACTGGCCCACGAACTGCACGCCGAGGTGGGTGCCAGCCGCGCCGCCGTCGATGCAGGCTTCGCTGAACACGACCGCCAGATAGGACAGACAGGCGTCACCGTCCGCCCCAAGCTCTACATAGCCTGCGGCATCAGCGGCCAGATACAACACATTGCAGGCATGCAGGAGAGCGGCATCATCATCTCCATCAACAACGATGAGAATGCCCCCATCAACACCATTGCCGACTACGTAATCAACGGGACAGTAGAAGATGTCCTGCCAAAAATGATAACCTACTATAAAAAGAATACCAAATGATGTCTAACTTCTATACTGAACACCCCGAACTCAAGTTCCATCTGAACCATCCCTTGATGGAACGAATCTGTGAATTGAAAGAACGTGGATATAGGGACAAAGACCAGTTCGACTATGCCCCGCAGGACTATGCCGATGCCATGGACTCGTATGACAAGGTACTTGAAATCACCGGCCAGATTACTGCCGACACCATAGCCCCCAATGCTGAAGGCGTAGACCAGGAAGGCCCCCGCTGTGAGGCCGGACGCGTGCACTATGCATCCGGTACCGTCGACAACTTGGATGCCATGGTAAAAGCCGGACTCAACGGTATGACCATGCCCCGTGCCTATGGCGGCTTGAACTTCCCCATTACTCCGTATACCATGTGTGCCGAGATCGTGGCTGCCGCCGACGCAGGCTTCGGCAACATCTGGTCGCTGCAAGACTGCATCGAAACCCTCTACGAGTTTGGCAGTCCCGACCAGTTGAGCCGTTACATACCCCGTATATGCCAAGGTGAAACCATGTCCATGGACCTTACCGAACCCGATGCCGGTAGCGACTTGCAGAGCGTCATGCTGAAAGCCACCTATGACGAGGCCGAAGGCTGCTGGCGCCTGAACGGTGTGAAACGTTTCATTACCAATGGTGATGCCGACCTGCACCTCGTTTTAGCCCGTTCCGAGGAAGGAACGCATGACGGACGTGGTTTGTCTATGTTCATCTACGACAAGAGGAATGGTGGTGTGGATGTGCGCCGCATAGAGAACAAGTTGGGCATACATGGCTCACCCACATGCGAATTGGTATACAAGAACGCCAAGGCTGAACTTTGTGGTGACCGCAAGTTAGGTCTTATCAAATATGTGATGGCTCTGATGAACGGCGCACGTCTGGGCATAGCCGCACAGTCGGTAGGCCTTAGCCAGGCTGCATACAATGAAGCGCTGGCTTATGCCCGCGACCGCAAGCAGTTCGGCAAGGCCATCATAGAGTTCCCGGCAGTATATGACATGTTGTCTACCATCAAGGCTAAGCTCGATGCTGGACGTTCGCTGTTGTATATGACTGCCCGCTATGTGGATATCTATAAGGCATTGGACGACATTGCACGCGAACGCAAGCTTACCCCGGAAGAGCGTCAAGAACAAAAGCGGTATGCCCGTTTGGCCGATGCATTGACTCCTTTAGCTAAAGGCATGAACTCGGAATATGCCAACCAAAACGCATACGACTGTATCCAAGTACATGGCGGTTCCGGATTCATGATGGAGTATGCTTGCCAACGCATTTATCGTGATGCACGTATCACCAGCATATACGAAGGAACGACCCAGTTGCAGACCGTGGCCGCTATCCGTTATGTAACCAACGGTACATATCTTAACCTCTTGGGCGAATATGCAAACATGCAATATAGTGAAGCTGTACAGCCCATGTTGGCACGGGTACAAAAGATGGTGGACAAATTGGCCGAATGTACCGAGCACATCAAGTCTGCCCAGAACCAAGAATTGCTTGATTTGGCAGCACGCCGTCTGTATGAGATGGCTGCCGTATGCGTCATGTCATACCTGATACTGCAGGATGCTACTGCCAATGCCGACCTCTTCACCGAAAGTGCGCAGGTATATGTGAACTATGCCGAAGCTGAGATAGAGAAACATAATAAGTTCCTGAATGGCATAATTGTGGAACAGCTGGCTGCATACCGCAAGTAAGCAGTCACTTTTTTATGGTTAATAATTATTGAAGCCGCTGTCCGTGAGGATAGCGGCTTTTTCATGTGTTTCACGTATTCAGAAAGAGCAAGGGTCCCTACTCGCCATACAGGCGGAGACGGCTGCGAAGCTCATTTATTTCGTGCTGCATATCTTCTATGCGTTGTAACAGATGATGGATGACATCTATACCTTCCATGTTGATGGACAGGTCGTAATACATGCGGCTATAACGTTCCACAGAAGGAAGTTGTGCAAAAGGCAAACATTCCTGCCCATTGTCATACAACACGTCTATTAGTCCGTTATCCCGAAGAAGTTCTATGAAAGAAGGCTCTATGTGGCACTTCTCACAGTAGTCGCTGACTATAATCACTTCGTTTTGCATAATCGTCATTCTCTTTTAGTTCATACTTTGAATTTTGCGGAACATCTCTTTCTGTTCTTCCGTCAGGTGGGTAGGCAACTGTACGCGGTAGGTCACGATCAAGTCGCCCGTTTCCCCTTCTTTCTTATAGACGGGGAATCCTTTGCCTTTCAGGCGGACTTTCGTGTCGTTTTGTGTGCAGGGCTTTACTTTTAGCTTTACTTGTCCGTCCAGCGTATTGACCAATAGCTCACCACCCAGCAGGGCTGTGTATAGGTCTATGTCCACGTTCTCGTACAGGTCGTTGCCAAGGCGTTTGAAGACCGGATCTGCCGGTATGACGAACGTGATGTAGAGATCGCCTGCCGGTCCGTTGTTCCTACCGGGAGCACCATATCCTTTCAGCCTGATGACCTGGCCGTCGGCCACTCCGGCAGGTATGGTGATGCGTACTTGCTTGTCGCCCACGGTCAACACTTGCTTGTGCGTATGGGCTGCATCGCGCAGGGACAACTCCAGGTTGGCTTGGTAGTCTTGGCCACGGAAGCCGGCACTACCCTGCCTGCCCCGGAACGAATGCTGCCCGAAGAGTTCTTCAAAGAAGTCGGAAAAGCCGCCGGAATGGCCGCCTGTAAAGTCCCCGCCGTTGGAGGAGTACCAGTATGTGCCTTGGCCGTCCGTGTTGAAGCCGCCGGCCTGTTGCTGTGCCTTCTTCTGGGCTTCGAACTCGTCGGCATGCTTCCAGTACTCGCCGTATTCGTCGTACTTCTTGCGCTTCACAGGATCGCTCAACACTTCATTGGCCTCGTTGATGGCTTGGAACTTCTCCTGGGCAGAAGGGTCGTTCGGGTTCAGGTCCGGATGATACTTACGTGCCAGTCTGCGGAAGGCCTTCTTGATGTCCTCCTGCGTGGCGTCCTTGCGGACTCCGAGGAGTTGATAGTAATCTATGTATGCCATGTTCTCTAATATATTGGTTAACGGTGTAGGTGTACAAATAGTGAGCCAATGTGCCTGCCCATAGATTAAAATAGGTGAACACAGGTGCAAACAGGGCCTCACGTGTCACGCAAGGCCCTGCCGTACATCGATGGTATGTGATGGTCAGTCTTGTGCCAGGTCCACCGACATCAGGTAGGTGTTATACGGGCACCACATGGACATGATGAAGTAGAGCACGTCGCCCTCAAGCGACAGGGGGTGGATGAAGGAGCCGTACAGCTGTGCATACTGCCACCCGCTGGCTACCGTGAAGGGTTCACTCCAGGGGCCGGTGATGTAGTCGGCCGTGCGCATCGATATTTCATAGCGGGGGTCGTTGAAGTAGAGGATGATCCACTTGTTGAACAGCGGGTGGTAGGCCACGGACAGCTCGCCGGCAATGTCGTCGAACAGGACGACGGCTGCCGACTCCTTTCCCCGCACCCAGCCGCCGCCGTTCCAGTATTCGTAGCGCTTGGGGTTCTCGATGTCTTTCTCAAGGAAGCGGGCAAGATGGGGCTTGTTTGCACGGCCGGTGACGGTGCCCACCATGTAGACATAGCCGTCGTGTTTCGCGTAGCCCACCTGCCCGAAGTTGCTGCGCGAGGCTATCTGCATGTCCTCACAACGCGTCCACGTCTTGCCCTGGTCGGTGGACTTGTACAGGCTGGAGAAGTTGGTCACCCATCCCGTCCAGTTGCGGATGTTCATGTAGTGCACATAGTCGGCCCCGTCGGCATGTATGGCAGCTGTGGGGATGGACGTGTAGTCGCCGTTCCCGCTGGTGTCCTTGCCACCGTAGCATATCTCGCGGGCCTGCCGCCCGTCGTCACTCATGGCGGCACCATCTATGGTGAGGCCATCGCTCAAGTCGGTGTCGTGTGAGTAGAGCAGCACGTTGCTGCGCCAGCTGCCGCCGTTGGGGCCGGGCGTGGCCTGGTTGGGACGGAAGTCGCTGCCGTAGGTGTCGCCGAAGAACAGCCCGTAGCTTCCCGGCTCGATCTCCCACACGATGCCCAGGTCGGTGCCGCCCACGTTGTACAGCTCGTCCGTCCGGTTGTTCACCACATAGTCCACGGCGGGCAGCAGGCCGACACCGTTTTCTTCCTTCCCGGTGACGCGCGACACGCACCGCAGGTTGTCGAACGTCAGCGGGCCTGACAGGCTGACAGGCTCCCCCTTGTGCACACGTGTTTCGGCCGCCTCCGAGGCCGTCCCGTTGGCGTCCACCGCCTTGAACGTCAGCGTGAAGTCCTCCGGGTCGTCCGCCTGTACCGCGTATTCATACTGGTAGCTCTCGGCCAGCAGCACCTTCGCGTACTTCTCTGTCCCGGACGGCGTCTCCACCTGCAAGTAAGATATGCCATCGAAGCCATCAATGGAGACATCCACCGTGGCCTTGCCGTTCGTGGCCGTCACCTCGGCCTGACCGAGACGCACCTCCATCGGTTCCGATGGAGGCACCTCACCCTTTTCCTCACCACAACCTGTGAATCCCAATGCCATGACCAAGATGGCAGATAATAGGCGTACTTTTCTTTTCATAGAAGCAATAGTTTTTGTGTTTGATATTTCGTGAATGATGCGCAAATATAGGCCTTCTGCGCGGACTGGCAAAACGTGGAGCAGGAAAAATTCATCCCCTGCGGAAATTTGTCTCCCCGCGTGGACAAGCCATTTCGCCGGGCAGGAAAAGCCGTCGAGGCCGCCTACTCTTCTTAAAACGCCACAGGCGTTTACAGAAACGCCACGGGCGTTTTAAGAATACCCCGCGTGCTTTGAAACTTTTCCCCACGGCCTCACCGACTTTTCCCCGTCGGGAATGGGCTTTCCTCCCGGCGGGAAACGCCCCCGCCCCATCACGACCGGCAGCCCTATGCGGCAGGCATATTCAAGAGTATTTGTACATGATTAAAATATCTAAATGAGTACAAACATCCATGTCATGTGCCCGCAACAAGCTATCTGCCAGGCTGCTATGAAGCGGGGTCGTGAAAACGCGTTCTCCCGCAATCCTGAACGAATGCAAACGGCCCTTAATATCGGCTAATAATCGAGGCCGTAAAGGCCGGGAAAGGGGCAGAAAGCTTTAATTTGTAGAGCAAGAGAGAACACATATAATATCTATATCTTATGAGAAGCAATCATTGGTTATTGGCGGCGGCATTGTCCCTCGCCGCTCTGCCCCTCCAGGCAGATGAGTGGATAAGGATTAACCAGCTTGGCTACCTGCCCCACTCCATCAAGGTGGCCGTCTTCATGAGCGAAGAAGGCACACAAGTAGAGAACTACACGCTGGTGGATGCCTTCACTGGACAGGCGGTGCGCACCTTCACCACGGCCAAGGCCACCGGCCCCATGGGCGGCATGAAGACCACCTACCGCCTGGACTTCAGCGACTTTGAACGCCCAGGCACCTACTACCTGCAGGCCGGCAGCGCCCAGTCACCCCGCTTCCCCATCAACGCACAGGTGTACAACGGCACGGCCGACTTCCTGCTGAACTACATGCGCCAGCAGCGCTGCGGGTACAACCCCTTCCTGCGGGATAGCTGCCACGTGCACGACGGCTACATCGTCTACCACCCCACCAAGACCGGCCAGCACCTGGACGTGCGTGGCGGCTGGCACGATGCCACCGACTACCTGCAATACACCACCACCTCGGCCAACGCCATCTACCAGATGATGTTCGCCTACCAGGAGAACCCCGGCTCGTTTGGCGACGCATATGATGCCGACGGGCTGCCCGGCGCCAACGGCATACCTGACGTGGTGGACGAGATAAAGTGGGGCCTCGACTGGCTCAACCGCATGAATCCTGCCCCCGGCGAGCTGTACAACCAGATAGCCGATGACCGCGACCACGCCGGCATGCGTCTGCCCAACAAAGACCAGGTAGACTACGGCTACGGTCCCGGACAGGGCCGCCCCGTGTACTTCTGCAGCGGCGAGCCACAACAGCGTGGCGACTACATGAACGCCACCACGGGCGTGGCCAGCACCGCCGGCAAGTTTGCCTCATGTTTCGCCCTGGGAGCACGCATCCTGAAAGACTTCTACCCCGAGTTCGCCGCCGAGATAGCTGCCAAGGCCGATGCCGCCTACCAGGAGGGAGTCAAGAAGCCAGGTGCCTGCCAGACAGCCTCCGTCGTCTCGCCATACATCTACGAAGAAGACAACTGGGTGGACGACATGGAGCTGGGCGCCATGGAGCTGTACCGCTCTACAGGCGACCCCAAGTACATGGCCCAAGCCATAGAATACGGCCGTCGCGAGCCCATCACCCCGTGGATGGGTGCCGACAGCGCACGCCACTACCAATGGTACCCTTTCATGAACATGGGCCACTACCACTTGGCCAAGTTGGGCAACCAGCGCGTCAGCCAGGAGTTCCTGCGCAACATGCGGAGCGGCATACAGCGCACGTACGAGAAGGCCGTCTCCTCACCATTCCTGCACGGCATTCCCTACACCTGGTGCTCCAACAACCTCACCACCGCCATGCTCACCCAATGCCGCCTCTACCGCGAGACCACCGGCGACAACACCTATGCCGAGATGGAGGCCTCCCTGCGCGACTGGCTATTTGGTTGCAACCCCTGGGGTACGAGCATGATTGTTGAACTTCCCCTCTCCGGTGACTATCCCATACAGCCGCATTCATCCCTGCTCAATGCCGGTGTCGGCAACACGACGGGCGGGTTGGTCGACGGCCCTGTGTACCGTACTATCTTCGAGAGTCTGCGCGGTGTCAACATGACCGGCATCCCCGGCACGCCCGGCGAAGACTACGAGCGCTTCCAGCCCGACCTCATGGTCTACCATGACGCCATCCACGACTATTCCACCAACGAACCTACCATGGACGGCACGGCCTGCCTCACCTACTACCTGTCTTCCATGCAGCGTGAAGGCATGCAGCAAGCCGGCATCTCTGCCGACAAGAACATGTATGTGGACGGCGGCATTGTCCGCGCCAACCCCGCCAAGAAGGAGATAGCTCTCGTGTTCACCGCCGCCGACAAGGCCGACGGGGCCGACGCCATCATCTCCACCCTGAAGAAGCATGGTATCAAGGGCGGGTTCTTCTTCACCGGCGAGTTCTTCAAGCTATATCCCGAAGTAGTAGAACGCCTCCTTGCCGAAGGACATTACGTGGGAAGCCATAGCTACGGACACCTGCTTTACATGCCGTGGGAAGACCGTGACTCCCTGCTCGTCACCCGTGAACAGTTCGAGGCCGATATGCTCAAGAGCTATGAACTGCTGCGCAAGGCCGGCATCGAGGCACCGGATGCTCCCATCTTCATTCCCCCTTATGAATACTACAACGAGCACATTGCCGCATGGGCCAAGAACATGGGCGTACAACTTATCAACTACACGCCGGGCACCATGACCAATGCCGACTACACTACACCGGACATGGGCGACAAATATCGTAGCAGCAAATTCATCTATGACAAGGTGATGGAAGTGGAAAAGCGTGAAGGCCTGAATGGTCATCTGATGCTAATACACTTTGGTACCGATGACCGCCGCACCGACAAGTTCTATGATAAGTATCTTGACAAGATGATACGCACGCTGGAAAAGAAAGGGTACAAGTTTGTGCCAGTCCGTGAAGCTGTAGGTATTTGAAATCAAGAACACGCTTAGGGAAAGCCTACCTTTAACCTAAAGGTAGGCTTTCCCTTTTTCGCCATCACGAACGTTTCTTCTTCCCGTACCGGAATCAAGCCCATACGACAAGGTTTGGCTATTTCCCGGAATATTGTTACTTTCGCCAAATGTCAATCAACCATTACAAACAACATGGCAAAAGTACTCGTTCTCCTTTTATGTTTGGTTCAAGCGTTCGTTGCTCTTCCTGCGGGTTATCCAATCGGACTTTATGACTTGCGCCATACGCTGACCACGGATTTAAGTACACAGGAAGGCGTTCATGCGGCATGGGACGAGGTTCATACTGTCTCCACGCTCCAAGGAATAGTCAACCGGGAGAATCCCCGACTATATGTCTATTTCGTCAAGAACGGAGAGATAGACGTGGACACTTATTGGTGGAACATGTATCGTCGGCAGAGAGAGTGGTTACATGGGAGAGACACGATCTTTTATCATTCCCTTGAAGAACTCGTTACTGCTTATAAGGATGATATACAAGGGGTCGTGTTATACGATAGCGAGGTTCCATCGACCAGCAATGTTGCTTCCGCCATAGCGGGGATAGAGAACTTGATAGCTATCCGTTACGACACGTCACCCGGAAGCGTGTACGACCGACTCGTGGCCCACGGCCCTCGATTGAAAGTCAGATGCTGGCTGGTTAATCCTGATGGCTCACGATTGTTTACGGGAAAGAAAGGGAGCATAATCCCTCAAACGACACGTGAGTCGTCTGGTTCCTTAAAAGCGGACCCATATCTTTGGTTTATCGAGAAATACATGAAAACCAGAAAATGTAATACCCGCTATGCTGCCTACTATATAGACCAACGCTGGATGGATAATCCCACGGCAGTAGTCAGGAACCACCACACGCTTTGTAATCACGATTTCTTCGTCAGCCGGAAGGCATTCTTCTTCGATTTGTCACCATGGGGTGACGAGCCAGCCACGGACGACCCTACCCAACCCGTCGGGACGGATTTGAGCGTATTGAAAGAATTTCTGCTGGAAGCATATAAACAAAACGAAGGGAAAGAAATGTGCTATATCGGCGGATTTCCGGCGTGGGCGTTCAAATATACGAAACATGCGGGCGGAAAGCATGAGGATGTCCCGACCGAATGGGAGTTCAGCCGATTGATAAGTGCGTATAACGCTTTCAAAGATGCCGATGCGATCGGATACGGTGCATTGGCAAATGCTTCCTTCTGGCAACACTTCCCCCTTAAAAAGTGTTATCCGCAAAAATGGATCGACCGCGAGGAGTTGGAAAAACGCGGATTGCTTACTAAAGCAGGAAACATCAATTACGCAGGGCGGAACTTCATCATCTTTTATGTTGGAGATTACGACGCTTCTTCTTGGCTTTCACAACGGATGATCGATTTATGGAACCACCCTGATCGCGGGAAGGAACCATTGATGTGGTGTGTCAGCCCAGTCTTATCGGAACGGGTGCCACACGTCATGCATTATATACGTTCTACAGCATCCGACAATGATTATTTCGCCTCCGCAGACAATGGGGCGGGTTACTTGATGCCTGGAATGTTGCAGGTTCCACGGCCTATATCCGGGCTGCCCTCCGGAATTGGGGCATGGAAGCGGCATTGTGAATGTTGCTACAAACAATGGGGATTGAGTGTCACCGGATTTGTTATCGACGGAGAAGCTCCGGGACTTAACAAGGAGGGGTTGAACGCTTATGCGGATTTCAGTCCACATGGCATCGTTCCACAAAAATGCCCCCTTTTCTCCATTCACGAAGGAATGCCCGTCCTCCGATCCGATTTGGACTTGGTTGACAATGACCCAGTCGCTGCAGCGAACGTCTTGGTGAAACGTGTGCACGAACGGCAGAATACTATCCGTTTCCATTGGTTCAGGGCCATCCTGAAATCTCCGGAATGGTATCATCGCGTGATGGAAGAGGTACGAAAGCAAGATCCTGATATCGTGCTTCTCGACGCTCCCTCCTTTTTCGAACTCCTCCGATACGCGTCTCCTCATCCTTAAAATAAAATTGATAACAGGTACACGGTCATCAAATGTAGTTCTCCACATACTAAAACAGCCCTGCTTTGTTCATCGAAATGATACCGTGTCCTGTCTTGAGTAACAATTGGATGTATCTGATATTCCATCATACGGACAAGTGTACCATTATCCATGGATTATCTCATAATCTACGGCATGGTCACGATTGACATATTGCAACGCCTCCAACACCCAAGAGTGTACATGATGTAAAACTTCTCATATCTTTATCATCAGCATTTAATAAAAAACCGCAGCAACCATTCATATGGATACTGCGGTTCAATCTTCATATTTTAATGAATCAAAGGAAAGCCGATGTTACATCATGCCGCCCATGCCACCCATTCCTGGATTCATTGGCATTTCAGGCTTGTCTTCCTTTTTTTCCACAATTACACATTCCGTTGTGAGGAACATTCCTGCAATAGAAGCTGCATTTTCCAAAGCGACACGAGTAACTTTGGCAGGATCAACCACACCGGCTGCATGCAGATTTTCGTATACATCAGTACGTGCATTGTAACCGAAGTCACCCTTGCCTTCACGAACTTTCTGTACGACTACGGCACCTTCCTTTCCGGCATTTTCCACAATCTGGCGAAGCGGTTCTTCAATAGCACGCTTAATAATTTCAATGCCAGTAGTTTCATCTGCATTGTCACCCTTCAAGCCATCCAAAGCCTCCAAGGCGCGGATATATGCCACTCCACCGCCCGGAACGATACCTTCTTCGATAGCGGCACGCGTAGCACGCAAGGCATCGTCTACACGGTCTTTCTTCTCCTTCATCTCAACTTCAGAAGCAGCACCCACGTAGAGAACAGCGACACCACCAGACAACTTAGCCAGACGCTCTTGCAGTTTCTCGCGGTCATAGTCACTCTTCGTGGCAGCTATCTGAGCCTTGATTTGTTCGCAACGTTCGTGAATGTTCTCTTTGTCACCTGCACCGTTTACGATAGTCGTATTATCCTTTGTGATAGTTACTTTCTCAGCGGTACCAAGCATCTCGATAGTAGCCTGTTCCAGTTTCAAGCCTTTCTCTTCGCTTATAACTACGCCACCCGTCAGTACGGCAATGTCCTCCAGCATTTCTTTACGACGGTCGCCGAATCCAGGAGCTTTTACAGCACAAATCTTCAACTGGCTACGCAGACGGTTTACTACTAATGTGGTCAATGCCTCGCTATCCACATCTTCAGCAATTACCAAAAGAGGACGACCCGTTTGAACTGCCGGTTCAAGGATAGGCAAGAAATCTTTCAGGTTAGAGATTTTCTTGTCATAAATCAGAATGTAAGGCTTCTCCATCTCACATTCCATTTTCTCCGTATTGGTTACGAAGTATGCAGACAAATAACCGCGGTCAAACTGCATGCCTTCTACTACGCCAATGGTCGTATCAGTACCTTTAGCTTCCTCAATGGTAATGACACCATCCTTAGAAACTTTACGCATGGCATCTGCGATCAATTTGCCTATCACCGGGTCATTATTGGCAGATACGGTACCAACTTGCTCAATTTTCTCGTAGTTGTCACCAACCATTTCCGACTGGCTCTTGATAGACTCCACAACTTTGGCTACAGCCTTGTCAATACCACGTTTGATATCCATAGGACTTGCACCAGCGGTCACATTTTTCAATCCTTCGGCCACAATGGCTTGTGCCAATACAGTTGCTGTTGTCGTACCGTCACCGGCATCATCACCCGTTTTGCTGGCAACTTCTTTCACCAATTGAGCACCTGTATTCTGATATGCATCAGCCAGTTCAACCTCCTTGGCTACAGTCACACCATCTTTCGTAATATGGGGTGCACCGAATTTCTTTTCGATGATTACGTTACGGCCTTTCGGACCAAGGGTTACTTTAACAGCATTTGCCAAAGTATCGATGCCTTTTTTCAATTGATCGCGGGCATCTATGTTGAATAAGATTTCTTTTGCCATAGTTGTATACAATTTAATTAATAAGTTCTACATTTAGAAATGATTATCCCAAAACGGCGAGGACATCGCTCTGACGCATGATGAGATACTTGGTGCCTTCTATTTCCAACTCTGTTCCTGCATATTTACCGTACAGTACTTCGTCACCTACTTTCAGTACCATCTCTTCATCTTTTGTCCCGTTACCTATTGCAATAACTTCACCTTTCAAAGGTTTTTCTTTTGCCGTATCAGGAATGCTAATGCCGCGAATCGTTTTTTGTTCAGCGGCTGCAGGGAGTATCAACACTCTGTCTGCCAATGGTCTAACGTTCATAATTCTTTTAATGTTTATATGTTATACATTTATTTGTTTGTGCACTCCATGCTTAAATTGATAAGCATTAACCCTATAGACGAAAAGCGTGCCAAAAAATGGAGATTAGTACATTTGACATATAGAACTGACAAAAGGTCAGCAAAAATGACAACTACATTTTGAGTGACGTGTCCATCGTGCGAATATATTCCACCCGTGAGCCCGATGTGTTCCGAACGTAGCTCTTACACGTTCCGAGTACAGTCGCGACGTGTTACGTATATTCTTCTGCTATACATAAAATAAAAGGGAGGTATGACATACCTCCCTTTTTAATAGATTCAGATTTCCGATATATCAATTCACATCTGATAAATGGATTTGAGATTTGATATCAATTCATCCGGTGTAAGTAGTTTTTGCTCTCCCGTTGCCATGTTTTTTAATGTCACCTTTCCTTGGGCTAACTCATCTTCCCCTACGAGTGCCACATAAGGGATTGATTTTGCATTGGCATAGCCCATTTGCTTCTTCATTTTGCTCGCATCAGGGAATATTTCTGCTCGGATGCCTGCCATTCGTACCTGATGCAAAACCCTCATGGAGAAAGCGGCCTCTTTTACTCCAAAATTGATGAACAACAACTGGGTAACATTTACTGCCTCTTTAGGATACAGGTCCAACTGATTCAGCACATCAAATATGCGATCGGCACCAAAAGAAATTCCCACACCGCTTACACCTGCCATACCGAATACACCAGTCAAATTGTCATACCGTCCGCCACCAGTAATACTGCCGATCTGTACATCGAGGGCTTTTACTTCAAAGATAGCTCCTGTATAATAGTTCAAACCACGAGCTAATGTAAGATCAAGTTCCAATTTATTTTTTATGCTGAGTTCTTCAAGGTTGGAAAGGATAAATTCAGTTTCTTCCACTCCTTTTATACCAGTCTCACTCGCGGCCAGGATCTCACGCAAAGTAGAAAGTTTCCCTTGATTAGTACCGTTCAACTGAATAATAGGCTGTAATTTAGTGATAGCTTCATCAGATATGCCCTTGTCACGTAACTCTGCATTTACGTTGTCAAGACCAATTTTATCCAGCTTATCTATGGCAACAGTAATGTCTACTATCTTATCTGCTTCGCCTATGATTTCGGCTATGCCAGTCAGAATTTTGCGGTTATTTATCTTGATGCAGACTCGAATGCCGAATCGTGCGAACACTTCGTCTACAATCTGCATTAACTCTACTTCGTTCAGTAATGAATCACTTCCTACCACATCGGCATCGCATTGATAGAACTCACGGTAACGGCCTTTTTGCGGACGATCGGCGCGCCATACAGGTTGTATCTGATAGCGTTTGAAAGGGAATGTCAATTCATCACGGTGCATTACCACATAGCGTGCGAAAGGTACGGTAAGGTCATAACGCAACCCTTTCTCGCAAAATTTACAAGCCAGTTTAGTGGCGTTGCGACTCAAAAGTTCTTCATCTGTCAAGTTGGAAAAATAATCACCCGAATTCTGGATTTTAAATAACAACTTGTCTCCCTCCTCGCCATACTTTCCCATCAACGTGGAAAGCATCTCCATCGCAGGTGTTTCTATTTGTTGAAAACCATACAAGTGATAGACTTCGCGAATGGTATTGAATATATAGTTGCGTTTCGCCATCTCTATGGGCGAAAAATCACGGGTTCCTTTCGGAATACAAGGTTTTGCTGCCATAATCAAATTATATAATATCTTTGGCGAGCAAAGTTACAGGATTTTTCAGGATTTACCGCAACTTTATCCCATATCTGTACATCACAAAAATAAAAGATGGCGTAAATCATCGGTTTACGCCATCTCCTTTATATCAATTACAGAGTTATTACTCCCGCCGACCCATAAAGATCATAACATAATAAATTAGTGTGGCAAGAGAACCGAGGGCGGCTACCACATAAGTATATGCTGCCGACCGAAGGGCATCTTCAGCCTTGTCATGATTGTAAGCATTGGTAATGCCTGAAGCACTTAACCATACCAAAGCACGCTTACTGGCATTGATTTCTACTGGCAAGGTGATGAAGCTAAACAGGGTAGTCAAGGCAAACAATATTATACCACCCAGAAGTATTTCTGGACGACTATTAATCATCAAGATGCCAATCAACAGCACCCATGTCATGATATTCGAGGCAAACGAAACCACAGGTACTAATGCACTACGCATCTTCAACGGGGCGTATGCACGGGCATGCTGCAAAGCATGGCCACACTCGTGAGCTGCCACGGCAGCAGCCATAATGCTATTGCTGTTATACACACTTTCGCTGAGGTTTACCGTTTTGTTCATGGGGTTGTAGTGGTCGGTAAGATGTCCAGGGGTACAGGTAACTTGCACATCATATATACCGTTGTCGTTAAGCATCTTCATCGCCACATCGCGTCCTGTCATTCCATTGTTTACTGGTATTTTGGAATACTTCTTGAACTTGTTCTGCAAGTTCATTTGTACCAGCCAGCTAATAATGGCCACTCCGATAAAGATAATCCATTGAATTCCTATCATATTTCCTTCTAATTAAAAAAATAAATCGTCTTGATGTACCCAAAACAAATAACTGGCCAAATGTATGAGTTATGGGCACGCCAATTCTTAGTTCCCCCTACCTTTTATGAATAATTAGCAAAATATCAGTCCAATTGCAGTTCTATTACCATATCGACGACACGAGGGACTTCTTCAAGGAAGAGAGTGATGCCTCCGTCATCCTTTCGATATTTCAAAGGCTTACCGCCGACAAAGGTTTTGGCACTTTTTACTTTCCTTCCTTCAAAAGGTAGATACAAGGCTTTGTCTTGCAACGAGAGGATATGAACAAACAAACGGTCTCCTTTCTGCGTGGTCACGCCCCAAGGATGAGGAGGAATACACCCGCCGCGTGTCCCATAAATGGTTTCTCCATACGTATTCAGCCATTTGCCGACCTCAGCCAAGCGTTTTAAAGCGACTTCTGGCAGCTCTCCATCCGGTTGCGGGCCAATGTTCAACAATAAGTTTGCATCTTTTCCAGCTGCCTTTACCAAATAACGTATCAACTCATCGGATGATTTGTAATCTTGGTCAGTAATCTTATATCCCCACATCCCATTCATCGTTTCGCAGGTTTCCAATGGTAAGCGGCTTATATCTTGTCCGGACAATCCGGCTTTGTTTTCACCTGGAAGGTCGCGTTCAAATATCTGGATATCTTCTCCTTCGAAAGGTACTTGATGATGGTTGTTCCCCACAAGGCAAGCAGGTTGAAGACGATGAATCAACGCATACTGTTCCGGTAGTTGCCAGTCGAAGTCCGGATTCTGGTCTTGATCCCACCAGCCATCAAACCAGATAGCCCCTATAGGCCCATAATTGGTCAACAGCTCTGTCAGTTGATTGTTCATGAAGCGGTAATAGCTTGGCCAGTCACCCGTAGCATCCGGGCGGCCGGTACCACGACCGGTACGCCCCCACGGATAGTCCTCGCGATACCAATCGAGATGCGAATAATAGAGATGCAAGCGGATGCCCTGCTTGTGGCATTCGTCGGCCAGTTCTTTCAATATATCGCGTTTGAAAGGGGTAGCGTCTACCACATTGTAATCAGAGTAACGGGTATGGAACATGGAGAAACCCTCGTGATGCCTGCTGGTGAAGCAGATATACTTGGCACCCGAAGCCTTGATGGCCGATACCCAGCGGGCGGCATCGAACTTGGAAGGATAAAAGCCGCCTGCCAACTTGGCATACTCTTTATAGTTAAGATTCTTGTTTGTCATGGTCCATTCTCCGGTAGCCAGCATGGCATAAAGCCCCCAATGCAAGAAGATGCCAAACTTGGCATCACGGAACTCTTGGCGGGAGGCCAGATTCTCAGGAGAAGGATTGTAGCTTTGTGCTTGTGATGGGCATGCAATGCCTATCGACAGAGCCAGGGCAAGAAATAATGCATGTGCTTTCATTGGATAAATATATAAATGTATATGGGATGCTTCCCTCATAAAGGGCAAAAGAGCATGATGGATTACGAATCCAAGATGCTCTTTCCCTTAATGGATGGGATATGATAGCCTTTAGGCTTCGGTTGTTGCCGCTTTGCGCCTTCTCGTAGTCTTTTCCTTGACCGAATCGTCTTTCTGTCCGGAGGTGACACCGGCCAGTTCCGGGTCTATCATGATGCGGCCGCAATATTCGCACACGATGATTTTCTTGCGTGAGCGGATGTCCAGCTGCCTTTGAGGCGGAATCTTGTTGAAGCAGCCGCCGCATGCATCGCGCTGTACATACACGATGCCAAGCCCGTTGCGCGAGTTCTTGCGGATGCGCTTGAACGATTGCAGCAAGCGGGGTTCTATCTTAGTCTCCAGGTCTTTGGCCTTGTCGCGCAGGCGTTCTTCCTCTTGCTTGGTTTCCGAGACGATTTCTTCCAGCTCGCCTTTCTTCACTTCCAGGTCTTTCTTGCGTTCCTCCAGGGTGGCGTTGCTCTTTTCCACTTCCTTGGACTTTTCGGCTTCTTGTTCGGAGAACTCTTTGATGCGCTTCTCGCAAAGCTCTATCTCCAGCGTCTGGAACTCTATCTCCTTGCTCAGGAAGTCATACTCGCGGTTGTTGCGCACGTTGTCCTGCTGCTCCCTGTACTTGTCCACGGAGGCCTTGGCGGCTTCTATCTCCACCTTCTTCCCGGCGATGGCCGTCTTGAGTTCACTTACTTCGGACTTCAGCCTTTCGATGCGGGTGGTCAGACCAGCAATCTCATCTTCCAGGTCTTGCACCTCCAGGGGGAGTTCGCCCCGGAGGGTCTTGATTTCGTCAATCTTGGACAACATGGTTTGCAGTTGGAACAGGGTCTTGAGCTTCTGTTCGACCGTCAGGTCCTGCGGATTCTTCTTTGAGTCTTTGGTAGCCATTTCGTTACATGTACTTTATGGGATTGGTATCCACCGTGGTGTGCCGCACGGGCAGCGCGGGGAATGCCTCCCGGATTATTGTATGGAATATTTCTTGCGTGTATTGCTCGCTCTCGTAGTGCCCTATCTCGGCCAGGAGGATTTCACCGTCGTGCCCGAAGTAGTCGTGGTACTTTATCTCGCCGGTGATGAAGACGTCCGCCTTGGCGCGCAGGGCCTGGGGCATGAGGAACGCTCCTGCCCCGCCGCACAGGGCCACCGTACGTACGGGGCGGCCAGTCAGGGCATTGTGCCGGAGGCAGGCGACGTGGAAGGTGGCCTTGACGCGTGCCAGGAAGCCGGCCTCAGGTTCCGGCTCGGGAAGTTGCCCGATGACTCCGGCCCCGGCCTGTGCCCAGGTGTTCTGCAAGGGATAGAGGTCGTAGGCGGGTTCCTCGTAGGGGTGGGCGGAATGGATGGCGCGGAGGGCGTCGGCCTGCTTGTAGGCGGGGAGGATGGTCTCCACGCGGACTTCGGGCACGGTGCTCAGCTCGTGGGGGCGGCCCAGGTAGGGACGGGTGCCCTGGCCAGGGCGGAAGGTGCCCTGGCCCTGTGTGCCGAAGCTGCACGAGTCGTAGCGGCCGATGCAGCCGCAGCCGGCGGCGAACAGGGCCTGGCGGACGGCCTCGGCGTGCGACAGGGGCACGTAGACGGCGAGCTTGAGCAGCATCTGCTCCTTGGGCTCAAGCACTTGCAGGGCGGTGAGGCCCAGCTTGAGGGCCATCTTGTGGTTGACGCCCTGGGGGGCGTTGTCCATGTTGGTGTGGGCGGAGTAGATGGCGATGCCGTGGCGGATGGCCTTGATGACGCACCGCTCCACGTAGGTGCGGCCGGTGAGGGACTTGCATCCCTTGAACAGCAGGGGGTGGTGGGAGACGACGAGGTTGCAGCCCGTGGCCAGGGCCTCGTCGAGGACGGCTTCGGTGACGTCAAGACACAATAAAGCCCCTGTGGCTTCCGCGTCTGTCAATCCTACTTGCAGGCCGGCGTTGTCGAAGCTGTCCTGCAGGGGCAGAGGCGCGAATTGTTCAAGGGCGCTGATGATTTCCTTTATCTTCATTCGTTGTCGGAAAGACGGGGCAAAGATAAGGCTTTCCGGGGAGATATGGAAATATTCGGGGGAGAAAAAGGGACTGGCCTCTCCCCGCCTGTCATGCTGAGCACAGCGAAGCATCTCCCGCCGGGTACACACATATAATGTAAAGGGCCTCCCCAAGGAACATGTCCTCCGGGAGACCCTTCATTTCATTCAGGGTGACAGGCCAGCAGTCATACCGGCCAATTCTTCACTCTTCATTCTTCATTTAACCAAGCGTGCCCTCGCCGCCGCCCTGTCCGCCGGGGGTGGTGGAGCCGCCCTCCTCGCCGTCACCCGCCTGCCCGGTAGCCTTATAGTAGTCGGCGCGGGTGGCGTAGTTGATGCCGTCCTGCTTCACGCCGCCGTCCTCGAACTCCACGCCTTGGCGGATGGCATCGCGGAAGGCCTTGTCGGGCACAAAGACGGGGCGGGCGTCGTATATCATCTCCTTGGGGTTGAAGTCCTTCACCGTGTCCGAGCCGCGGCTCTTGTAGGTGAGGCGGAAGTAGCCCAGGCCGGGGATTCGGACGGTGTGCCCCTGCAGCAGCTGGCCGGGGATGAAGTTGGCCAGCAGGTCGAGGGCGGCCTCCAGCTCGATGGGGGCCAGCGTGGTGTTGCGCGTGGCGGCGCGGGACATGGCCTTCACCGGCAGCGGGGCAGAGCTGCGGGTGCGGGCGTACCACTTCTTGGGCGAGTCCCTGTGGGAAGGGTCGGTGCTCTTCTTTACTAATTTGTACTTGATAGCCATATGTCAATCCTTTCTTTAGTATGGTTAATCCTTATATTACATATTATTCGATGTTTTATCTCCATATAGCCGGAAATAGAAACTACACCTTGGTGGAGCTGAATTGTCGACCGAGGTCGACCCAATGTCTCGACCGAGGTCGATAAGACACGTCGACCGAGGTCGACAAACAGCCTCGACCTCGGTCGAGTTTTCACCTCCACCCTATCGGACATGAAGCCTCCGATACGGTGGACATTCTTCCTCCCCGCAAATGTAGTGAAAATCCCCGTCCTGCCCAAGCCTTTATGCACGGAAATTCCCCGCAGGGGAGGCCGCCCGGCCATTTTCCCGCCCCCC
>CALUGY010000073.1 GCA_944320295.1 uncultured Bacteroides sp.
CGCTCCACCAGGTAGCGCTCGTGCTCGCTGGCCAGGTCGCAGCCCCAGTAGACGGGGAATTCGAACTTCTCGCCCCCGGCCACGGCCTCCTCCAGTATGCGGATGCCCTCGGTGTAGGGCAGGCGGACGAACTCCGTCCCCACCACGCCGCGCAGGCGGTCGAGCAGGCCCTTATCGACCATCTTGTTGAGGAACTCCAGGTCGTCCATGCAGTTGTCCAGCGCCCACTGCACGCAGTACTTTATGAACTCCTCCTCCAGGTCCATCAGCTCGGTGAGGTCGGCGAAGGCCACTTCGGGCTCCACCATCCAGAACTCGGCCAGGTGGCGGGGCGTGTTCGAGTTTTCGGCGCGGAAGGTGGGGCCGAAGGTGTAGATGGCTCCCAGCGCCGTGGCTGCCAGCTCGCCTTCGAGCTGTCCGGACACGGTGAGGCTGGCCTGCTTGCCGAAGAAGTCGCTGTCGTACACTATCGAGCCGTTCTCGTCCTTCTTCAGGTCGTAGAGGTTCATGGTGGTCACCTGGAACATCTGCCCTGCCCCCTCGCAGTCGGACGCGGTGATGATGGGCGTGTGGAAGTAGAAGAATCCCTTCTGATGGAAATAGGAGTGGATGGCGATGGCCATGTTGTGACGGATGCGGAATACCGCGCCGAAGGTGTTGGTGCGCGGGCGCAAATGGGCTATCTCACGCAGGAACTCCATGGAGTGCCCCTTCTTTTGCAGCGGATAGGTATTGTCGCACGTGCCGAGCACTTCTATCTCGCGTGCCTGTATCTCCACCTTCTGCCCGGAACCTACCGACTCGGCCAGCACACCGTTCACGCTCAGGCATGCCCCGGTGGTGATGTCCTTCAGCAAGGCTTCGTCGAAGTTGGCCAAATCCACCACGACTTGTACGTTGTTTATTGTAGAACCGTCGTTCAGCGCGATGAAGTTCACTTGTTTGCTACCACGGCGGGTACGTACCCACCCTTTCACATTAACCTTCGCTCCGAAATCGTCGCGTTTCAGCAGGTCGACAATCTTTGTCCTACTAAGCTTTTCCATATCGTTATATTATGGTGTATACTATATTACTATATGTACGATTATTCAAAGGAACCCATGCGCAGGAAGTTCACCTCTTGTTCCGTCAGGTAACGCCAGTCGCCACGACGAAGCCCCTTCTTGGTGAGGCCCGCAAAGTAAACGCGGTCGAGCTTCATCACCTTATAGCCCAAAGCCTCGAAGATGCGGCGCACGATGCGGTTCTTGCCCGAATGGATTTCGATGCCGATGTCGTTCTTCTTCTCTTCATCGGTGTAGCTTATGGCGTCGGCATGTATCTCGCCATCGTCCAACTGGATTCCCGAAGCTATTTTCTCCATGTCGGCACGGGTCAGGTCTTTGTCCAGGTGCACGTGGTAAATCTTCTTCTTGAGATACTGCGGGTGCGTCAGCTTGGAAGCGAGATCGCCGTCGTTGGTAAGCAACAGCACTCCCGTGGTATTACGGTCGAGACGGCCTACGGGATAGATACGTTCCTCACAGGCACCTTTCACCAAATCCATCACCGTGCGGCGCTCCTGCGGGTCGTCGGAGGTGGTCACCGTATCCTTGGGCTTGTTGAGCAAGACGTACACTTTGCGTTCGATGTTGACTACCTGGTCGTGGAACTTGACCTCGTCGCTGCGCTTGATCTTCGTGCCCAGCTCGGTCACCACTTGTCCGTTGACCGATACCACGCCTGCCGTGATGAACTCATCGGCTTCACGACGCGAGCATATGCCTGCATTGGCCAGGTACTTGTTCAGGCGGATGGGCTCGTTCGGGTCTACGAACTGCTCCTTGTACTCTATCCGTTTCTTCTTGCTGTACTTGGCATTCGGATCGTAGCCGTTATTGCGTTGCTGGTTGCGGCCGTTATTGCCATAGGGCCTATTGCCGCCCTGCTGGTTGAAGCGCGGACGACCCGGAGCGTACGGACGCTGCATGCGGTTGCCATCGCCCTCGTTGTTGTAGCTGTTATAGCGTGGACGCAACGAATGGTCGGCATTGCCGTATGCGGGACGGTCGTTGTTGTACGGACGCGGCGCACGGTTGCCGTCTTCGGCATTGAAACGCGGACGGTAGGGGCGCTCATTGCCGTAGGGACGTTCGCCATTGTTGTTGTAACGCGGTTGCGGACGATAAGGGCGGTTTCCCCCGGCGGCATTGCCATAGGGACGCTGCGGACGTTCGCCTTCTTCGCCATTGAAACGCGGACGATAGGGGCGGTCGTTGCCATAGGCACGCTGGTTGTCGCCACCGACCGCATTCGGATTGAAGCGGGGACGGTAGGGACGCTCGCCATTGTTATACACTCTTTGTGAACGATAGGCCGCATTTTCGGCATTCGGGTTAAAACGCGGGCGACGGGGACGTTCGCCATTCTCACGGTTGTACGACGGGCGGGTGTAGCCGCTTTCGTTGTTCTGTTGGTTACCATCACGGTCGGCGCCGTTGTTCTCCGCTGCGGAGGAAGCATTGCGCCATGCTTCGTTTTCTGTACTCATCTTGTTTTTATTCGAATAAAATTAAACTTCCGGCCTCACGGCCTTATCATGAAACGGGCATCGGACACGGAAGGGACGCGCATCATACTGCGGACCCTGTCCGGTCTCATCCTCTAAAGATTCAGATTCCTGTATAGTTGTGCGGGGTTATGGCACGCAATTCTTTCTTCACGTCCTCGCCCACGTTCAGGTTTTCCACGAAATCGTGAATGGCCTGTTCTGTAATGATGTGGTTTGTGCGTGTCAACGCTTTCAATGCCTCGTAAGGATGCGGGTAGGCTTCGCGGCGCAAGATGGTCTGTATGGCCTCGGCCACCACGCTCCAGTTGCGCTCCAGGTCGTGTTCGAGTGCCTCTTTGTTGAGGAGCAGCTTGCGCAAGCCCTTGAGCGAGCTTTGCACGGCTATCACCCCATGGGCAAAAGGCACGCCCACGTTGCGCAACACGGTGGAGTCGGTCAAGTCGCGTTGCAGGCGCGATACGGGCAACTTGGAAGCCAAGTGCTCCAATATGGCGTTTGCCAACCCAAGGTTTCCCTCGGCGTTTTCGAAGTCGATGGGATTCACCTTGTGCGGCATGGCGCTGGAGCCTACCTCGCCGGCTTTGATTTGCTGCTTGAAGTATTCCATCGAGATGTATTGCCAGAAGTCGCGGTTCATGTCAATCATGATGGTGTTGATGCGCTTCATGGCGTCGAACACGGCCGCCAAGCAATCGTAGTTCGATATCTGTGTGGTGTATTCTTCCCTTTCCAGCCCCAGTTTTTCGGCCACGAAACGGTTGCCGAACGCCTTCCAGTCGTATGCGGGATAGGCCACGTGGTGGGCGTTGAAGTTGCCGGTGGCACCGCCGAACTTGGCCGTGAGCGGGCAAGCCTTCAATGCGGCGAGCTGGCGTTTCAAGCGGTAGGCAAACACGTTTATCTCCTTGCCCAAGCGTGTGGGCGATGCGGGCTGGCCGTGTGTCTTGGCCAGCATGGGCACGTCTTTCCACTCGTCGGCATAGGTGTCGAGCTGGGCGATGAGTTCTTCCAGTTGCGGATAGTACACGTCGGCCAATGCCTCTTTCACCGACAGGGGCACCGAGGTATTGTTGATGTCCTGCGAAGTGAGGCCAAAGTGTATGAACTCCTTGTAGGCATCCAGTCCGCCAATCCTGTCGAACTGCTCCTTAAGGAAGTACTCTACTGCCTTCACGTCGTGGTTGGTGACTTTCTCTATCTCTTTCACGCGGGCGGCATCGGCTTCGGAAAAGTTGCGGTAAATGTCCCGCAGCACCTCGAACAGGCCTTTGTCCATGCCGGCCAGTTGCGGCAAGGGTTGCCCGGCAGCGGTGCTCCCGGTCATGGGCACAGCCTCGCACAGGGCGATGAAGTATTCCACTTCCACCCGTACCCGGTATCTAATCAATGCGAATTCGGAGAAATAGGCGGCCAAGGCTTCTGCCTTGCCTCTGTAACGTCCGTCAATCGGGGAGATTGCGGTTAATTGGTCCAGTATCATACGTCGCGTATTTAATGTGATAATTATCAGGCCGCAAAATTACTCTTTTTCGCGGCAAGTAACGAAGGTTTGCTTTTAAAAAATAATAATAAAACAGGGCTTGCGCCCCGCTTCCGGAGGCAACCTGCACGCCTTCTGCCCGCAACACGTCGGGAGCGCGGGCGGAACGCGTTGCGAGCGCGCCCGCAACATGTACGGAGCAAACGCGCAACATGTTGCGGACAAACGTGTGGCATACATCCCCCGGAAGGGGTTGGGATGTCAATAAATACCGGCATGGCGGACGACCTCGTAGTCCGCATCTTTCAACAATACGGTCTTGTCCTTGTCCAGCAGGTAGAGGGAGGGCATGGCCCGCAGGTCGTACAGTTCCGCCTGGCGTATCTGCCCCTTGTCGGTGGCCGCCATCCATGCAACGGGCAGGTCGGGAAGCCACTCGCGCCACACCTGCTCGTCGCCCTCGGTATAGACGGCCAGCACCTGCACACGGCCGGCGGCAATGGCGGTGGCAAGGCGGACGTCGGCCTGCATTGCCTTCAGCATGTCCTGACAGGTGGAGCAAGCGGGGTCGTAAAACAGCAGCAACAGGTGGGAAGCCTGCGTGCCGTGCAAGGAGCCTTGACTGCCATCGGGACGGTAATACACGAAGTCCGCAGCCGGAGCGCCGGGATTGTTTTTGGCGGCCATAGCCCGCTGATATTCCCAACGGGAACGACGGGCATCTGTCCCGGCAGGGACATGGGACAACAGTTTGTCGAGGAAGGACGCGTATAGGGCGTCGTGGCGCAAGAGCGAGGCCAGGTCGTAGAGGTACTTCTCCATGAGGCGGGGCAGCACGGCGCGGGCCTCATCGTACGGGGCCAACCGGCTACAAAAGGTATCCAGCGACTGCACGGTCTCCGCCGGGTCGGGGTGCTCGGCCAGCAAAGCCACGTAATCCACCAATCCCTGCTCCGTCACGGCAACCCGGTGCAACAGGGCCGCATCGGAGAAGTCATACTTGTCCCAATAGTGCAACAACAGGAAGCTGCGCCGCTCCGCCGGGTCGGTCATGGCCTGCGGCAGGTCGGGGTACGGGAAAGAGGACTGCACGAGCGTGTCTTGCGGAAGCGCGGCAACGGACGTCCCCACTTCCGTCCCCAGCGTCGTCCCTGCATGGCAATGGCAAGAAAGGGCCGCGAGAAGGAAAAGCAACAGCCCCGCACGTCCCGACAGTCCGGTCATCATAAGCCTATTCATTTTTATATATATAAGGAACAAAAAAGCCGCTCCCTGCCCGGCAGGGCTGCACCTGCCACGGACCGGGAAGCGGCATTTATGGAATACGTCGGATTACTGCAAGCGTGCCAAGGCATCCTTGATGCGGCGGATAGCCTCGACGATGTTCTCGTCGCTCGTGGCATAGCTCATGCGGATGCAGTCGGGCGCACCGAACGACGTGCCGCCCACACAGGCCACATGCCCCACTTCGAGCAGGTACATGGCCAGGTCGTCGGACGTTTCGATTTTACGCCCGTCGGCCGACTTCCCGAAATAGGAGCTGCACTTGGGGAAGAGGTAGAAAGCGCCTTCGGGCACATTCACCTCGAAACCCGGCACTTCCTTGGCCAGTTTCACGATAAGGTCGCGACGGCGTTGGAAAGCCTGGCGCATCTCCTCCACCGGAGCCTGTGTGCCCGTATAGGCGGCCTCGGCAGCCTTTTGCGACACCGAGCACGGCCCGGAGGTGTACTGTCCCTGAAGCTTGTTGACGGCTTTCACCACCCATTCGGGACCGGCAATGAAGCCGATGCGCCAACCTGTCATGGCGTATGCCTTCGAGACGCCGTTCACGATGATGGTGCGTTCCTTCATGCCCGGCACCTGTGCAATGCTGTGGTGGCGGCCAATGTAGTTGATGTGCTCGTATATCTCATCGGCAATGACCATGACCTGCGGATGCTTTTCAAGCACGGCGGCCAAGGCTGCCAGTTCTTCCGCACTATACACCGAACCGGTAGGATTGGACGGCGAGCACAATATCAAGGCTTTTGTCTTGGGGGTGATGGCCGCCTCCAGTTGGGCTGGCGTTATCTTGAAGTTCTGCTCGATGCCGGCCGGCACGACCACAGGCACGCCCTCGGCCAGCTTCACCATCTCCGGATAGCTTACCCAGTAAGGAGCGGGCACAATCACTTCGTCGCCGGGGTTCACCAATACCAAAATCGTATTGCACACCGACTGCTTGGCCCCGTTGGCACACGAAATCTGGGTGGCAGCATATTCCAAGCCGTTTTCATTCTTCAACTTGGCCACGATGGCATTGCGCAACGCCGGATAGCCGGACACGGGCGAATAGCGGGAGTAGTTCTCGTCTATCGCCTTTTTGGCCGCTTCTTTAATATGGTCGGGGGTATTGAAATCGGGTTCGCCGACACTCAAGTTAATCACATCCACGCCTTGCGCCTTCAGTTCGGCGCTTTTCTGCGACATGGCCAACGTCGCGGAAGGCGACAGGCTGTTCAAACGATCGGATAATTGGTTCATGTTTCGTTCTATTATAAAAAGGGTTACTAATATTTGTAAGAAACGGGCAAAGCCATCGTACTGGCCTTACTTGTTGTTGAAGTGCAACGTGTGGCCCATGCGCTCTTTCTTTGTGCGCAGGTAACGTTCGTTGTAAGGATTGGGCGTAGTCTCGATAGGCACGTTTTCCGTGATTTCAAGGCCATAGGCTTCCAAGCCTACACGCTTCACGGGGTTATTGGTCATGAGGCGCATTTTGTGCACACCCAGTTCGCGCAGTATCTGTGCTCCCACGCCATAGTCGCGCTCGTCGGCCAAGTGGCCCAGGCAGATATTGGCATCCACGGTATCCATGCCATCTTCCTGCAACTTGTATGCCTTCATCTTTTCCATCAGGCCGATACCCCGGCCTTCTTGGTTCAAATAAACCAGCACGCCTTTCCCGGCCTGCTCTATCTTCTCCATGGCCTTGTGCAACTGTTCGCCGCAATCGCAACGTCTGGAAGCGAATATGTCACCCGTGGCGCACGAGGAGTGCACGCGCACCAAGATGGGTTCATCCTCCCGCCATGTCCCTTTGAAGAGGGCGATATGTTCCAGCCCGTTGGATTTTTGTTTGAAAGGTATCAGGCGGAAGTCTCCATGCTCGGTAGGCATATGCACCTCCACACCCTTCTCCACAATGGACTCCTGCTTCAGGCGATAAGCAATCAGGTCATGGATGGAAATCAGTTTCAAGCCATATTTGTCTGCAAATTGGCGCAACTCGGGCAGACGGGCCATGCTGCCGTCCTCGTTCATTATCTCCATCAAAGCTCCTGCCGGATAAAGTCCTGCCAAACGGGCAAGGTCTATGGTAGCCTCCGTATGGCCGGCACGGCGAAGCACACCTTTCTCTTGTGCATACAGCGGATTGATATGCCCCGGACGGCCGAATGTGGCCGGCGTGGAAGCCGGATCGGCCAAAGCCTTGATGGTGGCGGCACGGTCGGCAGCGGATACACCGGTGGTACAACCGTCGAGCTTGTCTATCGTGACAGTAAAGGGAGTTCCCAAAACGGATGTATTATCCAGCACCTGATGGGCCAAATCCAACTCTTTGCAGCGGGACACCGTAATCGGGGCACAGAGCACGCCGCGTGCATACTTCAACATGAAGTTGACCTTCTCCGGCGTAATCATCTCGGCTGCGATAATCAGGTCGCCCTCATTCTCACGGTCTTCATCATCTACCACGATGACGAAATTACCGGCCTTGAACTCTTCAATGGCTTCTTCTATCGTATTCAGCTTTACATTTTCCATACTTCTCTATTATTTATTGTTACGCATATTATCTATGATGGCGACCACGTTCCCATTGGTCTCTATTATTTTCTCCAAGTCCTTATACAGGCGCAAGCGGAACAGCCAGATTCTGATATAAAAGAACAAGCCCACCGGCAACAAAACACCACAAACCACGTTCAGCCAATATTGCTTGAAAGGCCGTTCGTGGGCCGAAGTGGAAAGAATGGGGTAATTGTTCAACACGGAAAGCAGCTGCACCGACTTCGTATTGGACATCTCGTCTACCAAAGCCTCCAAACGGGCGTTGAGAGACGCCATATCATCTTTATGGTCCGCCTGCATCCAAAGTTTGAAGTAGTTGGGAGCACGTTTCAGTTTATGTTGCTCCATGTATGCCCGGCAATCCACAGACAAACTTTGCAAGTCGGCAGGCAAACGGTCGTAGTCCGGGTCGTCGATAATCACCTCCTTACGGAAAATATGGCGCACGCTACGTATACCGGCAACCTTCTTCAACCAATTGATGTAAGCGTCGGCATTCAAAACCACAGAATCCTTGTTCGACTTATAGGTCAGGAACGCACCCAACGGAGCCAGAATGGCCGTACTGGTCCACATGCCCATCCAAACAATCCACTTGCCATCGCGCGCCATCTTATAGCCCGTATTGTTTATGATATAATAAACGATGAATATCAAGATGGAGACAACTACCGGCATGCCAAGCCCCCCCTTGCGGATGATACCTCCCAAGGGCGCCCCAATAAAGAAGAAGATAAGACAAGCCAACGACAGGGTCAGCTTCTCGTGCCAAGCAGTCATATGGCGGCGCAGGCTGGCCTCTGTTTGCAAGATATTGAAGCTTTTAAAGCTCCAGTCGCTCCCGGCACTTTCTGTACGGTTCAATGCCGTGGAAATAATCTTTTGCTTCTGTGACAACGTCGACGCATTGTACAAGCTGTCCACATCATACAACGCGACGTTGGCTTTTTCCAGCTTCAGCGTATCCGCTTTCGTCAAACGTGAGGACAATAATCTGTAAGGGCCGTCCATTGCATCTTTATAGTACTTTCGGCCGATGCTGTCTGTACGCAAGGTCATGGAGTCGATATCAGCCTGCAAAGTACGCATGTTTTTACTGTTAGACTGGCTGCTCATAATACCTTCATCTGCCATGTTGAAATCTGAGTTGAAAGCAATGATGGCATGCTTTTCACGAAACGTCTCCCTCCGATAAGGCACATTCCGCTGGTTCATATTCTGTTCTTTCAAGTTCTCGAATTGCTCGCCGCTATACAAGTGCAGATAAATGTGCTGTTTGTCAGCCGTCATTTCCAAGCGTCCTGAATCGGCCTTGATGATTTGGGCATTTTCAAAACCTTTTTCAAAATTGTATATCAACACGTCATAAAGCATGCCTGTCTTACGGTCTTTATGCTTTACGTAAAGATTATAGCCTTTTATCTCGTCATAAAATGCTCCTTCTGGGATATCCACTTCGGGGGACTTCTCACGCATGGATATAAGTAACGTCCATAGCTTGGTCTGCGCCTTCGGCCCTATAACATTCTGAAAGAAAAAAGAGACACAACATATAAAGGAGATAAAAATAATGAGCGGGCGCATGATTTTCAACAAAGAAATGCCGGCTGCTTTCATGGCCAACAGTTCGAAGCGTTCACCAAAATTGCCAAAGGTAATAAGAGCGGCCAACAATACAGCCAAAGGAAGGGAAAGGGGAACCAATGTCAAAGCCGAATAGAAAAAGAATTGGGCGAGAATCTCCATCTCCAGCCCCTTGCCCACCATTTCATCCACATACTTCCACAGGAACTGCATCATGAAAATGAAAAGGCAAATAAAAAAAGTTCCCATAAAGAGCAGGCAGAAGCTCTTCAGTATGAATATATCTAACTTCTTTACACGCAACATTTCGCTTGTATCATGCAATGATGATACAAAAGTAGTACAAAAACAAAAGAGAGGGAAATTTTTAGCAAAAAGTTAACTAAAAACCGCATGTCCTTCGCAAGGTCTCGACTTGAGAATTCCACAGCTCACGTGTGTCATTCGCATCGGCAGCATCCACAAAATCAGTAATCTCCAGCACAAAATCATTCGTCAGTTCGTTGTTCGTCATCTTCAATTCGAAGTATTCATGAGGTATATCGCTGTCCAACCATCGGAAACGAACAAACGAATAAGCGCGTATGGCCACAATTTCGGCCTTGCGTTCCTCTGTCTTCCCCCAACGGAACGTAACTGTTTTATTATCCGACAGTACCTTATCGGCAAACCAACCTTCCAATCCGACAGAAGTACTTATAGCATTCCAAAGGATATTTTTTGATGTCGCGTTTAAGAGATATTCCAAATGTATTCTTTCCCGTTCCATAATAATTAGATTTCCAGCCCGAATAGATAAAAAACGCTATTGGCCTTAGATTTCACGGCCAAAGTAAGGAGTTTTTTCCAATCAAAAAAATATTCACGCATCTTTTTGCTAAATAGCCCGTACGAATATCTATAAATAGCTATTATTATAGCAATTAAGTCCCAAGACTTTTTTAAGACCATCCCCATGTATCCACAAACAAACAAAAAAATCGCCAAAAGCTTTGCAAGTTAAATCAAAAAGCGATACCTTTGCACCCGCAAACGAGAAAGTTGGCGGGATAGCTCAGCTGGTTAGAGCGCATGATTCATAATCATGAGGTCCCCGGTTCAATCCCGGGTCCCGCTACAAAGAAAAGACAAGACTGTTGAGTGGCTTCCACACTTGGCGGTCTTTTTTGTTTTTGAAGGGATGTCTAATACCATCATATACAAGCTATATAGTTTAAATTACCAATAACGCGGAAAACTAATTATAATATCCATACTTATGAAAAAGCTGTCAGCACTATCTGCATTATTAGTGTTCTCCGTTGCCTTGCAAGCCCAACAATCGGACAGATACGCGGAGATTACGAATCCGGAACTAACCTGTATCAACAGAGAAACTCCCCGATGCACCTTCACATCGTACACCAATGAACAAGATGCGATAAATAACGACCGTAAGACTGGTACATATCGACTGTCGCTAAACGGGACATGGAAATTTCATTATGTGGATAATTTCAACGAACGTCCTACTGCATTCATGAAAGAATCTTTCGACATTAGTTCTTGGAGTGACATACAAGTTCCAGGGAACTGGGAAAGGCAAGGATTCGGAACACCTATTTATGTCAATGCAACATACGAATTTACTTCGCCAACACATGTGGCACCATTTTGGGAAAAGCCCAACCCGCCTTATGTCCCCAAAGATTGGAATCCGACAGGAACATATCGCCGCAGTTTTACATTACCTTCCAATTGGATGGGAAAAGAAATATTCTTAAGTGCGGATGGAACTAAAGGGGCAGCCTACTATTACTTGAACGGTGAATTTGTAGGAATGAACAAGGATGCCAAAACTCCTGCACGGTTCAACATCACAGACAAAGTAAAAGCCGGAAACAATATAATCGCCGTACAGGTACACCGTTTCTCGGATGCCAATTATATGGAATGCCAAGACTTCTGGAGACTTAGCGGCATTGAGCGTGACATCTACCTGTATGCCCAGCCCAAAGTAAGAATTGCCGATTTCCACGCGAAAGCCACTTTGGATGAGAACTATCAAGATGGCATCTTCAGCCTGCAAGTCAAAATCCAAAATGCAGAAAAACAAAATACCGGGGATTATACCATCAGCTATAACATCTTGGGCACGAAAGGGCAAAGCATTGCATCAGAAAGCCTGGACTGCCAACTAGCAGACGCTTTCGAAGGGAACTTCGAAACCAAAAGACTAAAAGGAATAGAGCATTGGACAGCCGAAACCCCGCACTTATATACTCTACTGATAACCTTGAAGGACAAAAACGGGAAAGTTCTGGAAGCCACAAGCGCCAAAATAGGTTTCCGCACAGTAGAAATCAAAGACAAACAGCTAAAGGTAAACGGCCAGCCCATTCTCATAAAAGGTGTGAACATCCATGAGCACAATGAAGTGACAGGACACTATGTGCCCGAAGAACTGATGAGAAAAGATTTCGAGCTGTTCAAGAAATACAATGTCAACACCGTCCGTACCAGCCACTACCCGCAACAAGAACGTTTTTACGAACTATGTGATGAATACGGAATTTACGTCATTGACGAAGCCAACATTGAAACCCACGGAATGGGGTACAACCTGAGCAAAGGTGGCACATTGGGCAACGAGCCCTCCTTCCTGGCCCCACACTTGTACCGCACGGAGAACATGTTTGAAAGAGACAAAAACCACCCTTCCATCATCATATGGTCATTGGGCAACGAAGCCGGCAACGGATACAACTTTTATTGCACATACAAATGGCTGAAAGGAAAAGACGAGACACGCCCGGTTCAATATGAAAGGGCACAACAGGAATGGAATACGGACATTGTCTGCCCGATGTATTCCCACATAAGGAAGATAGAGAAGTATGCCCAGGACCCTTCATCCTATCGTCCGCTTATCTTGTGCGAATATGCACACGCCATGGGTAACAGCTTGGGTAACTTCAAAGACTATTGGGATGTCATCCACAAATATCCATTGCTTCAAGGCGGGTGCATCTGGGACTGGGTAGACCAAGGTTTCCTCGAAAAAGACGATACCGGAAAGGAATATTGGAAATACGGGGGCGACTACGGTACAAACGGAACCCCGTCCGACGGGAACTTCTGCATCAACGGCCTGGTGTATCCGGACAGGAGCGTGAAACCGCAAACCGAAGAAATGCGCATCGTTTACCAAAATGTATTGTTCGATTATAACCGTGAAGAAGGCAGCATCCGCATTCACAACGATTTCTTCTTTACCAACTTGGACAAATATGATTTCGTCTATCACATCACAGCTAACGGAAAAATCATATCCACGAACAAGCTGGACGTGAACTTGGCCCCGCAAGAAAGCAAGACATACAAGCTGGAAGGCCTGCCTTCCGCCGAGGACGGCCCTGTTGAATACCACTTGCAGTTTGAAGTGAAAACGCGCGTCGCCGAACCATTCCTACCAGCCGGATATGTAATTGCACGCTATCAAAGTCCCATCAATGAAAGAACAAACAGGGAAGCAGAGGTGGCAGCACCGGCAAAATACAAAGAGACTGAGACGGATTTCGTGTTTACCGGCAAGGACTTCAAAGCGACATTCGACAAAGCCACCGGCATACTAACATCCTACAAATTCCGTGGAAACGAATACATCCACGAAGGACGCGGGTTATACCCCAACTTCTGGCGCGCCCCCATTGACAACGATTATGGTGCCGGGCTTCCCACAAGATTGAAAATGTGGAAAGATGCCAGCTACAAAGCCCCCGAAGGACAGGTCACAGTCAATGGCTCCACATTGACCTGCAAGTACGATTATCCTGAAGTCAAGGGAACGTGGGTCGTAAGTTATACTGTGTATTCAAACGGGGTTATCCGCGTGGACAATACGTTTACGACCGGCGATACCACAGTCCCAATGATTCCGAGGGTAGGCCTGCGCATGCAGATGCCCGCCGGCTATGAACGGTTGACTTATTTCGGCCGCGGACCGTGGGAAAACTATTGCGACCGCAAGACGGGCACGTTTGTCGGCGAATATACGCATTCCGTACACGACATGTTCGAACCATACATCCGCCCGCAGGAAAACAGCCACCGTACAGACATCCGCTGGTGCGCGCTGGCCGACAAATCCGGTGCCGGGCTGCTCTTCGTTGCCGACGGGACATTCGAGATGAATGCCTCCCCCTACACGCTGGAAACATTGGATAGCGGAAGCAGCATTTATAACGACCAGCCCGTCAGCGACAAGACCGACCATCGCCACATTGTAGATGCCAAACCAAGCAAACTGGTAGACTTGTTTATCGACTATCGCATGATGGGAGTTGGAGGAGACAACAGCTGGGGGGCATTGCCGCACGAGCAATACCGCATCACGACAGGAGGCGAGCCCATCAGATACAGTTTCAACATGGTGCCTTTCAAATCAAAAAAGGCGTTTAAAGAACTGCTCGAACAATATTAATCAAAAGCATTTATACGATATAAGGTTGCCATTTCCCTTATTTAAAGGGGAATGGCAACCTTTTTTATATAGGCCTGCACGCAACGCACTCGGAGCGCGGACGCAACATGTTCCGAACG
>CALUGY010000074.1 GCA_944320295.1 uncultured Bacteroides sp.
GCAGGTCGTCCATGGTACGTACGTTCGGGTCGAATTCGAAGATGCGTATGGGGCCGCGCGGGTCGCGTCCTGGCTTTTCCAGTTCTTGCAGGATGTCTTTTATGGTGGGCATACCCACGGTGGGCGACAGGTAACGTTCAAGGACGATGCGGGCACGCAGGCTCTTGTCGGCCAATAGTTCGGGTACGGTACAATCTAAGTCCTTGGCCATCTGCTCCACGATGTGGTAACTCTCCGGGTGTACCGCCGTGTTGTCCAGCGGGTTCTTGGCCTGTGCGATGCGTAGGAAGCCCGCACATTGCTCAAACGCTTTGGCACCCATGCGTGGCACCTTCAGCAGTTCTTTGCGTGAAGAGAACGGGCCGTTTTCCGCACGGTAGTCCACGATGTTCTGTGCCAGTTGCGAGCCCAGGCCGGAAACGTAGGTCAGCAAGTGCTTGCTGGCCGTGTTTAGGTTCACGCCCACTTGGTTCACGCAACTTTCTACGGTGGCATCCAGCGATTTCTTCAACTTCGTCTGGTCCACGTCGTGTTGGTATTGCCCTACGCCGATGGATTTCGGGTCTATCTTCACCAGTTCGGCCAGCGGGTCCATTAACCGCCGTCCTATGGATACCGCTCCCCGCACGGTGACATCGTAGTCCGGGAACTCCTCGCGCGCCAGCTTCGAGGCCGAGTAGACCGATGCCCCTTGCTCACTCACCACGAACACCTGCATTTCGCGGTGGAAGGGGATGCGCTTCACGAAGTCCTCCGTCTCGCGGCTGGCTGTGCCGTTGCCAATGGCGATAGCCTCTATGCGGTAGGCTTCTATCATCTTCTGCATCTTGGCAACGGCTTCAGCCTGCTTGCTTACGGGCGGGTGGGGGTAGATGTTTTCGTTGTGCAGCAAGTTACCCTGCTCGTCAAGACACACCACCTTGCAGCCCGTGCGGAATCCGGGGTCTATGCCCATCACACGTTTTGCCCCCAAGGGAGATGCCATGAGTAGCTGCCGCAGGTTTTCGGCAAATATCCGGATGGCTTCCTCGTCGGCCTTCTCCTTGCTTTGCGCGGCAAACTCGGTTTCCATCGAGGGCTTCAGCAGGCGTTTATACGCATCCTTCGCAGCCTCTTCCACCCATTCGGCGCACGCGTTGCGTCCATGCACGAAACGCCTTTCCAGTCTCTCCATGCACTCCTCCTCGTTGGCAGGGGCGATGCTAACTTTCAGTATGCCTTCTTCCTCGCCCCTCCTGATGGCCAGGATGCGGTGCGACGTGCAACGCTTCAGCGGGGCGGAGAAGTCGAAGTAGTCGCGATAATTCGCGCCTTCCGTCTCTTTTCCCTTTGCCACTTTGACGGTCAGGGTGCCTTGCCGGGCAAAGGCGCCGCGCACGATATTTCGGGCCTGTGCATCTTCGTTGATGTGCTCGGCTATGATGTCGCACGCACCTTTCAGGGCATCGTTCGTGTCTTTCACTTCCCCCTTTACGTAGCGCAGAGCAATTTTTTCCGGATGAGGCTCCCGCTGCAGCATCAGCAGGGTGGCCAGCGGTTCCAGTCCTTTCTGGCGTGCCATTTCCGCACGGGTTTTCCGTTTGGGCTTGTAGGGCAGGTAGAGGTCCTCCAAGGTGGTGGCATCCCACGTTGCGTCTATGCGCTGTTGCAGCTCCGGGGTCAGTTTCCCCTGTTCGGCAATGGTGTTTATGATAGTTTCTTTCCGCTTGGCCGTCTCTTTCAACTTGTCGAGTTGTGTGCAGATCGCTTCTATCTGCACTTCGTCCAGTCCTCCGGTCGCCTCCTTGCGATAGCGGCTGATGAAGGGGATGGTAGCACCGTCCTCGAGCAGGGCGATGGTATGTGCCACCTGCCTTTCGGGGATGCCGAGCGTCGTGGCGATAAGCGTGCTGAATGGTTGCGTGGTCGTCATATCGTTTCTTTTGTTTTTTGTGCCTGCCCACAGGTTTGTTCCGGTTTGCAAGCGAGGACAAAGATAGCGGAAGGTGAGTGTAGAAGCAAAATAGAAAACTTGTTTTCTATTTTGCTTCTGCCGAACCGCATCCTATCTTCGTGCAACAAAGATAGGGAAAATCTTCTCCAGTTGGTGCGCTTTGCAGGAGGTAGGGTTGATTATAGTTGATTATTGCGACTTGGAGTTTGCTTGACAAGTTTTTATAAGCGAAATGATTGATAAGGGTGAGATATAAGCTTTTCAACTTGGGTAGCTAATCACATGTAGTTTATGCGATAAATGAGAACTTAGATAGCACACAGATGACACAGACTTCACGAGATGACCGCAGATTTCTTATTGTCATGCTGAACGGAGTGAAGCATCTCCCAGTACGTCTTGGAGATTCTTTGCTTTGCTCAGACTATACCTTGACGGAATAATCAGAAAAGGGTTTTGAACGAAGCTAATGACAGATGTCTATGGCGAAGCCCTTTAAAATCTGTGTAAATCTGTGTCATCTGTGTGCCATCCAAACACAATGCTTTCAGCCATGTAGTAAAAGATTCATATGATTTCTGCCGATTATATTTGCTTATCCACGCAATCCGCCGTATCTTTGCCCGCTGTTATGGTACTTCGTATCTATTTCTCGTGAGCCTCGGCTCTTGTACGGTGGAGATATGAACAGGCCGTATCCTTTGTGGCAATCCTTTTCTTTCCTTTGTGTTCAGGCAGATGGGTAAGAAAGGGATTTTTATGTTTACAAGGGTATATGGAACTGTTTTATCTCCCGGATAAATGCATGGAAAATATCAATCCTACATACGTTTCTGAGCGACCGAGCGGTGAGCCTGCCTTCCCTTGGTATGCCGTGCGTACCTTCAACTGTCAAGAGTTGAAGATAAGCCGCTATTTGCAGGAGAACGGGAAGGAGCACTTCATTCCGATGACTTACGCCGAGAAACGGACGCACGAGGGTAAGCCGAAGCGTGTGCTCGTCCCCGTGGTGCACAACATGTTGTTCGTGCGCAAGGACGAGCCGCAGAAGCAGATGCTGCACCTCTTTGCCTCGTGCAACGTGCCCCTGCATGTGATGAAGAAAGAAGGCACGATGGATTGCTACGAGATACCCGACACTCAGATGACCGAGTTCCGCATGCTGTGCGACCCTGGATTCGACGGTACACAGTTCCTGCCCGCCGACGAGGCCGATGCCAAACCTGGCAAGGAGGTGATGGTCATCCACGGCCCGTTCTCGGGCATGACCGGCAAACTGCACCGCGTGAGGAACGGCTATTACTTTATCAAGACCTTGGCCGGGGTGGGGGTGATGCTCCGCATCTCGCGCTGGTATTGCAAAGTGCTGCCCGAAAAACAATGACTATTGCACACGCCAAATCCATTTTTACACGGTTAACTATGGACTTTACGATGCTAACTATGGACTTTATACGGCTAAACATGAATCTTACGGAGTTGTCCTGTCCTGCGCGTAGCAAAGCGTAGACGAAGAGTCTCCTGATAGCAGGTGCGGAATATAAACCCGTCACCACTTACACTACGTTATAAGTATTTGTAAAATAGTAGATTATCCCAGTAAATATTTCGAGTTTCCCCTCTTTGGTGACACCTGTTACGTAACTTTTCCATACGCGCGTGCCCGCGCGAATAATGTGTTAATGCATGCTAATGGTATTAATACAAATTAACTAAGGATTTTTCCTCTCCTGCGCGTGCGCGTGGCACATTATAGGGAATAGGGTGCCATACCCGTCATCTTTTGGGGGAATGTCTTGTGAAACAGCATGTTCCGGGTGACAGGTTGATTAATTGCGAGTAAATGTTTGCTTTCGAGGCGGGGCGAGGGGTATCTTTGGGGGAGAGAGAAGAGAGGAGATTGTGATAAACTTTAATTGGGAAAAATCACTTTCGCTTGTTATTTTCTGTCAAAAATTAATTAATTGAATATATGCAAACTGTATTGGTCACAGGCGGGGCTGGTTTTATAGGCTCCAACCTTTGTGAGCATTTACTTGCTCATGATTATTCTGTTGTTTGTTTGGATAACTTTGCTACTGGCAAAATTGAAAATTTGTTGCCTCTGTTAGAACGTTATTCTAATCGTTTTCGACTGATAGTCGGGGATATACGGAATTTGGCAGATTGTCAAAAGGCATTGGAGGGAGTGGATTATGTGTTTCATGAAGCAGCCTTAGGTTCAGTTCCACGCTCTATTAAAGATCCCATCACAACGAATGCCGTAAATATTGGCGGATTTTTGAATATGCTGGTCGCTTCCAGGGATATGAATGTAAAACGTTTTGTATATGCAGCTAGTTCTTCTACTTATGGAGACAGCAAATCCTTACCGAAAGTGGAAAATGTAATTGGTAAACCTTTATCTCCTTATGCCATAACTAAATACGTGAATGAACTATATGCCGATGTCTTTGCGCGTACTTATGGTATGGAATGTATAGGTTTGCGCTATTTCAATGTCTTTGGGCGTCGTCAAGATCCGTTTGGTGCCTATGCCGCAGTCATTCCTCTGTTTGTGAAGAAATTGATGGCTCATGAGAGTCCGGTGATTAATGGTGATGGCGAGTATAGCCGTGACTTCACTTACATTGATAATGTCATACAGATGAACATGTTGGCTATGACTACTACGAATCCTGAGGCCGTCAATCAGGTGTATAATACAGCTTATGGAGAGCGTACTACGTTGAACCAACTGGTAAGTTATCTGAAGGAATATTTGAGTGAATATGATCCTAAAATAGCAGATGTTGAAGTATTGCATGGGCCGAATCGTTTGGGAGATATTCCTCATTCACTAGCTTGCATAAATAAAGCTCAAAAGTTGTTGGGGTATCATCCGGAATTTAATATGCGTGATGGTTTGAAGGAAGCTGTCAAGTGGTATTGGGAAAATCTGTGATGTATTTTATTCAATATATCTGTATTTTGAGATTTGGCATAGAATATAGTTGACATTTTATGAAAGTCGCCATTTGTGAGAGAAAAGGTTCTTTCTCTGATTATTGGAAAATTTATTGCGAAAAGAAATGTATTCCTTTTAAAGTAGTTGATGTATATCGAAATGATATACTGGAGCAGATCGCTGATTGTGATGCCTTTATGTGGCATTTTAGCCATTTGGATTATAAAGATGCTTTATTTGCTAAGCAGTTGTTGTATTCTATTGAACTTTCAGGGAAAAAAGTCTTTCCGGATTTCAGAACTGTATGGCATTTTGATGATAAGTTGGGACAAAAATATTTATTTGAGTCAATCAATGCTCCCTTAGTTCCGACGTATGTCTTTTATACGAAAGAAGACGCATTGGATTGGATAAATAGAGTTACCCTGCCTAAAGTATTTAAATTAAGAGGAGGGGCAGGTGCATCCAATGTTTGTCTTGTTCGTAGTAGAAGGCAAGGTGTAAAACTGATTAAAAAGGCTTTTAGTAGTGGTTTTGAGCAATATAATTCATTTTATCTGCTGAAAGAACGTTATCGGAAGTTTTGTCAGAAAGAAATAGGTCTTACCTTTTTATTAAAATCGTTTTTGCGTTGCTTTATAAAACCTGATTTTTTGAGATTATCTCCTAAGGAAAAGGGATATGTTTATTTTCAGGATTTTATCTCAGGAAATGAAACTGATACCCGTATCGTGGTTGTTGGAAATAAAATTATTGGGGAGAGAAGAGGGGTACGTAAAGGTGATTTTAGAGCATCAGGTTCTCACATCTTATTACCAGATGTTTCAAAGGTTGATATTCGTTGTGTAAAATTAGCTTATGAACTGTCTGTTGAATTGAAACTCCAAATAGGTGTTTTTGATTTTATTCATCACAATGGGATGCCTTTAGTTGTAGAAGTAAGCTATGGCACAGATCCTGATTATACAGAATGTGAAGGATATTGGGACGAAAAGTTGGCGTTTGTTCATAGCCCAATCAATTTGCCAGAGATAATAATCGAAAATTTTTTAAACCTGCACTAATATGAATACTATTAAGATAGCTGTAATCGGTCTTGGCTATGTCGGACTGCCTTTGGCTCGTTTGTTTTCAACAAAGTATGAAACAATTGGTTTTGATATGAACCAAAATCGTGTAGATGCTTTGATGGCTGGGCATGATTCTACGCTTGAAGTATCTGATGAATTGTTACAATCTGCAATTGCTAATGGATTCAAGTGTACATCAGACATAGAAGGTATACGTGATTGTAATTTTTATGTTGTGGCTGTACCTACACCGGTTGATAAACATAATAATCCTGATTTAACTCCATTGTATGGTGCTAGTACAACAGTAGGCAAGGTGATATCTAAAGGTGATATCGTGGTTTATGAATCTACAGTTTATCCTGGCGTTACAGAAGATGAGTGTATTCCTGTTGTAGAGAAAGTATCCGGGCTGAAATATAATGTGGACTTTTTTGCTGGTTATTCCCCGGAGCGTATTAATCCGGGCGACAAGCTCCATACGGTGGAGAAAATTAAAAAAGTGACTTCGGGTTCTACACCTGAAATAGGAAAGAAAGTTAATGAGGTATATGCGTCGGTAATAACTGCCGGAACCCATTTGGCGCCTACTATCAAGGTCGCTGAGGCTGCCAAAGTAATCGAAAATTCTCAACGGGATATCAATATCGCTTTTGTAAATGAACTTTCTAAAATATTTACCCGTATGGGCATTGATACGCAGGATGTATTGGAAGCAGCCAGCACTAAATGGAATTTCCTACCTTTTAAGCCCGGATTAGTTGGTGGGCATTGTATAGGTGTTGACCCTTATTATCTGGCCCAATGTGCCCAAACGTATGGTTATAATCCCGAGATAATCTTGGCTGGTCGTCGTATGAATGACGGAATGGGGGAGTATGTGGCCAATCAAGTGGTGAAATTGATGTTGAAGAAAGGCATTCAGGTTTTGAATTCCAATATCTTGATACTAGGCTTCACATTTAAGGAGAATTGTCCGGATGTGCGCAATACAAAGGTGATAGATATTTATCGCTCGTTGCAAGAGTATCATGTAAATCTTGCCGTTTATGATCCTTGGGCTAATCCTACTACTGTAAAGTATGAGTATGGAATTGAGTTGACGAATGAATTGCCAAAAAAGAAGTTTGATGCGGTGGTATTGGCGGTGGCACATAATGAATTTACAGATATAAATATAGGGAGTTTACAGAAAAGAGCAAGTGTTGTATACGATGTAAAGGGTTTTTTAGATAAAGGGGTAATTAATGCTAGATTGTGATGTCGTATATAGATTCTTTAGAATGATTAGGAAAGAGGCTTATTGATGAGGCAGGTACAGAGGAATCTTTTTACAAATGTTTTAAGCCTTATTACCAACATAATTGTTGGTGTAATTTATGTTCCTTATTTAGTAAGGACTATAGGGATTGCTGCATATGGAATTGTTCCTTTGACATTGATTGTAAATCAATATATAAATGTTTTGACAGGTTCTTTAAGTGGTGCGTTGACTCGTTTTTATTCCATAGCACTACAGCAACATGATTATGAGCGTGCATCAAAATGTTTAAGTACAATTATTGGTGTTTTCGTTTTGCTGACCTTGATATTGTTACCCTTCCTTATTTTTTTTATAAGTAATGTGGATGATTTTTTGAATATACCTCTTAAATTTCTGGTTAGTGCAAAACTCTTGTTCTCTTTTACGATTGTTAGTTTTCTTGTTTCTTTATTTACCTCTTCTTTGAATGTAACTCTATATGCGGAAAACAGATTGGATTGGTTGAATTGGATTAAAATTCTTAGGGTTGGTCTTAAATTTTTATTAGCAGTCTTTTTCTTTCAATTGGTAGGCAAAGAGGTGTATTATATTGGGATTGCTAATTTGGTAACAGAAGTTCTTGTTTTAATATTAAGTGCATACTTGTTTAGAGTATCTCGGAAAAAAGGAGTTGTCATTCGGAGGTCTTATTTTGATAGGGTTTTACTGGCATCGATTTTAGGAATGGCATTATGGACTATTATTCATCAGCTGGGAGATGTGGGAATCTATCGGGTTGATAATATTATAGTAAATAACGCGTTTGATATCGTCTATTCCGGAACATTAGGTGCAGTCTCTGAATTTGGAGTTTATGTGGGTTTAGTAGTGTCTGTAGTAGGCTCATTATATGGTCCCCTCATATTGAAAGCTTATGCACGAGGAGAACATCAGGAGGTGCAGACTTTAGTTGTCAACAATTCATTGATTGTGGGAACACTTTCGGCCATATTATGTGGTTTGTTAATGGGAACTTCAAAGAATCTACTTGCTTGCTGGTTGGGATCATCGTTTGTTGATTATGATCAATGGTTGCTGTTAAAGCTTCTTCCTCTGCCTTTTTACGCTGCGGCAGGTATATATGCTTTTTCAAATAGAGTGTGGAATTTGGTACGTTACCCGGCAATAATAACGGTGATAATGGGAGGAATTAATTGGGGGGTATTGTGGCTTGGTGCCCATTATTTTCAAGGTAGAATCAATAATGTTGTGGATATTATCTCGTTGATGCTTTCTTTTGCAGCTTTGATAGTGATAGCTCAGAGCTTTATTTTAAATGCTTCTTTTTTCCTTAAAAAATATCCAGAAAGGAAGTGTGACGTTTGGAAAGTATTTGGGAAAATTGTTGTTGTATTGATCGTTTCATGGATTATTTCTTCATGTGGATCGCGCATGTTGAATCCTACTAATATATTTTATTTATTATTGTTATATGGAATTTTGGCAATATTCTTATTGTCCTTTATGTACTGGGGCGTTCTTAACAAGGAACAGAAAAAATCTTTTATGTATTTGATAAAAAAGTAGCTTTATGAAAATTTCAGTTATTATTCCAGTATATAATGTTGCCAAATATATTGCAAGATGTATTGATTCTGTATTAAACCAGTCTTTACAGGATTTTGAGGTTATTTTGGTAAATGATGCTTCTACAGATGGTTCGACGGGAATCATTACCCAATATGCTCGTTCGGATAATAGATTTGTCATTGTTGATAATGAACAAAATATGGGACCTATGTGGGCGAGGCGTGCAGGTTATGTTAAAGCGAAGGGGGATTATATCATTTTTTGTGATAGTGATGATTATTTATTACCGGATGCTTTATCTACCCTATATCGTGCTATCGTTTCATCTGGGGCAGACATTGTGGCTTCTTCCTTTGTAAGAAAGATGCCTAATGCAGATAAAATTATTCAGAATAAATTATCCTATGGAAACGATTCAGATTCAGTTTATAGATCATTATTGGCCGGGGAGTTTTATCATTCTTTATGTGCAAAGATATTTAAAGCTAGTCTTTTTAAAAACTATTCTTATGAAACGATAGTACATCAGACTAACGGCGAAGATGCTATGTTGTTTTATCAAATATTGCGTAATGCAAATCGAATAGAAGTTATTTCTGTACCTACTTATTGCTATGTATTTAATGCGTTTTCTTCCACGGTTAATATAACTGCCAAGAAGGCACATCAGATATTATTTGTTCAACAATGGTGCTTTAATTTTTTGAAATCGAATAAGAATGTATATGATTTTCTGATAAAAGAAACTCTGTATACAAGAAGTAGGATCTTGAGATATTTATATATAACTAAAGAGAATTTGTTTCCGGAGAAAGAGTTACGTCCATATTTATCCTTGAAAGGGTTGTTGAGCATTTTCTCGCTAAAAGATGGGTTATTGTTGTATTTAATTCTTCATTTTTCGATAGTATCAAACATAATGCGAATGAAATATAAGATATATGTGAAGCGGATTGGAAAGCAATAATTATCAAATTGGGATTATGAATATGGCTATTCCATTTTGTTTGCTTTTATGTTTTACCTTAAATCCATTTGTCGCTTTTTGTTTTTCTCTCTATTTATTAGCAAAGCGAAGATGGATTTTTATTTCTTCTTTAGTTTTCATCCTGTTTTCCGGGCTTTTCGGTTATACGTTTTTGCCAGCGTATAATATGGATATAACAAGGCATTATATGATTTATGAAGAATTGACAAATATTGGAAGCCTTGCAGATTTTGTTTTTTATGAATCTCTGCAGGATAAACCTGATTTTTTGCTGGATATGGTCTATTGGTGGCTTGGAAAATTTGTAAATACTCACCAAATAGTTGGCTTTATAGGCGCTGTTTTTTATTATGGTTTGATGCTTGGGGTCATCAGGCATTTTTGTATCATATTTGTTAATGAGGACAAAGCTAAAGCGGCTTTTTTCTATCTATTATTTTTGTTTTTAGCATTAACCACAATATATGAATTTTCTGGAATGCGGCAAGGGAATGCGATTTTGTTGTTCCTCTTTATAATTACAATACCTGAGAATAAAATTTCTGAAAAATGTAGGGCTTTATTATTGGTATTACCTGGTCTTTTACATTTTTCATTATATCCGATTGTTCTGTTGTATTTATGTACGTACTGGATGAGGAAGAAACAAGTCTTGTTGGTATCAGTTTGTATGTTGATAGGCTATTTTTTCTTTATCCCTTTGATGCAGTTTGTGATGAATTTGTGTTATTCATTAGGCGGAATATTTGGTGTAATAGCTGACAAAATAGATTGGTATATGTTTAGTGGAGATTTGTCGGTAATGTTATATGCTGGTTCTGGGATTCGTTTTGCTGTGATTCTTTTTTTAGTTGCCCTTTCTCCATTGTTAATTTATGTGGTTGATAAGGGATATCGAAATAGAAAGGTATCTCCATTATTACTTCGTTTTCATGCTTTTTTTATATTGTTCTGGAGCTATTTAATACTATCTTCTTCCTCATATATTTTATCGCGTAATTTAATGCTATACAAGTTTGTTGCAGCCATCTATTTGGTTTACATCTTATATTCTTTTAGCTTAAAAGAAAAGATGAGAACATTTTTGTTATGTTTGGTTACTTGTATTTGTATATTAGGTGTGTTGTCTTTTTATCGTGGGGGAGAGTGGCATAATGTAAATCCTGCCATCCTTTATTCTAATTTATTTGATATTTTGTCATTGAAAACAAATCCTGCTGGATATATATTTAATTGATAATGAAAACGAATCTGTTGTTCTTTATAAATTATTTAGGTTCAGGTGGTGCTCAACGGCAGATTGTAGAACTGGCTATTGGTTTTAAGGAAAGAGGGTATAACGTCCGTTTCCTTGTGTATCAAAAGGAATATGGAGATTTCTATTATGACTATCTTATAAGTCGAGGAATAGAAATTGATGGCGTTTATGAAAAGAATTATTTTAAAAGGATTTTAGTTATCCGACGATATTTGCGAAGCCACAATTTCGATGTATTAATTGCTTTTCTAGAAGTCGCAAGTTTTATGTCTGAATTAGCTGTTTTGCCATCTAAAAAATGGAAACTGATAGTAGGTGAAAGAAGTGCCGACCCAGCTAAACGGAAATCTATAAAACTTCGTTTTTTCTTGCAATGCCATATTTTAGCAGATTATATTGTCGCAAACTCTTATGCCAATATTGCTCTTGTTAAGAAGATTGCACCGATTGTACCAAAAAGGAAATGTAAAGTCATTTATAATATGTTTGATGCAATAAAAATTGCTCCAAATGAACACTTCCGTTTTTTGTCACATGATTATTTTAATCTGGTAATAGCTGCAAGCCATCGGTACCTTAAAAATTTGGATGGCTTAATTGAAGGGGTTAACCTTTTGTCGAGTGAGGAAAAAATGAAGTTGCGTATCAATTGGTACGGAAGTAATAAATTTGATGATTCTCTTGAAAAAGCGAAAAACAAAATACATTCTTATCAATTGACTGATATATTCAATTTTCACAAGGAAACGTTGGATATTTACCAGTATATGAAAGACGCAGATGCTATAGGGCTTTTTAGTTTCTTTGAAGGGTTACCAAATACAATTTGTGAAGGGCTTCTTTTTGGTAAGCCTGTTGTCGTGACAAGAGTGTCTGATGTTCCTTTGATTATTAAGGAGGACGTAAATGGCTTTTTGTGTGATGCGGATAATCCTTTCACTATCTCTAAGGCTTTATCGAAATTATTATGTAGTTCTGCCGACAATCTGGAGCAAATTGGTAAGCGGAATAGATTATTGGGCATGCAAATGTTTAATAGGAATAAGATCTTAAATGATTATGAAGCGTTATTTTGAGATAGCAAGATTATGAATATATTATTGTTTTCAAGGGGATATCCTTCTACCAAAGATTCACAATGGGGGTGTTTTGAAAGAGATCAAGCCCGTGCCTTACAACAGCTGGGCCATAATGTGACTGTGATGTCTGTGGATGGGCGTTTCAGATTGTATTCCCGAAAATTGGGAATAACATCTTATGAAGATGATGGCATCAAGATTTACAATATTTATTTTCTTCCATTTAAAGCTTTAATTCCATTAGGGTACAGATTGAGGCTTAAAATTTGGAGACATATTGCCTTATATTTGTACAACCAGATTCAGAAAGAGCAAAAGTTTGATTTAATCTATGCTCATTATCTGACTAATATTTATTTAGCTTCTGTGATAAAGCAGAAATATTCAATACCTGTTGTTGGTATTGAGCATTGGAGTGTTTTGAACCAAAGAAGATTGCCGTTGTATGTGAAGGCAATGGGGAATATTGCTTATCCTAATGTTGATAGATTAATAGTTGTATCGGAATCATTACGCCAGCAAATTCTATTACGTTTTGGAATTGATAGCATAGTCATTCACAATATGGTCAGTAGGGAATTTTTCGAGAGAAAGATTCCTTTTCGAAAAAGATCTCATAATGGGTTAAAAATTATATCAGTAGGGAACCTGCTTTATGGGAAGGGTTATGATGCCCTAATTAAGGCATTTTATCGTTCAAAATTGTACGAAAAAGGAGCTCGTATTACAATTGTAGGTGAAGGCAAGGCAAGGAGGGAACTCCAACGTTTGATAACCTGTTTGAATTTACAAAATTGCATATCTTTAGTTGGCCGTAAGGATAAATCTGAAGTCTTGAATTTTTTATTATCAAGCGATTTTTTTGTTCATCCTTCTCGTGGAGAAAACTTTTCCGTAGCTATAATTGAGGCTCTGTCAGTAGGTTTGCCTGTTATTGCAACGATATGCGGCGGAGCTGTTGATTGTATTAATTCAAATAATGGAATTCTTGTGCCTATTGATGATGAACAAGCTTTGTCTGATGCTCTTTTGTCGATGAATGAGAAACTGGATACTTATGATAGGGAGTATATCATGAATGATTGTCGGGATAAATATTCTGATGAAGTGATAGCGAATCAATTAAATAAGATATTTCATGAAGTTATAAATATAAAATAATGAAAGAGTTGATAATCATTGGTGCCGGAGGTATGGGACGTACTTTATATGATATGGCTCGTGAATCTCATGGCTATAAGACAGATTTTATTATTAAAGGTTTTATTGACGATAATGTAGATTCTTTAAAAGGATTTTCCAATTACCCACCTATTCTAGGAATGATAAAAGAATATATTCCACTACCTAATGATATCTTTATTTGTTCGATAGGTGGAAATGCACGTAAAACTTGTATGTTAGAAATTTTAGACAGAGGTGGAGTATTTTATACTTTGGTGCATCATACTGCTCGTATCGGTTCAAATGTAAAGTTAGGGCGGGGAAATATGATCGGAGCCTTTACAACGGTAGCGGCTGATGCTCAAATAGGAGATTATAATTTTATTCAGTCATATACGATAATAGGACATGATGTACAAATAGGCGACTGGAATCGTATTGATTCACATGTCATGTGTATAGGTGGGATAAAGATTGGTAATCACAATATGGTTCATACCTCTGCTGTAATTAATCATAATGTTTCTGTTGGGGATGATGCACATATAGGGGCTTGTAGTTTTGTGACTCGGAATGTAGAATCAGGAACAACGGTCTTTGGTAATCCTGCACGTCGTTTAGTATAATAAATTTATATATGGATAAATTATTAGCAAATAAGGTCTGTATCATTACAGGTGCTGCGCAAGGTATCGGAAAATCTATTGCGGAGCATTTTGCTGCCGATGGAGCTGTAGTGTATGCTTGTGACCGTCAGAAGGGAAGCATGGATGAATGGGTCAAATCATGTGCGGCAACTTGTAATACGAAAGTGTTCCCTTTGTATTTTGATGTGACAGATGCTATGGCCGCCAAGACGGCTTTTATGACTATTTTTAAACAGGAAGGGCGCATTGATGTATTGGTGAATAATGCCGGAGTGATTTTTAACAAGAAAATAGGCATGATTCTCCGTGAGGAAACGGAATTGATGTTCAGAGTGAACGTGATAGCTGTAATAGAGATGGTACAGCTGGTTTCCCGGTTGATGGCCAGGGGGCACAGCGGTTCCATAGTAAATATCGCATCGATAACTGCGGTTTTGGGTTCTCCCGGTCAGTCTGCATATGCGGCTACGAAAGGGGCTATTGTCTCTTTTACCAAGTCGGCGGCTAAGGAATTGGCTGGACAAGGGATACGTGTCAATGCCGTGGCTCCTGGCATCGTAAGAACCGAGCGGTTCGCCGAATTGTATGAAGCAAATGGCGAGAAAATAGATACACGTATAGGGAGAATTGCTTTAGGCCGTTTGGGTACGCCAGATGATGTGGCCGCAGCTTGTGTTTTTCTTGCTTCAGACAAGGCTTCTTACATTTCGGGGCAGATATTAGGTGTGGATGGCTGCGCTTCCATTTAATGCTGGAATATGATACTACATTTGAATGAGCATCCGCAAGAGGCGGTTGCAGCAATAGACTCCTCGGGAACTTCTTTGACTTATGGGGAGTTACTGCTTCTTTCTGGTGAGCTGGGCAAACTCCTTCCAGCACGTTCTTTATTGTTTCTGCTAACAGAAAACAACGTGGGTGGCATAGCTTGGGGTATTGGCTGCATAAACTCAGGGAATGTGCCACTAATATTGAACGCGCATATAGAAGATGGATTGTTTCAAAGTTTATTTGATATATATAGGCCTCCTTTTCTATGTGTACCCTCCGCATTGGCAGAGAAGTGGAATTATTCTGTTGTGCTCGAGCGTTATGGATATTCGTTGTTATGTACAGGAATGCCTCAATGTCCTTTGTATGAAGAGTTATCTCATTTGTTACCTACTTCAGGTTCTACAGGAAGTCCTAAATTAGTGCGTCATAAATATGAGAATATTGAGGCGGCGGCTTTGAATATCTCTACTTTCTTTGGACTGACGAGCCAAGATCGCCCTTTATTGGTATTGCCGTTGTATTATACGATGGGGCTTTCCGTTGTTTTCAGCCATTTGTATGTAGGAGCAACAGTATTGATTACCAACTTAAGTATGACAGATAAGGCATTCTGGTTTTTTATGAAGAAACTGCGTGCCACCAGTTTTACCGGAGTGCCGTATAGCTTTGAGATTTTGAATTTGATGCGTTTTTTCCGCATGGATTTGCCGGATTTGACCTTATTGACACAAGGCGGAGGTAAAATGCCCCATGCGTTAAATTTGAAGTTTGCAGAATATTGTAGAGATACGGGACGGCGTTGGATTGCTACTTACGGGCAATCGGAAGGAACGGCTCGCATGGCTTATCTTCCTCCTGAATATGCCGTGTCCAAATGCGGGAGCATTGGGTATGCTGTGCCTAATGGAGAACTCTCATTGATAGATGCAGAAGGAAGAGTGATTAATGAGCCGAATACGGAAGGGGAGATGTGCTATCGTGGTAAAAATGTGACGCTAGGCTATGCACATAATCAAGAAGATTTGCAATTAGGTGACGAACATCATGGTTTTATGCGTACTGGTGATTTGGCTTATCGCGATGAAGACGGGTGTTATTACATTGTCGGACGTATGGGGCGGTTCCTGAAATTGTATGGTATGCGCATCGGGTTGGATGAATGCGAGCAGATTATCAAAGCAAAATATCCGATAGAATGCGCTTGTACAGGTACGGATGAAAAGATGTTGGTTTATATTACCCAACCGCAATATGCGACATTGGTAAAAGAACGCCTGGTAGATAAAACAAAGTTAGTAGCTTCTGCTTTTGAAATAAAGGTGGTAGATGCTATACCAAAGAATGAAGCTGGAAAAATATTGTATAGTAAATTGACTGTTTAAAATTGAAGGTTATGACAAATCTTGAAAAGTATAATAATGCGTTCGTAGAAGTGTTCGGAGTGAATGCTTCTATGTTAAGTGATAATTTTACCAAAGATGCGGTTGATGGCTGGGACTCGGTCCATCAATTGAATATCATTGCTCTGTTGGAAGAATATTTTGATATCATGTTTGATCCGGAAGATATTATGGAATTTACTTCCTACAAAATTGGCCGTGATATCTTGAAAAAGTACGAAGTAGAAATTTAAAGGAATGTTATATCAACAGTATATTAAGCGGCTTCTCGACTTTCTTATCGTATGTTGTGTTCTGCTTGCCCTATGGCCTTTTTTACTTGTTGTCGTCATTTTTCTGTATTTTGCCAATAAAGGCGCGGGCGTATTTTTTACCCAAGCCCGGACAGGAAAAGATGCGAAGATATTCAATGCCATTAAGTTTAAGACCATGACGGATGAACGGGACGCAGATGGTAAGCTGCTTCCCGATGATGCACGTCTAACAAAGGTAGGTCGCATAGTCCGTTCGTTATCAATTGATGAATTGCCCCAGTTGATAAATGTCTTGAAAGGGGACATGGCATTAATCGGGCCACGCCCGTTGTTGCCTAAGTATTTGCCTTTGTATTCTAAAGAACAGTTCCGAAGGCATGAAGTACGTCCCGGTATTACCGGTTGGGCGCAAGTCAATGGACGTAATAATATTTCTTGGCAGAAGAAGTTTGAGTTGGATGTGTGGTATGTAGACCATTTATCGCTTATGTTGGATGTGAAAATCTTCTTTTTGACAATTAAGAAGGTCTTTGTACGCGAAGGTATCGCAAAGGATGGCATGGCTACTACCGAAGCTTTTAACGGGCATAATTGATGGAGGTGTACCGGGTGGTAAATAGTGTATTTTCATCAAATACCTATTTATTGATGGAAAATGATGAAGCAGGTGCCGTGTTGGTGGATATCGGTGACCTGGAACCTGTTATCAAGATCCTGTATAAGCAGAATAAATGTTTGAAGGCTGTTTTTTTGACTCATACCCATTATGATCATTATGGTATTAGGAAGCTGATACGGACATATCCAGATTGTTTGATCTATACTTCAGAATTCAGGAGGGAAGCGTTGGCTTCTGATAGGTTGAACTTTTCCCGTTATCATAGTGACCCGATTAACTGGGCGAGTGATAATGTCCGTGTATTGCATGAAGGTGATGCGGTAAATATATTTCATCGGACTTGTATAGACGTATTTGAAACACCAGGACACGATAAAAGCTGTTTGACATTCCGAGTCGGGAGGAATTTGTTTACTGGTGATTCATTTATTCCCGGTGTAAAAATCATGGCTTCTTTTCCTAACAGTAATAAGCTTGATGCAGAGCAGTCGCGTTTACGGATCTTATCAATGTCAAAAGATTGTAACTTATATCCGGGACATGGAAATGCTTATATGAGGTTTCGCCCGGAAGTATTATGAATATTTTTAGTTCGTTCATTTCCTTTTAAGTGGGAAATGGCCGGACTTTATTTCTTAATCACAAATTCACATGGACAAACGAATTTATCTGTGCCTTGCCCACATGAGCGGCAAGGAGCAGGAGTACATTAAGGAGGCGTTCGATACGAACTGGGTGGTACCGCTCGGGCCGAATGTGAATGCCTTTGAGGAAGATTTGGAACGATTCATCGGACAGGATAAGCAGGTGGTGGCGTTGTCCGCAGGAACGGCGGCCATTCATTTGGGATTGGTGTTGTTGGGTGTCAAGCCGGGCGACGAGGTGATTTGCCAGAGTTTCACGTTTTGCGCATCGGCCAATCCGGTAACATATTTGGGAGCCACGCCGGTGTTTGTAGACAGCGAAGAGGATACGTGGAATATGGATCCGGTGTTGTTGGAACAGGCCATCAACGACCGTATGGCCAAGACGGGCAAAAAGCCCAAGGCCATCATTCCCGTGCATCTTTACGGCATGCCTGCCAAGATGGACGAGATTTGTGCTGTGGCAGACAAGTACGGTATCCCGGTGCTGGAGGATGCGGCCGAAGCCCTTGGCTCGGAATATAAGGGGCGTAAGTGTGGCACATTCGGACATTTCGGGGCGTTGTCGTTCAACGGTAACAAGATGATCACGACCAGCGGAGGCGGCGCGCTGATTGTCCCGGACGAAACGGCCAAGAAAGAGGTAATGTTTTACGCTACCCAGGCACGTGAGCCTTTCCCGTACTATCAACATGAACGGATAGGTTACAACTATCGCATGAGCAATATTTGTGCCGGGATAGGCCGTGGGCAGATGACCGTGCTGGATGAGCACATTGCTCATCATCGCCATGTACACGCTTTGTACAAAGAGGCTTTCGAGGATGTGGACGGCATTACGCTGAAGTGCAATCCCGGAGCGGACTGGAACGCGAATTATTGGTTGTGTACCATCTTGATAGACCCCGTGAAGACAGGGACGGACTATGAGGCCGTGCGTGTGGCCTTGGATGGGAAAGGCATAGAAACGCGTCCTCTATGGAAGCCCATGCATCTGCAGCCTGTGTATGCAAAGGCAACAGCCTATGTGAAGGGTGTCTCCGAGCGTCTGTTTTCGCAAGGGCTATGCATTCCGGCCGGGCCGTGGGTGACGGATGCGGATGTGGCCTATATTGTGGAGCAAATAAAAGCATGTTGTAAGAAACTTCATTAAGAACAAAAATAGTTCTCTGAAAATACCGCCGTTACCTGTCGGGGCTGTGCCGGATATTGTAATCCGTGTGCGGCCCTTTCTTTTTTCTTGTGTTTCGTTGTTTGTCGGTAAATCGGTATCTTTTTGTAGTCCAGGTTTGGAACGTGTAAGAAAAGAGCCTATCTTTGTCTTGAAGATTCTAAGATTTGTTTATGGGTAAAAGAGTTAATTATTATCAGGAGGGTGAGTGTACTGATCCATCGTCTGGGGTTCACGAAGATGTAACGGCTTATCTGACTGCTACAAATTCTGCGCATGTTTGTAAAATGTCCATTCGCCAAGCATTGCAGACGGGAATGCTTTTAGAGAAATCACGAGGATTGATGGCGGAAAGGATACATAAAGATTTTCCAAATATTGAATTCTGATGCAAGTCATTATACACAATGAAGTGCACGATGTATTGGTGGACTTCTATGAGTTTGCCAAAAATAAATATATCACATTAGATGCATCGGTAGTTATTCATAAAATGCAACGTATTTATGATGCTTTGGGAGAATTGGGCAGATATGCTTATGCTTGCCCTAAAGCTCGATTGCGTAAAGATTGGATAGATAGAGGGTATCAAGAGTGTCTTATCGAAGATTTTCATTTTGCTTTTGAGATTTGTTTGGATGAAGAAAGTGGAGAAGAATTCGTGTATGTTCATGAAGCTTGTCACAGTCTTCTTTACCGTGGATGATTTTATGCTTTTAATTGGTTGAATGCAATAAACATTATGAAGAAATTATTCTTCCTTTTGCTCTGCCTGTCGTTGGGCTTGCTCTTTGCAACGGCCCAAGAGAAGGAAGTGAAGCTGAAGCTGGTGGAGACCAGCGATGTGCATGGCAATTATTATCCTTACGACTTTATCCGCCGGAGCGATGCCTTGGGAAGTCTGGCACGGGTACATGCTTTTGTGGAGAAAGAACGTGAGGTGTACGGCGATAACTTGATATTGCTGGATAACGGCGACTTCCTGCAAGGACAGCCGTCGGCCTATTACTACAATTATATCGATACTGTGGCTTCTCATCTGGGGGCGGAAATGCTGAACTTCATGGGATATGACGCTGGCAACATGGGCAATCACGATGTGGAGACCGGACGTAAGGTGTTCTATCGTTGGGCAGCAGATTGCGACTTCCCCGTGTTAGGAGCCAATATCCTGTCGACGGACGGGGAAAAGACACCCTTCGCTCCGTATGTGGTATTGGAGCGTGACGGGGTGAAGGTGGCCGTGTTGGGCATGATTACCCCGGCCATTCCCATGTGGTTGCCCGAAAACTTGTGGCAAGGCTTGTATTTCGATGACATGGAGAAAACTGCCCGTCGGTGGATGAAGGTCATCCGTGAGAAGGAGAAACCCGATGTGGTGGTGGGACTGTTCCATGCAGGGAAAGAGCCTTATACCATGGGGGAGAAATACCGTGAGAATGCCTCGGTAGAGGTGGCGCGTAACGTGCCAGGCTTTGATGTGGTGCTGATAGGCCATGACCATGCGCGTGCCTGCATGACGGTGGAGAACGTAGCCGGGGACACGGTGTGGGTGGTGAATCCGGCAAACAATGCCTTGGCCGTGGGCGACGTGGAACTGACGCTGACCCTGCGGAACGGGAAGGTGACGGACAGACAGATAACCGCCCGCCTGACCGATGTGAGCCATACGGAAGTGAGCCGCGACTTCATGGCACGCTTTGCTCCTCAATATGAAGCCATAGAGCATTTCGTAAGCAAGAAAATAGGGTATTTCACGGAGACGATTTCCACTCGTCCGGCCTACTTCGGCCCGTCGGCGTTCGTGGATTTGATTCACCGGCTGCAACTGGAGATTGGCCAAGCCGAGATTTCGCTGGCTGCACCTTTGTCGTTCGACACGCAGATACGGGAGGGCGACGTGTATGTAAGCGACATGTTCAATCTGTACAAGTACGAGAACATGCTCTATGTGATGCGCCTCTCCGGCCGGGAGATACACGATGCCCTTGAGATGTCATACAGCCTGTGGACCAACCGCATGCAGTCGCCCGACGACCATCTGCTGGCTTTGCGCGACCGGCGGGACGGGGCTGCGGACGAAAGGGCGGCATTCCGCCACCCCAGCTATAACTTCGATTCGGCGGCGGGCATCATCTACACGGTGGACGTGACGAAGCCCGACGGCGAGAAGGTAAACATCGTAAGCATGGCCGACGGTACGCCTTTCAGCATGGACAAGATGTATCGCGTGGCCGTCAACTCCTATCGTGGAAATGGCGGTGGCGAGTTGCTGACCAAGGGCGCGGGCATCCCGCAGGACAAGCTGAAAGAGCGCATCGAGTTTTCCACCGACAAGGATTTGCGCTTCTACCTGATGCAATACATAGAGCAACAGGGTAGCATAACGCCGCAAGCCTTGGGGCAATGGAAGTTCGTGCCAGAGGAATGGGCCGTCCCGGCCGCCAAGCGCGACTATGAGCTGCTGTTTGGTGCCCAAGAATGAACTACATTTAAATTATTCCTGAAAGGGATAGTTTTGCTTATAAAAAGTGGTATCTTTGCGGGAGAGTGTGCTGCATTATAACTATGCAAGAACATAAAGCACGGATAATAGGGATATCAAGGCACCGTCTCCTAACAGATGGCGACGGAGTGACAACGCTTGTCTCTTTTTATGGTTGCCTGTTGCGTTGTCGGTACTGCCTTAATCCTCAGTCGTTCGGCCGAGGCAGGCTGTTTAAAGAATATACTCCTGAATCGCTGTACCAAGAAGTAAGGGCTGATGAGCTTTATTTTCTTGCAACCAATGGCGGTGTGACATTCGGTGGTGGAGAACCTTGCCTCTATCCGCAATTCATCACAAGCTTTCGTGAACTTTGTGGTCAAGAATGGCATCTCAATCTTGAAACCTCGTTGAATGTACCGGTAGCCTATGTTGAGGCGTTACTCCCTTTGGTAAACTCCTTGATAATCGATATTAAAGACTGGAATACGGGAATTTACCGTGAATATACGCAACATGATAATGACTTCGTTATCAACAACTTACATCTGGTAGCCGAGCAGAAACGTCAAGATGATTGTATCATCCGTTTGCCTCTTATACCCGGATACAATACCGAAGCTGACCGTTCAGTAAGCCGACATGTACTTGAATCCATTGGTTTTACCCGCTTTGATTTATTTACCTATCAAATATGCGAATACTAATTATGCCACGAGGAAAACAGACTTGTAAAATACTGAAAGAGATACGGCTACAAATTGCTAAAGCCAATGACATCGAGCTTGTTACGTCGGAATGCCGTTACAAAGGCAATTGTTTGGGTACTTGTCCAAAATGTGAAGCTGAAGTGCGCTATTTGGAACAGCAGCTTCACGCTCGTAGACGTGCCGGTAAGGCGGTCACGCTTGCCGGGATTTCAATGGGGGTACTTTCAATGGTAGCACCACTACCTTTATCGGCCCAAGTGCAATCCGATTTGCCGGAATTGATTGATGATAGCCTTGTTGTCTCTAAACCGCTTGAACGGGTGATTGTAAAAGGCCGATCGTTTGCGTTTGACGATGACACAGAAAGGACTTATAGCCCATTGATAGGGGGAGTTGTACATAACCTTAATACGGCAAAGTCTGTTCTAACGGATATTAATGGAAATTTTGAAATAGAGGCTTGCCAAGGTGATACCATAGAGTTTTTATACATTGGGTATGATTCGCAAACCATTGCCATTACAGACACGTCATTTCCTGTTCGTGTTATATTAACGTCCGCATCGGACCTCCTAATGGGGGAGATACCGGTCGTACGAGTCGATAGGAAGAGAAAGAATACGCTCGACTTATATATTGTTGATGAAAATAAAAAGCCGATAGAATTACGCGATGTAAATGTAAGGGTGAAACGAGTCTTTCTTGATGCGGATGGAGAGGAAGATTATGAACTTCTGACTCCCTCGATTGTTGAAAACGAATATCGACTGCGGTTGTGTTGGGATGATGACTGGGACCTGAAAGATGAAAATGGAGACCCACTCAAGGAAGCAACGCTTCGTATAGAAGCCGATGGCTATGAAAACGCTGTGACTATCAGGGTGAAACGCCCAAAACGTAAAGCCAAGAGAATCATTCAATTCGGGCATAAGAAGGACTGATCTTAAGGCGGGCATCCATGCCTGCTATTATTCTCTGGAATTTTTGCGGGATATGAATTCTGTGCCAAAATCAGTCTTGAAGACTTGTCTTTGTGGCGGAGGTAAAAAAGGCTGTAAGGTAGTTTGTGGAGAAATTTCCCGTTTTTTCCTATCTTTGCCGCCTCAAACGTAAGCAATGCGAGGAATGCGACAGTTTAGAAGTGGCAAAATAAGGATAAATGCCGTGTGTCTGCTGATACTCTTCTTGGTGTATCAGGCAGGTTACACGGCGTTTCTGCATGTGCACTATGTGGACGGTGTTTCGGTGGTGCATTCACATCCTTTCCACAATACGCATGGTCACACGCAGTCTTCTTTCCTTTCCATCGGGCAGGCTACGCCTTTGGCGTCATCGGTTGACGGGGCTCCAATTTGCTTGTTGCCGTTCCTTGTGCTGCTGGCTGTGTTGTCTTGTGCTCCGTTGACCCGGCTTGTTGCCCGTAAACCTTGGGCATGTCTTACGCTCAGGGCACCTCCCGCATCATCCTTCATCCATTAAACTTGCAGCCGATGCTTTGCGGTCGCGTTGTCGTGTGACAGCGTTTCCGCATGAGGCATGGGGTAATGTGCCCTCTCGGCATACCCTTTCCCATTGTATGGGAGATATGTACCCATACATGGATTCCAACTTTCTAAAGTGGCACTTTGCGTTCCTAAAGAGGGACTTTAGGACGCTAAAGATGGACTTTGGGAGACCGATTATCAATCATAAAAACGAATCATCGAGATGAAGAAATACATATTGGCGCTATGCGCGGTTTTGGCCGCCATTGTGCCTTATGCGGGAGCGACAAACCCCGTGAAAGAGGGCCACATGATATCCGGCCACGTGATAGAGAAAGGAACAGAAACCAACATACCTTATGCCACGGTGCTTATCGTAGGAACGGGGCAGGGAACGGTGACAAACGAAGAGGGACAGTTTTCCCTGACCGGGCTGCCTGAGGGCACGTACCGCTTGCGTGTGTCGTCCGTGGGATACAAGACGCAAGAGAAGGAAGTGGCCGTACACAAGGACTTTACCGCCGTGGTGCACTTCCAGATGGAGGAGGAGAGCTTCATGACGGACGAGGTGGTGGTGTCGGCCAACCGCAACGAGGTGAGCCGCAAGGAGGCTCCCGTGGTGGTGAACGTGATGAGCACGAAACTGTTCGAGACAGTAAACTCCACCGACCTGGCCAAATCGCTGAACTTCCAGTCGGGTTTGCGGGTGGAGAACAACTGCCAGAACTGCGGCTTTCCGCAAGTGCGCATCAACGGGTTGGAAGGCCCTTATTCGCAGATACTCATCAACAGTCGCCCCGTCATCAGCGCATTGAGTGGAGTGTACGGCCTGGAACAGATACCTGTCAACATGATAGAGCGTGTGGAGGTGGTGCGTGGCGGAGGCTCCGCCTTGTTCGGGGCTAATGCCGTGGGCGGTACCATCAACATCATCACGAAAGACCCCATCAACAACTCGTTCCAAGTGTCGAGCACCTTCTCCAACCTCGGCGGGCAGTCGTGGGAACAGTACATGGGTGCCAACGTGTCGCTCGTGGCCAAGGACAACTCTTACGGCATAGCCCTGTACGAAAGTTATCGCAACCGCAACCCTTACGACCGCGACGGCGACGGCTTTTCGGAGTTGGGCAAGCTGAACATGAACACCTTCGGTTTCCGCGCCTATTACCGCCCCACGCACTTTAGCCGCATCAACTTGGAGTATCACACCACGAACGAGTTCCGCCGAGGTGGCAACAAGTTCGACCTGCAGCCGCACGAGAGCGACATCACCGAGCAGACCAAGCACGTCATCAACAGCGGCGGTCTGAGCTACGACCTGTTCTGGCGCGAGTACAAGCACAAGGTGTCGTTCTATACCTCCATACAGCATACTGACCGCAACAGCTACTACGGCGCGCAGCGTGACCTGAACGCTTACGGCGTGACCGACGACCTGACGGCTGTGGCGGGAGGCATGTACGTGGGCAACATGAACAACTGCCTCTTTGCCCCGGCCACCTTTACGGGCGGACTGGAGTACCAGCACAATGCTCTGCACGACGTGATGACCGGATACCACCGAGACATGGAGCAGAAGGTGCGCATAGCCAGCGCGTTCGTGCAAAACGAGTGGAAGATGGAACGGCTGACCCTTCTGGCCGGGCTGCGTCTGGACAAGCACAACCTGATAGACAAACTCATTGTCAGCCCGCGCGTGAACCTGCTCTACAAGCCGATGGACGACTTGCAAGCGCGCTTGACGTACTCCACAGGCTTCCGCGCCCCGCAGGCATACGACGAAGACCTGCACGTGACGGCCGTGGGAGGCGAGGGCGTGCAAATCAGGCTGGCCGACGGCTTGCGCGAGGAGCGTTCCAACAGCTACAGCGGTTCGTTGGACTGGACCACACGTTTCGGCCATTGGCAGGCCAACGTGCTTGTGGAGGGATTCTACACCGACCTGCGCCATGTGTTCGTGCTTGAAGACATTGGCCACAACGAGGCCGGGGATATGATAAAGGAACGCCGCAACGGCAACGGTGCACGGGTCTACGGGGCCAACCTCGATGCCAAGATAGCCCACGGGCGGGAGGCGCAGTTGCAACTGGGCTTCACCGCACAACGCAGCCGCTACACGCGGGCGGAGGCTTGGACGCAGGTGGACGGCGTGGACCTTACTACCAAGCGAATGCCCCGCACGCCGGACTACTATGGTTACTTCACCTTCTCGTCCGCACCGCTGAAGAACTTCGACTTCTCCCTGTCGGGTACCTATACCGGCCGCATGATTGTGCCGCACTATGCGGGCTACATTGAAAAAGACCGCATGGAACACACGCCACAGTTTTTCGACATGGGCGTGAAGCTGAACTACACCTTCGTGCTGCACGACCACATCAAGCTCCAACTGAATGCGGGCGTGCAAAACCTGTTCGATAGCTTCCAGAAAGACCTGGACAAGGGGGAGTTCCGCGACTCCGGCTATTTCTACGGCCCTACCCAGCCCCGCACCTTCTTTCTTGGCTTCAAGATAACGAACTGATATCTTTTGTCTTATAGCGTGTTTGTGCGGAACGTGTACGGAGCGTGCTCCCGACACGTTCCGTCTTTGTTTCCAACGCGTTGCGGGCGCGCTCGGAACAGCCTCCGTTCACACTTCGAAGCTGTTCCGCCTATCGCCTGTAAGTCAGACGCTTTATTCCTTCAAGCGGAAGCGCCATGCGCAGCAGCAGGTAGGGTCTGTCACGTCGGGGTAACAGCTGAGGCATTCGCACCCGATGCGGTCGTCTATCGTGCGTGCAAAACCGGCGTATTCTATCTCACCCACAGGTTTACAGGGGTGAAACGGCATATGTTTGCGTTCGCGTGCACGTTGCACCCGGCACTCCCTGGTGCGGTAAACCAGCACCTTTTCCTCTTCGTCCATAAGGATGTCCGCCTCGTTCAGGTTGGCATAGAAACGGAGTTGCAGGGCAAGGGCCAATCCCTTGAGGCCGGGACGTTCGGGCAATTCTAAGAATTGCTTGATGCGTTTGGCCTCTATTACGGTGAACTTCCGCCATGCCTCGGCATCATGGAACATGGCTTCGTCCATGCCGAGCTTTTGTTCAATGGATTGAAACCATACCCCGTCCATTGCCAGCCAGTTCTTAGAGTAGTCCTCTATCAGTTGGACCAGTCTTTCCTTGGGGAGCGACTGCAGAAATTCGTTCTTCATATTGTTCACGTTTATCACACGCCTGCAAATGTACTTATTTTTGCCTGCAAACAATTGTCCGGGCGGGTAAGTATTTTCTTCCTTTCCTGTTTGAGAAAATATACTGCTAAGCATGTAGGAATTTTGCATGATTGCTTTACTTGACCGGTAAGCTTTTGGTATATTGCGAGCGTGTAATACATAAAACGTACTCATTTAGCGAATCGTATACAGTAAATGGTCAACCAGTAGAGTCTTTGCCTTACGAGTGTATGTTGTCTATTGTAAAGGAATAGTATGAATACGTTCATTTCCTGAGGGATAAATTATGAGAGTGTACTCGCATGGGTACACTCTCTTTATATTTGTTCCAGTCCTTTTTACATAAAAATTATCTGTTTCTTTTCTTATCACAATATTTCCCCTATCTTTGCCTCTGTTTTGTTCCGCGTCCCCCGTCCGGGGGCAGGATGAAAAGGGAATCGGGTGAAAATCCCGGACAGTCCCGCTGCTGTGAGCTTCATGAGGAGTGCACCAATACCACGCCACTATTTGCCGTAGGGAAATGGGAAGGCGGTGCACAGGGAGCGAGTCAGAAGACCTGCAAAACAAAGTCGAAAAATTATCCGTTCGAGGAAAGCGGGTAGTGCAACGAGTATTATAGGACATTACTTTTCAGCGTTTATGAGGAAAGAGACGTGGGTGCGGGCGTGCCGCATCAGTTTCTTTTGTATGGTAACAACCATCCGGCCGCTTTCAGCGCAGGATGTACCGGGCGACACGATTGCGGGAAAGACCCACCACATAGAGGAGGTGGAGGTGACGGCACGGCGTGTTCCGGCCAAGGTATCGTCGGTTACGCCCGTACAGCTCATGTCGCAGCAGGACTTGAATCAGCTGGGCCTTCAGAACATGGCCGATGCCGTCCGCCGTTTTGCCGGGACCGATGTGAGGGACTATGGTGGCATTGGCGGCCTGAAAACGGTGTCCGTGCGCAACATGGGTGCGGCCCATACCGCCGTGAGCTATGACGGGGTGGCGGTGAGCAACTGCCAGGCCGGGCAGATAGACATAGGCCGCTTTCCGCTCGACAATGTGGCTTTGGTGTCGCTGAGTGTGGGGCAGGGAGACGACCTGCTGCAGTCGGCACGCCACTATGCCTCGGCCGGAGTGTTGAGCATAGAAACCGAACGTCCACACTTTGACGACGGGCGCTCTTCGGCCTTCCGTGTGCGCCTGCGCGGCGGTTCGTTTGGGTACGTGGAGCCTTCGGTGCGATGGTGGCAGCAGGCGGGAGAGCGTACCCGGCTGGCTGTGGACGGCAACTTCATGCGCGCCGACGGCAACTATCCTTTTACGCTGGTAAACGGCATAGAGGTCACCAAGGAGCGGCGCAACAACTCCGACATCCACTCGTGGCAAGGCGAGGCCAACCTGTACCACATGCTGCGCGACAGCAGCGAACTGAAGGTAAAGGCACAGTACTACTATTCCGAGCGCGGCCTGCCCGGTTCCGTCATACTCTACAACTCCACCTCCCGGGAACGTCTTTGGGATGAAAACTTCTTCCTGCAGGCCGGATACGAGAGGGAGATCTCTCCCCGGTGGACGCTTCGTGCCCATGCCAAATATAACCACTCATGGAACCGCTACGAGGACACCGATGTGAAGTACGAAGGGGGTAAACAGACGGATGTCCACCGGCAGGACGAGTATTATGCCACGGCCTCCTTGCGCTGGCAGCCGTTGGCGGGTCTCTCGCTCTCCCTGGCGCAAGACGGGGCGGTGAACACGCTGCGCAACAACATCAACAACTCGCCCAATCCGGTGCGGTACACCTCGCTTACGGCCTTGAATGCCCGCTTCCAATGGCAACGGCTCACGCTGGCGGGGACGCTGGTGAACACGTATATCACGGAGCGGGTGAAGCGCGGGACGGCCCCGGCCGACCGCAAGCGCCTGTCGCCCGCGTTCTCCGTCTCTTACCGTCCGTGGGAGGGGCAGGCCTTCTATGTGCGGGCCATGTACAAGAACACCTTCCGCGTGCCGACGTTCAACGACCTGTACTACCTGCGCATAGGCAACACGTCATTGCGCCCGGAGAATGCCCGCGAGTACAATGTGGGCCTCACGTGGGGAGGCGCCCCCTTTCCCTTCGTAGGCAACATGGCCCTCACGGTGGATGCCTACTACAATGAAGTGACGGACAAGATAGTGGCCTACCCCTCCACCTACGTGTGGCGCATGGCAAACTTCGGCAAGGTGCACATCCACGGGGTGGATGCCACCTGGTCGGCATACGTGCCCATGCCCCGCCGCTTCGGCCTGATGCTGGCCGCGGCCTATACCTGGCAGAAGGCCGTGGACCTGACCGACCCCGATGCCAAGAACTACAAGCAACAGCTGCCCTACACGCCGCGCCACAGCGGGAGTGTCTCCCTGCAACTGGACACGCCCTGGCTGCAAGTGGGCTACTCGCTGACGGCGGCGGGAAAACGCTACTACATGGCGCAGAACATACCGGCCAACGAGATTGCCTCATACGTGGAGCAGACCCTTTCCCTGACCAGGGAGTTCGCCTTAGGTGCCTGCCGCCTGAGGCTGCAGGCCGAGATAGTCAACCTGGCAGACGAGCAGTATGAAGTCATCAAGTACTATCCTATGCCGGGCAGGGCATGGCGGCTGGGCGGGACATTCTCCTTCTGATGAGTGATTATGAACATGTGATATAACTAAAGAAAAGAAGCCAATGAAAACAAAAGGATTATTGGGAGGGCTTGCAGCCCTTGGCCTCGTGGCCTTTGCCGCGTGCAGCGATGATAACAACGGAACAGACTGGAACGAGGGTGCCAAAGTGCAGCTTCCCCAAGAGCGCGCGTTCGTCTTGAACATGGGCGTGTCCGGCAGTAACAACGCCAGCCTCACCTTCTACGACCCGCTGGGCCGCACGGCGACTATCGGCGACATTTACTACACACAGAACGGCAAGTACCTGGGCGACACGGGACAGGACATCATAGAGTATGACGGCAACCTTTACGTCGTGATGTCCGGCTCGAACTACATCGCCAAGCTGAGCGGCGCAGGCGTGGAGCAATGCCGATACCAGTTCACCGAAGAGCAGGGACAACCCCGGTTCATGGCCGCGGAGGACGGCAAGATCTACGTCACCCTCTACAGCGGTAACGTGGCCCGTCTCGACGCTGCCACGCTGGCCTTCGAGGCGATGGTGAAGGTGGGCAACAACCCGGAACAGATTATCGAACACGACGGGAAGCTCTATTGCGTCAACTCGGGCTGGGGGGCGGACAATCGCCTGTCCATCATCGACATCGCGGCCTTCAGCCAGGCGGAACATGTCGAGATATTCCAGAACCCGGAGAAGATAGTGGAGTGCGGAGACCGCATCTTCCTGCAAGGATACGGCAGCAGCGACTACACGAACTACCCGTATCCTGTGGCCGTGTACGACCAGCAGAACAAGACCTACAAGCAGATTGGACAAGGCACACACATCACCGCCCTGGGCAACACGCTCTACGTGATATTCTCGGAGATGAACTGGACGACTTACGAGGCCACGAACACCTTCTACACCTACGATACCACCCGGGGAGAGCGCAACGACACGCCCTTCCTGAAGGACATTCCCGACGAGCTGGCCACCGCCTCCATCAACATGTTCAGCGTGGATGATGACCGGAACGAGCTGTACATCGGCGTGTCACATGCCAGCCAAGGTAATAGTGACATCTACCGCTTCAAGGCCGACGGCACGTTCGTGGGCAAGTTTGAATCGGGCGGGATATTCGCCTACAAGATGATATTCGTGGACTGAGCACCTGCCTCCACACCCCGTGGGGACAGGGGCCGCATCCCCCGTCCATCCCCACGGACACCACGTCAGCATAACATTCACCCATCACCATGTATATGAGAAAAACATTCCTGCTCCTGCCGTTGCTGGCCGCGGCCTTCCTCATCGCCTCCTGCCGGGGCGGGGGAGGGGCCGCCGCCGTCCCGGCCCAGGGAGCCGACACCCTGACCATGCGCCACGCCAGGAACATCCGCCTGGTGACCTGCCCGGATTACACCCTGGCCGTGCTGCGCAACCCCTGGGACACCTTGAAGACACTACGCACATATGTCCTCGTGGACAAGGACCGCCCCCTGCCGGACAACCTGCCGGAGGGCACCGTGGTGCGCACGCCCCTCTCCCGTGCATTGGTCTACTCCTCCGTGCATTGCGCGCTGCTGCAGACGCTGGGCGCGGAGCGGGGCATCGGCGGGGTGTGCGACCTGCGGTACATCAACCTCCCGTTCGTGCACAGGGCATGCGAGCGCGGCGACATGGCCGACTGCGGCGTGGGCACCAGCCCCGACATGGAGCGCATCATCGCCCTGCACCCCGACGCCATCCTGCTCTCCCCCTACCAGAACGGCGGCGGGTACGGGCGCATCGAGAAGCTCGACATCCCCATCATCGAGTGCGCGGACTATGCCGAGCCGTCCGCCCTGGGGCGTGCCGAGTGGATGCGGTTCTACGGACTGCTCTTCAGCCGGGAGGCGCAGGCGGACAGCCTCTTCGCCCAGGTGGACAGCTGCTACCAACGGCTGAAGCTGCACGCCATGTGCTCGTCCTCGTCCTACTCGGTGTTGAGCGACCTGAAGTACGGCCCGGTGTGGTACATTTCAGGGGGGGAGACCACCACCGCACGCCTGTTCGACGACGCCTGCGGGCGGTATGCCTTTGCCGACGTGCCCTCCAGCGAGGCCCTGCCCCTGTCGTTTGAGGCGGTGTATGACCGCGCGGGCGACGCCGACATCTGGCTCATCAAGTACAACCGCGAACGCGACATGACCTATGCCGACCTGGCTGCCGAATACGCCGGCTATGCCCAGTTCAAGGCATTCAAGACGCGCAACATCTACGGCTGCAACACGGCACGGGTGCCCTACTACGAGGAGACACCCTTCCGCCCCGACCGCCTGCTCTCCGACCTCATCCAGATGTTCCACCCGGAACTGCGCCGACCAGAAGGCCTGCGCTATTTCACCAAGCTAAAGGAGTGACTTATGGCGAAGACATGGAAATACACCCTGCTGCTGGGCGTGCTCATCGTCCTGCTATTCCTGGCCAACCTGATGGCCGGGTCGGTCCGCATCCCCGCGGCTGAAGTGCTGGGCATACTGGCCGGGCACGACGCCGCCAAGGAGAGCTGGACCTTCATCGTCCGCGAGGCACGCCTGCCCCAGGCCCTGACCGCCATGCTCTGCGGCAGCGCCCTGTCCGCCTGCGGGTTGATGCTGCAAACGGCCTTCAAGAACCCGCTGGCGGGCACCTCGATACTCGGCGTGAACTCCGGCGCGAGCCTTGGGGTGGCGGTGGTCATGCTGGCCGGAGGGGGCGGCATGATGTCGGCGGCGCTGTCGGGCGCGTTCACCATCTCCGGCTTCCTTGCCGTGCTGCTGGGCGCCTTCGTGGGGGCCATGGCGGTCATGGCCTTGATACTGTTTTTCTCCACCCTTCTACGCAGCGGGGTGATGCTCCTCATCGCGGGCATCATGACGGGCTATACGGCATCGTCCGCCATCTCGCTGCTCAACTTCTTCGCCAGCGCCGAGGGGGTGCAGTCCTACATGGTTTGGGGACTGGGCAACTTCGGCGGCGTGACGTTGCGCCAGATGCCGGCCTTCGCCACGGTGGTGCTGTGCGGGCTCTTCGCCTCGCTGCTGCTCGTCAAGCCGCTGAACGTCCTGCTGCTGGGCGAGCGGTATGCGGCCAACCTGGGCATCCGCGTGCGCCGCGTGCGCAACGCCCTGCTCGTCGTGGCCGGACTGCTGACGGCGGCGACTACCGCCTTCTGCGGCCCCATCCTGTTCATCGATCTGGCCGTGCCCCACATGGCACGCCTCATGCTGCGAACCTCCAACCATTCCGTCCTGCTGCCCGTCACCATGCTGGCCGGGGCGGCCGTGGCATTGCTCTGCAACCTGGCCTGCGTGCTGCCCGGCGACATGGGCATCATCCCCCTGAACGCCGTGACCCCCATCGTCGGCGCGCCGGTGGTGATATACGTGCTGGTGAGCCAACGCCGCGCGGGCCGCATGGACTGACGACGGCCGCCACCCGTCCCTCTTCTTTTGACCATTGTCATTGCCCGGCCGCGGGCAAACGCCTACCTTTGCAGCCGTATTCGTCTTTATCACATCACGAGGAACATGAACATGAACTTACCGGAAGACCCGATGATGCTCTACAGCTTCATCAACACGAAACTGCGTGACCAGTATCCCTCACTCGACGCGCTGTGCGACGACCTGCAGGTCAGCAAGGAGGAGATTACCCGCCGCCTGAAGCGCGTGGGCTTCGAGTACAATGCCTCGAAGAACCGCTTTTGGTGACCCCGCCCCGTTGCCGTGCTATGTGACGGGGGTGTGCCGAACATGAGCATTGCTATCAAACCGTCATGCTGAACGCATGTGAAGCATCTCCCGAAAGCAGAAGTCGGCAGGAGATCCTTCACTACGTTCAGGATGACAGGGCAAAGCGATAGTCAACACTCATTCCGGCACACCCCTGTCTTCGTTCCACCCTGCACAGCGGGACATTCCAGCTATCATGATGGTTATTTATATTGACATCCGGCGGCCAGTTCCCGGCCTCCCGGCGGGCTGTTTTCATGCCTCCCGGCGGGCTATTTTCCGGGCTGTTCGCAGGCCTTTTTCGGGGTGCCCGCGAGGTGTCTGCGGGAGAGCTGCCCAGAACACCCGGAGAGAGCTGGGCAGCTCACCAGGGGTGAGCTGGGCAGGTCATGGGGGGAGAGCTGCCCAGCTCTCTCGAAGGGTGTCCGAGGACCCATTTGGAGTACTTCTACGGGGGGGTGGCCCATTCCCGGCCGGAGGGGTGGAAAGGGGCCTACGGAGGCGGCCCGCCAAGGTGCCCGGAAGGGGGCGCGCATGGCGGGCCGCAGGGGTGCAGTCTGGTTGCGAATTATCTTAACATGCCGCTGGCTTGGCGGTGGGCTATCCAGGCCAGGTAGAGGCGGAAGTGCGCGTCGACCTGCGTCTGGTAGGCGGCCTGCCAGAGCGTCTGTGCTTCCAGGTGGTCGGACAGGGTTTCGAGGCCAAGCTTGTACTGTTCTGCGCTGACCCGGCGGTTCTCCTCGGCTTGTTCGAGCGACGTGTCGGCCAGGTCGCACTCCAGCTGCGCCTCTTCAAGGTTGTGGGCCGCCTGGGTGAGTTGCAGGAGCATCAGCTCTTGTTGGTCGCTCTGTTCCAGCAGGCTCTGTTGCAGCTTGGCCTTGGCGGCGTTGACCTTGTTCTTGCGTTCGCCGAAGTGGAAGACGGGCACGCTGACGCTGAGCATTGCCGTGAAGCTTCCCTTGTCGAAGACCTTCTGGTCGTTGATCTCCAGCCCGTTCATGTAGCTGTAGTTGCCCACGATGCCTATCTTGGGCAGGAGTTCGCTGCGCGAGAGTTTGACCTGCTGTCGGTTCAGTTCCACCTGTTTGTCCAGCAGCTTATACTCCGGGCGGGCGGTGATGTCGTCGGTCTGCACCGGCCCGGCCTCCACGCGGGGCAGCTCGTCGGACACCCGGATGGGGGTGTGCAGCGGCTTGCCGATGTAGTGGCACAGGTTCATGGCGGCCAGTTGCAGGGCGTTGCCCGCCTTGTAGAGGTTCATCTGGGCTTCGTTGAGCTTGACTTTCACCTTGAGCACGTCGTTGTGCGTGGCAAGTCCGTGCTTTTGGGCGCTCTGCACGTTGCGCATCAGCTCGCCGAGGGTGCCGTGGTATGCCTCGGCCACCTTGCGCATCTCCTGGGCCTTGACCATGTTGGCGTAGGCCTTGTCGGTGGCCACGATGACCTCGGTTTCCGTCAGCTCCTTGCCCAGGCGGGCCATGTCTTCTCCCAGGCGGGCCATCTTGTAGGCGGCCATGATCTTGCCGCCCATGTAGAGAGGTTGCTTCACGGTGACGCCGCCCATGTAGACGCCGCCCATCTCGTAATTCAGGTTCACTCCCGGGAAGTAGGCGTACGTGCCGTTGGGCAGCATGTTGCCCGCGGCGTCGGGTACAAGCACGGGCAGGTTTCCCCCGGGGATGGCCAGCGAGCCGTCGAGCGTGCCGTAGGCTCCCAGGCCGTCGAGGGTGAAGTCTGGCAGGAAGTTGGCCTTGTAGCTCCGGCGGGTATAGCGGGCGGCTTCCGCCATCTTGCCGGCCGCGGCGACGCGCTTGTTCTGTTCGAGGGCCAGGGCGCGGCATTGTTCCATGGTGAGCGTCTCCTGCGCGGCGAGACTGCCGCCGCAGAGCAGGGACATGAGCAGGATGATGTGTATCTTATGCATAGGACAGTTACTTTTTGATGTGGAAGAATAGTGCGTAGAGCACGGGGATAAAGAGCAGGGTGATGAGCGTCCCGAACAGCAGTCCTCCCATGATGACGGCCGAGAGGGAGCCGAACATCGGGTCGGTCAGCAGGGGAATCATGCCCAGTATGGTGGTGAGCGAGGCCATCATCACCGGCCGCAGGCGGCTCTGCGAGCTGTCCACCAGGGCGGTGACGGGCTCCTCGCCGCGGCCTATCTGGAGCGCGATCTCGTCCATCAGCACGATGCCGTTCTTGGTCAGCATCCCTATCAGCCCCAGCGTGCCCACGATGGCGACGAAGTCGAACACCTTTCCCGTGACCAGCATCACGGCCACCACGCCCACCAGTATCATGGGCAGGCAGCAAAGTATGATGAGAGGCTTCCGGTAGTCCTTGAACAACATGATGAGGATGGCAATCATGAGGATGACGGCAAGCGGGAAGTTCTTGAAGAGGTATTTGGTGGACTTCGTGCTGGCTATCTTCTCCCCTTGCCATTGCAACGTGTAGCCCTCGGGCAGCTGGATCTTGGCCAACTTCCCGGATACTGCCTGCCACGCCTCCTCGGTCTCCAGGCCCGGCGCAGGCGAGCATTGCACGCGGTAGCTGCGCTGCCCGTTGTAGCGGGGGATGACGGGATATTCCCAGTTGATGGCCACGTCGCGGCTCACCTGCCGCAGGGGCGTGGTGGCCATCAGGCGTTCTATCAGCTCGTCCTTCGACAGGGTGCCCGCCTTCAACTTGAGGAGCACCTCCTCGGTGAGCACGCTGCCCAATGCCGGCAAGGTGGAGAACACCTGCACGTTACCCAGGTCTTCAATGGGCCGCCCCTCCTCGTCCACACACTTCAGGTAGATGGCGTTGCGGTGTATGCCTTCATGGAAGCTCCCCACCGGGATGCCGCCCGTCGCGGCCAGCAGGGACATGCTGACATCGCTGCGGCTCAAGCCCAGGGCGCGTGCGGCGGCCTGGTCATAGTCCACGGTCAGCACCGGCACCTTCTCGTCCCAGTCGGTGGTGATGAGGCACACCTCCTTCATGCCGGCCATGATGCTCCGTGCACTATCGGCCAGTTGCTTCAACACCGCCGGGTCCGGGCCCAGGAACTGGGCTTCGATGGGGTATTTCTTGAACATCAGGTTGTAACGCTTCAGCTTGACATATGCGCCGGGATAATGCGAGGTGAGGTACTGCTGTATCTCGTCGATGTTGTCCACCAGCTCGCCGGACGACGTGAAGCTCACTATCAGCTCGCCGTACGCCAGCGACGGGTTCGGTATGCTCCTCACCAGGTTGTACCTTCCGGGGGCCCCGCCCACCGAGGCCACGATGTCCGTCACCTCCGGCCTTGTCTGCAGGTAAGACTGTATCTCCATCAAGTCGTGCTCCACCCGGGTGTAGTCCGTGCCCTCGGGCAACTTGTACTCCATGTATAGCTGGTCGTAGTCCATGTCAGGGAAGAACCCTCTCTTCAGGAACTGGAAGCCGAATGCCGACAAGGCCAGCAGTCCCACCATCAGGAACAGGAAGGTGAGCCGGTGTCCCAGCCCCCAATGCAGTCCGCTGCGCAGCCATTCATAGGCCACGCCCTTGTATACGCGCTTCCCGTGGTCGGTAGGTTCCACCGCCGGGTGCAGGTAGCGGTTGGCGATGAGGGGCACATGCACCAATGCCAGCACCCAACTGAGCAACAACGACACGGCCAGTATGATGAACAGGTCGCGGGTGTAGACCCCCGCCGTGTCCGGCGACAGGAAGATGGGCAGGAAGGCAAGTATGGCAATCAGCGTCGCTCCCAGCAGGGGCATGGCCGTCTGCCGTCCGATGGCGGTCAGGGCTTCCATGCGCGGCTTTCCCGCCTTCATGTCCACCAATATGCCGTCCACGATGACGATGGCATTGTCCACCAACATGCCCATTGCCAAGATGAACGCGCCCAGCGACACCCGCTGCAAGGTGCCGTCCATATTCCCCAGGAAGAGGAAGGACCCGAACACGGTGACGATGAGCGATATCCCGATGATAACCCCGCTCTTGAATCCCATGGTCAGCATCAATATCAAGACCACGATGGCCACGGACTCGATGAGGTTGATGACGAATGTGCCCAGCGAGGCCGTGACGCGTTCCGGCTGGTAGAACACTTTGTGGTACTCCACCCCGGTGGGGAAGCGTTCCTCGCGAAGCCGCTCCATTTCCCGCTCCACCGAGTAGCCCACCTTCACGATGTCCGAGCTGGAGGAGGCGGCTATCAGTATCCCTATGGCCCGTTCCCCGTTGTAGAACATCTCGTTGCGTGTGGGCTTCTCGTAGTCTTTTTCTATTTCCGCGATGTCCCTCAAGCGCAGCTGGTCTCCTTCATGTCCTTGTATGAGCATCCGGCCGATGTCGTCCACCGTCTTGAACTTGTCGCTCACGGTAACACGTATGCGCCGGTCTTGGTTGTCGAAGTAGCCGCTGTAGGTGGTTTCGTTTTGTCCGTTCAGGGTCATGAGCACCTCTATGGGTTTTACACCGAGGTTGGCCATGCGGTCTTGCAGCAGGGATATGTTGATGCACTCTTCCCGCTTCCCGTAAAGCTCCACGCGCTCCACGCCTTCTATCTCGCTCACTTCCCGCTTGATCAGCTCCGCGTAATTGGACAGTTCCCGGTCTTTCAACCCGTCTCCTGTCAAGGCATAGAATATGCCATACACGTTCCCGAAGTCGTCTTCTACCATCGGGGCATTGGCGCCTTGGGGCAGGGAGGCTCGTGCGTCGTTTACTTTGCGGCGCAGGCGGTCCCAGCATTGGTCCACCTTGTCATCGGGCACCGTTGTACTCAGCTCCACTTGGATGAGGGACAGGTCGTTATAGGAGTAACTCTCCACGTTGTCCAGATTGCCCATTGTGCGGATGGCTTTTTCCAACGGGTCGGTCACTTCCAGCTCTACTTGGTGCGCGGAAGCACCGGGATATACCGTTGCCACCATGGCCAGTTTGACCTTTATTTCGGGGTCTTCCAGTTTGCTCATCTGGTAGCAGGAGATTCCTCCGCCAACCAGCAGGACCGCTATCAGGAAATAAACCAGATTGCGGTTCTTAAAAGCCCATTTGCTGATGTCTATCATAACAGTCCTCCTTCGTTAGTGGCGGAAACCGGAGGCAATGCCTTGACCTTTTCGCCATTGTTTATGTGGTGTACACCGGACGACACTACACAGTCTCCGGCTTTCAAGTCTTCGCCTCTGAGCAGCATGTCGCCATTGCCGGTGAGACGCAAGCACTCCACTTCCGTACGGCGCACTTGCCCGTTGTCTTGTTGATATATGTATATGTAGGTTTGCCCGTCTTGTTGCCACACGGAACTACCCGGCACGCTGTAAATGGCCTGCCCCTCTGTCCGGCAATAGATGGACACCATGGTGTTCATGCCAGGAGAGGGTAGTGGCATCACGCTTTTGTCCATTTTCAGGTGTATGGCGTATAGCTGGTTGGCATTGGCCTTTTCCGTTATCCCGATGAGTTGCAGAGGATACTCTTTGCCCGGGTAGATGTCGAGCGTGCAGCTGAACTTTTCGAACGTGTTCCGCCGGATGTATTCCGAGGCTGGCAGGTTCAGTTCCACTTCGGGCGTGTCTTGGCTGATGATGGAGATGACGGGCATTCCGGCCGCTACGGTTTCGTGCTCGTCGAACAACGTCTTCTGCACGTAGCCGTCGAACGGTGCATACAGGTAGGCATATGCCAGCATGTCCTTATGGTTCTTGTATTTGGCTTCTATTTGCTGCAGGCCGTAACGCGCCTTGTCGTATGCGACAGGGGTCGTTCCGCCTTCGTTGTATAGGGCGATGACACGTTCGGCTTCGCCTTTCACTTGTTGGTATTCTGCTTCGGTGGCTTTCAGTTGGACGGCATAGTCGGTGGTATCCAGGCGTGCCAGCAATTGTCCCTTGCGTACTTTGGCTCCTTCGTTTACGTAAATCCTTTCGATGGTGCCGCTTACACGGAATGCAATGTTTATGTCGTGTGCCGCTTTCACCCTGCCGGGAAATTGCAGTACAGAAAGAGAAGATGCCGTGCGCACCGTGTCTATTTTTACCGTTTTATATTCCTGTCCTGTGGAGTTGTCCGTCTTGCTTGTGCATGACACCAAGGCGATGAGGCCTATCAACCCGATGAAATGAAAGTAAATCTTCATTGCTTATTGTATTATAGTTAGTTATATTCAGTTACCACGAGCGCGTTATCCTGCATATTTGCGGGCTTTGCTTCCAACGTGTTCCGCTTTCGGTCGCAACATGTTCCGTTGCCGCTCGCAACATGTCGCGTGTTTGTCCGCAACGTGTTGCGCTTGGCACGCTTGTATATGGGGAAAGTTCGGCTCTGCTTTATGAAACAATTATGAGACATTAAAGTTCTTTCTTCTGGTCGGATAATTGCATGTTTTTTATTTCATTGGCAGGTCGTTTCCCATATTCTTTTGGCACAAAAGTAGTGCGCATGGTAAGGACGGGAAAGTGCAATACGAGCGATAATGTGTCCGATTTGTACTATTTTGCTATGTTTTGCTGTGATTATTCGACTTTATCTCCTTGTTGTGCGGGAAAGGCGAAGCTGTTTTTCCACTATCTACGGCCTGCATTTCCTGCGCGTCACCGGAGAATTTGCATATATGATATCGCCGGTTACGGTATGACTGGTAAAATGTTCTTTTCGTTCAGTTTGAATGAAGATAAGGCGAAAAAAGGAACGTGGCAATAAATGCAAGGTGTGTATGGAGTGGCGTTGGGAAAACAAAGGGGAGCACTTGTGCAGTTTTTTATAGGCTTCCCCTTTGGGGTGGTTCATTGGTTTTGAACGAAATTGTATGCCGCTTCTGAGATGTCGGCTATTAATTGGCTCGTTTCTTCTAATGTTTTGGGAGAATCTTTCACATATACGGCAATGGTATAGTGTCGCCCGTCAGGCAAGAGGACGAAACCAATATCGTTGACCCCGATGAACAGTCCTTCCAGATTACGGTCGCTTGTTCCTGTTTTATGTCCGATGATTGCCCCTGTCCCTTTTAGCGGTTTGGCCAATCTGTCTTCGCCTGTTTGGCAGGTGGTCATTGTGGTATAAATGAAATGTTGTAACTCCTCGTCGAACAATGTTTGGTTGAGGAATTTCTCCAGCAATACTGCGCTCGCAAGAGGAGTAGTCCAATTGCCATAGCACAAGTCAAGGTTCCGGTGCATGTCAGCTTCCGTCGATGGAAATTCGCAAGGGCCGCAGCTTAATGACCGGATGTAACGCTCCGCTTTCCCGGTGCCTCCTATGTAGTCGAACAATATGTCGCATGCATTGTTATCGCTGAGTTGGAGCGTGTATTCCAGCAATTTGTATATCGGGAGTGAGATATTCCCTTCCGGGAAACGGTCCTTTAGCGGGCTGTATGTATCGGGCCGCATTTGTTTGTGCGGGATGAAGATTTCTGTTTGCAAAGAGATGTGTTTACCTTGAAGGTAATTGGCCACAGCCAATGCTTGGTGGAACTTGAACACGCTCATCATGGGATAGCGTATGTCATTATTCACGGTCACCGTGTCCATGCCGTTTATGATGACAGCCACGCCTACTTGGGCTTTTTCTCCTATTAGTAGTTCCTCAATCTGTGTTTGTAGTGCATGTTGCGCGTAGGCAGGCTGGAAAGTCATAATCAGGTAAATGATTCCCAAAAACAGAGACTTCATAAAGGTAATGTAAACAGGAAATGGAGGTAGCATGGCTATTACAATACGATTTTTGAGGGCATGTCTTTATGCCGTCTTATCAATTGTGTGGCAAAGGTAGTGTTTTCCTTTTCTTATGCTCGTTTTGTTTTTGATAAAAATAATAGGATAAAACGCAGAATAAAGCGAATTTGAGCATTCTTACTGACGGTCAGAGAGTTTGGCTTCGGGTGGCACAGAATGGCACAAGGGCATAAAAACGGATTTAGGCGGATTGTAGCAAGAGATGCACTTCCAAACCATTACCCGACACCGAATGCACATTTAACACTAACGGTCTCTATTTCTGCGTTCTGCGTAGGTTTACATTCTGCCTTTACAACTCCCGTAAACTAATTTTGCACCAAACAAAAAGCAAGGATTATGA
>CALUGY010000075.1 GCA_944320295.1 uncultured Bacteroides sp.
GCTACGAGGATTTTACTTATAACCTGGAGAACCTCTCCGCCGGAAGCGACCAGTTCGAACTCAATAACTTTCCCTACCTGGATTTGGGTAATAAGAACTATCTCTCCAACTCCGGTGACGCCACGACCTATGCCTACCGCTCTTACTTCGGCCGCTTGGCGTACAACTTCGGCAACCGCTACTACGTGCAAGCCAACATGCGTACCGACGGCTCGTCACGCTTCCACAAAGATAACCGCTGGGGCTTCTTCCCTTCGGCTTCGTTGGGCTGGGTTGTCACGGGTGAGAAGTTCATGGAAGATGTTCCCACGTCTGCCCTGTCCTACCTGAAACTGCGCGGCTCTTTCGGTACGCTTGGCAACGAGCGCATTGGTAACTATTATCCCTACCAAGCGAGCGTGAGCTTCAGCGATGCCGTGTTTGTGGACAGCTCGGGCAACCTGGTGTCCGGTATGACCGGTGCACAGGTGGACTATGCCGTGCGCGACATCTCGTGGGAGACCACTTACACGTGGGACATCGGCTTGGACGCCACCTTCCTCGACGATCGTTTGAGCCTGACGGCCGACTACTACTATAAGAAGACAAAGGACATGCTGCTCGAAGTGAAGATTCCCAGCTTCATGGGCTATGGCAATCCTAACCAGAACGCAGGCGACATGAACACGCGCGGTTGGGAGCTGAGGGTCGCCTGGCACGACCAGATAGGCGACTTCGGCTATGGGGCATCCTTCAACGTGTCTGACTATACGAGCCGGATGGGCAACCTTTCGGGCACGGTGTTCCTCGGCGACCAGATTATCCGCGAGGGCAGCGAGTACAACGAGTGGTACGGCTACGTGTCCGACGGCCTGTTCCAAACCCAGGAAGATGTGGCCAACAGCGCTTTGCTGATCGCCTCCAACAAGCCCGGCGACGTGAAGTACAAGGACATATCCGGCCCGGACGGCGTGCCCGACGGCAAGATAGACGCCACCTACGACAAGGTGCTGCTGGGCAGCTCCCTGCCGCACTATACCTACGGCGGCACGCTTGACTTCAGCTACAAGAATTTCGCCGTGTCTGTCATGTTCAACGGGGTGGGCAAGCAAAAGGTCCGCATGCCCATCGAGATGGTGCAGCCCTTCGAGGGAAAGTGGCTTTCGCCTCCCGCCATGCTGAAGGGCAACTACTGGAGCGTCTATAACACGCCGGAGCAGAACCTGGCCGCACGTTACCCCCGTCTGTCCGAGAGTTCGTTGGATGCCAACTATGCCATGTCGGACTTCTGGCTCTTCAACGGGGCGTACTTCCGCCTGCAAAACGTGAACATCAGTTACACGCTGCCCAAGAAGTGGCTGGAAGCGGCACGCATCAAAGACGTGCGCCTTTACTTGGCGGGCCAGGACCTGTTCACCCTGGACCATTATCCCTCCGGCTGGGATCCCGAAGCGAAGGTAAGCACGTACATAGCGAGAACATTTACTTTTGGTGTCGATATTAAATTCTAAGCATTATGGTAAGAAAGAGCATTTATATATTGTACATATTGGCGACCTTGTCCGTCGCGTCTTGTGTCGACCTGGACTTGAACCCGCCTTCGTCCGCTTCTAGTGAGAACTGGTATAGCGATGCGGACGAAATCAGCATCTCGATAAACGACTTCTACAGGGAGTACCTTTACGCCCTGGAGACCGACTGGTGGACCGACCGCCGCACCGATGACTGGGCGCAGCGCGAGGAAATCTACGAGTTCGTGGCAGGCAACGTGACCAGCGAGTGGAGCGCGAGCGAAAACTTCTGGATCAACTCGTACAAGGGCATCAGCCGCGTGAACCGCGTGCTGGAGGGTATCGACGCGCTGGAGCAGGCCGGAAGCGTGCCCGGCAACACGCTGGTGCAGCTGCGGGCCGAGGCCTTGTTTTTCCGCGCCTTCTTCTACTCGCGCCTCATCAACACGTTCGGCGATGTGCCGTTTTACACTACCAGCATCGACCTGGACGAGGCACGCATGACGGGGCGCACGGACGTGGCGACCATCCTGAAGCAGGTGTACGCCGACTTCGACTATGCCGCGCAGAACCTGCCCGTGGACAACTCGTCGTCCGGATTCAAGCGCGTGGGCTGCGGGGCGGCCTTGGCATTGAAAGCGCGCATCGCCCTCTACATGGACGACTGGGCGACGGCCCGCGACGCGGCCAAGGCCTGCATGGACCTCGATGCCTATTCGCTCTATCCCGATTACGGCGAGCTGTTCCGCTCCAAGCAGTACGAGTGCGAGACCATCTTCATGATTCCGCGCTCCATCGAGCTGGGACACTCGTCGGCCGTGAAGAACTTCATGCCCCGCACCGGCGGCGGAAACGCCGTGGCACAGCCCTCGTGGGAACTGCTGGCCGCCTACACCTGCACCGACGGGCTGCCCATCGACGAATCGCCCCTCTTCAACCCGCGCAACCCCTTTGAGAACCGCGACCCGCGCTGCACGTACACCATCGTGGAGCACGGCACCGACCTGAACGGATACGTCTTCAACCCGCATCCCAACGCCACGAAGGTGATGAACTACAACACCGGCAAGGAAGTGACCAACAAAGACGCCCGCAACTCGAAGAACCCCTACTGCGCCTACAACTGCATGCAGCTGCGTAAGGGCGTGAACCCCGAATGGACCGAGCAGCTGAAGACCGAGAACCCCATCATCATCATGCGCTACGCCGACGTGCTCCTCATGTACGCCGAGGCCAAGATAGAGCTGGACGAGATAGACCAGAGCGTGCTCGACGCCATCAACGACGTCCGCGCCCGGGCCTACAAGGTGACGCGCGACCAGACCACGGCCTACCCCGCCGTCACCACCACCGACCAGACGGAGCTGCGCCGCGCCCTGCGCCTGGAGCGCCGCATGGAGTTCGCCTGGGAGGGCCGCCGCTTCTGGGACCTGAAGCGCTGGCACTGGTTTGAGAAAGCCTTCGCCTGCGACTACTACGGGTGCCTCACCGCCACCGACCTCAAGGCCAAAATCGTCGACAAGGGCCTCTGGTTCTGGCCCGAGACGCCGCCCGTGGACGAGGACGGGTTCCCCGACTTCACCCCCATGGGCGACAAGGGACTCATACAGAAGTACGTCGACCGCAGTTTCGACCCCAAGACCTACCTGTGGCCCATCCCTAACGAGGACGTCATGATATCCAACGGCGTGCTGGAGCAGAACGACGGATATTGACACGCCGCCGTAAACGGACATACACGCGGTTGCAAACGGATATATACGCATTTTCAACGCCATATACGTCCGTTTCAAAACAAGTAAAAGAATTATAAAACGCATACAAACCATGCTGAAGATACGCATCAAACCCATCCTCCTGCTGCTTGCGTGCTGCCTCTCCGGGCAGTACGCCTGGGGGGACAAGCCCGCCGGGGGAGAAGGAAACA